>PLTC01000031.1 GCA_003165295.1 Rhodospirillales bacterium | reverse complement strand
GATGCCCATGCATCTCTACCGAAGACCCTCCCGAAGACAGGCTCCTCGCCGCCCCTGGTCCGCGCCGCCGGATTGGGGGCGGCGAGGCCAGGATGTCACGCGCCAAGCGAGGCGATATCGATGACGAAGCGATACTTCACGTCGCTTTTCACCATGCGGTCGTAGGCTTCGTCGATCTCCTGTGCCGTGATCATCTCGATATCCGCGACGATACCCTTTTCGGCACAGAAATCGAGCATCTCCTGTGTCTCCCTGATGCCGCCGATCAGCGAGCCGGCAATGGCCTTCCGGCCGAAAATCAGGGTGAAAACGTCGGGGGCGGGATGGGGATGCCCGGGCACGCCGACCAGGCACAGCGTGCCGTCGCGCTTCAAAAGCCTGGTGTAGGCGTCGAGATTGTGGCTGGCGCCGACGGTGTCGAGGATAAAGTCGAAGCTGCCGGCATGCTGGGTCATTGCCTCGGGAGTCCTGGAGATGATCACCTCGTCGGCTCCGAGCTTCAGCGCATCTTCACGCTTGCTTTCAGAGGTTGTGAAGGCGACGGTGTGCGCACCCATGGCATGGGCGATCTTGATGCCCATGTGGCCAAGCCCGCCGATTCCGACGATGCCCACCTTCTTGCCCGGGCCGGCCTTCCAGTGGTGCAGCGGCGAATAGGTGGTAATCCCGGCACACAGCAGCGGCGCGACCGCCGCAAGTTGCTCTTCGGGATGACGGATCGCGAGCACGAACCGGTCACTGACGACGATGCCCTGCGAATATCCCCCCAGCGTGTGGCCGGGCCGGTCCCGGGTCGGCGAATTGTAGGTCCCTGTCCAGCCTTTCTCGCAGAACTGCTCCAGCCCTTCCGCGCAGGAGGCGCAGTGCTGACAGCTGTCGACCAGACAGCCGACGCCCACGGTGTCGCCGACCTTGAACCCGGTGACCTCGCTGCCGACCGCGGTGACGTGGCCGACGATCTCGTGGCCGGGAACACAGGGATAGAGCGTGCCTTGCCACTCGGAGCGAACGGTGTGGAGGTCCGAGTGGCAGACGCCGCAATAGGCGATGTTGATGGCGACATCATGGGGCCCGGGCGGGCGGCGCGCGATGTCGATCGGCTCCAGTGGCTTGTCCGCGGCATAGGCGCCATAGGCTTTGGTGACCATGGGGATTTCCCTCTCCGAGTTGCGTAAATGGTGGGTTGCCGGCCGGCTGCCGGGATGGTCAGGCGGCATAGTGCTCGTCGCTCACCGTCTCCAGCCACTCCGCCACCTTGCCATCGAGTTGTTCCTGAATGGCGAGATGTGTCATGGCCGTGCTGGCGCCGGCGCCATGCCAGTGCTTCTCGCCCGGCGGAATCCACACCACGTCGCCGGGCCGGATTTGCTGAACCGGACCGCCCCGGCACTGCGCCCGGCCGGCGCCGGATGTGACGATCAGGGTCTGACCGAGGGGATGGGTGTGCCATGCCGTGCGGGCACCGGGCTCGAAAGTAACACTGGCGCCGCACGCCCGGGCCGGCGCGTGCGCCTCGAACAGCGGGTCGACGCGCACGACCCCGGTGAAATACTCCGTCGGCCCCTTGGCCGAAGGCTGTGAGCCGCTTCTTTGAATATCCATTTTTTTTGCCCATCCTCGATTCCGGGGCGTTGCGGGCCACCGTCCGACAGCCTCGGCAGGGCTCATGCGTGATCGCGGGATGGCCATGGCATTGACCATTTTTGATTGATCTGGTGGGAACCTCACGCCTGGTTCGGTCCCCCTGCCCTGTCCGCGCCTGACCGGATTAACTTAGCGTCCCTGATTGACGATGCGAAGTGCTTTGAGTCGATACGTCAGCATCGCCGGCCCGATGGGTGCATTGCGTCCGGTGCCCGGGCAAAGCAGCGGCCCACCGGAACGGTTGTACCGCCAGGGTGGTGATGGGTTGGACGCCCGGCATCCAACCCCTGGTTTCGGTTGTGCGACGCGAAGACCCTGGTCCCCAGGTCAGGGGTCCGGCGGCCAGGGCAGGGCGTTGAGCGGGGCCATGGCGGTGTTGATGGCCCTGGCGGCCGCCATGTGGTCGGTGTTCGCAACGTCGAAGCGTTCGCGCGTCGCCACCATCAAAAGCCCGCCTCCGGCCACGGTTTGGGCCTCGATGCCCCGGGGCGGCCGGATCAAGGGCGCGAAACGCGGCGAGACATAGGTCATCCAGGCCAGTCTGAAGTGATGGCCACTTCCCACCGGGGGCCAGAAGTCCATGATGTCGGTCGGGTAGGCCGCGCACCACGTCACCTCCCAGGCCTCGATGATGGCCAGCATGGCCGATCGGAAGAGGTCATAGGTGACGATCGAGGCATCGGTGGGATGGATATTTAAAGGGACCGTCTCAAGACTGATCGAATTGTCGTATCCGATCGGGGGCAGACTACTGCCGGCATGGCCCATGAGATTAATGCTGAAGCGTGCCGCCTCGGCCAGGGTCGGCCAGGCGACATCGGAAAGGATGCCCTTTTGCCAGGCACCGACGCGGGCGTGCCCCAGCAAGGTGCGGGCGCGGCCCGCGGCGCTGGGGTCGCCCGGCGGGTTGTCGCGCCAGGATGAGCCGCCGGTGGTCCCGCGGCCGTGCCAGTCCCGCGGTTCATCGGGATTGTAGTGCGACTCTCGGTTCCCCAGAGAAAAATTGGACATGAGTCCTCTCCCTCCGGCGCGGCCAGCCGCCGCCCGACTCTGTTTCACGGTGATGGTGTTGGAAAAAAACCGGAGCCGGGGCGCAGTGCCGCCGGTGTTGATGGTAAAATTGGGAGCGGAAGGCTTTGATCCGCCCTCTGATGCCAGCTCTCAAGTCATGATCTACGTCATGACTTCCACACCACGGGGTGCCTTGATCTTGGACGCACTTTATGATCAGCGCGCTTCCAGGCGGCGATCCCGTGCGCCTGGTGATGGCCACGAAAAAAGCCCGGAGCAGTTTCCTGCCCGGGCTTTGGTCCCCCGTCTCGCGACGATATCGTTTTGCACCCGTTCTCGCGCCGGCCGGTCAACGGCAATTTTTTGGTCTGAGGCGGTTTGCCAGGCCATCCGCCCGGGTTTCGGAAACCGACCGGCGAGCCTGTGCGACCATGAACCTCAACCGGGAGACCAACCGGGCCGACAGGCCACCGATGCTTTGAGCGACTTTTAAACCGCCATCATCAGCGACTGTCGTTCCCGGCCATTGCCGGCCCCCGCAACCCCTCCTTGCGGCGCCGCCCCGACACGCCTCAAACCCTGGTCAGAGATACTCGCCGACCAGCACCTCGGCGATCTGCACGGNNCGGCGTTGAGCGCCGCGCCCTTGCGAAGGTTGTCGGCAACCACCCACAGGCACAGGCCGTTTTCCACGGTGTAGTCCTCGCGGATGCGCGACACGTAGACCGGATCGTCGCCGGCCACCTCGACCGGGGTGACGTAGCCCTCATCCATGCGCTGGTCGACCACGCAGACCCCGGGGGCGGCCCGCAGGGCCTCCCGCGCCTGGTCGGCGGTGATCGGTTGCTCGAACTCCACCGTCACCGCTTCGGCATGGCCGATGAA
>PLTC01000043.1 GCA_003165295.1 Rhodospirillales bacterium | reverse complement strand
GCTCCGGCTCCAGAACAACATCAAGCTGCGCCACCTGCGCAACGGCCAGGTGGCCAGGGCGCTGGAAACGCTGGATGACATGCTGCTGTTCGCCCCCCAGGAGCCGGCGCTGTGGCGCGAGACCGGCCTGCTGCGGGCGCATCTGGGCAACATCCCGGCCGCCATTACCGCCCTCGAAACCTTCATGGCCATGGCCGGCAGCGACCCCATGCTGCATCAGACGGCGCTGATTATCCAGCAACTGCGCAACCGGCTCAGCCGATAACAGCGCGGACCGGTCCGCCGGGGCCGGCGGCGGCGGCTCCCCCGTTCGCCATGGGCGTTCCGTTACGGGTGGAACTTGGCCAGTTCAACCTGGGCGCGCAAATCGATTTCGTCGAGCAGCGCCGCCAGCTTCGGATCGTCGACGTGCGCGCGTCGGCTCTGGATCATCCGGCTCAGGGACGAAAGTTTCTCCCGCGGAATGGTGCCGATCAGCAAACCGTGGCGCAACTCATCCAGGGTGTCGAGCAGGTCGAGTGCCCGCCGCTTGCCCTTCGACTCCCGTGCGGCGGCATCGTCGACCTCCTGTAACGCCCACAGGCTCTCGACCGCCGTAACCGGGTTGGCCGAGCTGACGCCGGCGACATTCGTGGCGTCCTCGCCAACCATCCGGGAGAACGTGCCCGAACCGCTGCCGTCGCTGCGCCCGCTACGCTTGACCGGGCCGCCGCGAAGCGCGCCCGGCCCGTCGATCTTGATGGACACGGAGTTCGTCCCCAGACTTGCCGCAGAGTCCATAGCGTAACACCGTCCTGCCCGGGGCGGCAACCTTGATTCGAGCGAGAGTCGGCTCCGGCCGCCTGTCAAGGGCTTGGAAGCCGGGACAGCCATCAAGCGGGAATAACGCATTCGTCGTCGGGTGGCGAGTCCCCGTCGATCTTCCGATGCGGCGCCGACGCATCCCGGTAAGGCAAACGGGTCGGAGCGATTGGGGGCCAATGGAGACGGCGGGATTCGGCGCCGTGCAGTGTCCGCACGTCCGACCGGCCGGAATTTCACCGGCCTTGAGGTACTCCGGCTGCTCCAATGGCGTATCCTGTGGATACGGACCAATCCCGGCAGACCATCGTCGAGATTTCCCGGGACAGACCCGCGGGATGGGCGAGCCGGGAAGCGGCGGCTCTGAACCCGGGATGCCGTAGCCTGCCACGGAGTTTTTGCCGCCGTCGACATCACGGCTCAGGCGATATCTTCGCCGAGAGTTCGTGTACCGCGATCAGGTAATCGGCTGTGGCGAAAACAAAGGGCCCGAACCGGGAATAGCTGTGCTTCGGGCGAAAGGGTTGCCGGAAACCATTCCAGGTCACATTTGCGTCCGTAACCTCAACCTTGCACACCAAAGGCCGGCAACCGACTTCGCCGCAGGCGCAGCCGAGCACANNCCTAGGCCTCTAGACGATGGGGACCGCGAACCGCGACAGAGGTAACCAACCCGTCGCTCCGAATCAAGGACTTTTAGCGGGCGGGACTCTGTACGGGCAACGACGCGCGTGGCGGGGCGTCGGAAGGGCGGGCAGCAATTCTCATTGGCCGGCCGGAGCGTTCTTTTTCAGGGCGTTCGGGCATTGGCGTCGGCGCCTGCGGCAACAAGGTCGGCCCATGTCGGGAAGACGATATGGGCGGTGATGGTGAGCAGATTGCCTTGATTTTTCAGGGCGCTGCCTTGCACCCGCGAAGGAGGCTCGCCTCCTTGACCTCATTCACGTCATGGCCTCAAAGGGCCGCCCGGCCCTTTGCGGGTGTGGGCAGAGCCCACAAAATCCCGATTATTTCAACGATCTGTCGTATCTCCCGGCGCCCATGGCGCGAAGCCGCCCGCGGGTCAGTCGGCGTGCCGCGGCAGGTGGCGGTCGAGAAAGGTCAGGGTGGCGTCCAGCACCGCGGTCGGCCGGTCGCGATGGGGCGAATGGCCACATTGCGGGAGAATCAGGGAGTCCACCGGTCCCGAGGTCCGGCCGACCACGGTGTCGACCTGGGCCAGGGTCCCGTATTCGTCGTCTTCGCCCTGGATCACCAGCACCGGGCACGAGATGCCGGGCAGCAGGTTCCTGACATCAAGATCGTGGAACTCGGGATGCAGCCAGGCTTCGGCCCACCCCAGAAAGGTTCCTTCGGGGTGATGGTGGTGGCGGGCCAGTTTACGGGGCAGGTCGGTGGTGTGCCACGCCTCGACGGTGGCGCGGATGGCGGTCAGGGTCTCGGGCTCGACGATGACATGGGGCGCCTCGACGATGGCGGCGGCCACCGGCCGACCGGCGCCGCCGGCATGGATCAGGGCAATGGTGGCGCCGTCGCTGTGGCCGAACAGGATCGGCCGGTGGATGCCGAAATGATCGAGCACCCGGGGCAGCACCTCCAGGGCTTCGACGTGGAGGTAGTTGCTGGGCCGGCGATAGGGTGGGGTCAGCGGCTCCGAGGCACCGAGGCCGCGGCGGGAATAAACCAGGGCCGGACAACCGGTGGCCTCGACCAACCGGTCGGGAAAGTCGCGCCACAGGCTGACCGAGCCCAGCCCCTCGTGCAGGAACACCAGCGGCGGCGCGTGGGGGGCAAGGCCGCCGATCCAGCGGTACTCCAGGCGCTGGCCAAGGACGGTGATCAGATGTCCGGTCATCAGGACGCTCCCGGTGCGGGGGTGGCGGTTTCGCCCGGCGGCCACAGCCAGGCGGCGCCGCGCACGCCGCTGGAGTCGCCATGCCGGGCCGGACGGATCGGGGTGGTGAGGGTATCGGAAAAGCACCACTCGCCCAGCAGTCCGGGCAGTTCCCGATAGAGGCTGTCGAGCCGGGACAGGCCGCCGCCGACCACGATCACGTCGGGGTCCAGCAGATTGACCACCACCGCCAGACCGCGCGCCAGCCGCCGGTGATGGCGGGCAAGAGTGGCGCGCGCCGCCGGGTCGCCCGCCGCGGCGCCGGCGGCGATGGTGGCGGCGTCCAGGGTCTGGCCGGTGACGCGGGCGTGGTCGGCGGCAAGGCCGGTTCCCGAGACCCAGGTTTCCAGGCAACCCCGCCGCCCGCAGTAACAGGGCGGCCCCGGGCGCTCGTCGTCGGCGGGCCAGGGCAGCGGGCTGTGGCCCCATTCCCCGGCAATGGCATTGGCCCCGGTGAGTCCCCGGTGATGGGCCACGATGCCGCCGCCGCAACCGGTACCGAGGACGATCGCGAACACCACCGCAGCCCCGGCGCCGGCGCCGTCGGTGGCCTCGGAAACCGCGAGACAGTTGGCGTCATTGGCCACACGGACCGGCCGGCCCAGCGCCGCCGCCAGATCCCGGTCAAAGGGCCGGCCGATCAGCCAGGTGGAGTTGGCGTTCTTGACCAGGCCGGTGGCGGGCGACAGGGCTCCGGGAATGCCGACCCCGATGCTGGCCCCGCCACCGGTTCCGGCCTGGTGTTCCAGGGTCGCCACCAGTTGGACGATGGTGGCGAGGGTGGCGTCATAGTCGCCCCGGGGCGTCGCCACCCGGCGGCGGGCCAGCTCCCGGCCCTGGTCATCCAGCACGATCCCCTCGGTCTTGGTGCCGCCAAGATCGATGCCGAGACGCGCCATGGTGGTACCAAGCTCCCTAAATTAGGATATTCAGTCGGCCACTCTCGGCAATCCGGCCAGCGACAGGGTCAGATCGCTTTCGGCATAGGCGCGGTCTTCGAGGTTTCCGGCAAAATAATCGGTATAAGCCTGCATGTCAAAGTGGCCATGACCGCACAGATTGAACAGAATGGTCCGGGCCTGGCCTTCGGCCTTGCACCTTAACGCCTCGTCGATGGCGCCCTTGACCGCGTGATTGGCCTCCGGGGCGGGGACGATGCCCTCGGCGCGGG
>PLTC01000048.1 GCA_003165295.1 Rhodospirillales bacterium | reverse complement strand
GGTCCAGGGATTCCACCCGGTAGGCATCGACCACAATGTCCTGGCTGGCCGAGCACACCGCCACCAGCAGCGCCATCAGGCCGGTGGTCCACGGCGCCACAGCCGGATCCGCGCCCGCCAGTCCCAGCAACGCCAGCAGCAGCGCCGCCTGGCACAACAGCGCCCAGCCGCGCCGGCGCCCGAACCGGCGGGTCAGCACCGGCAGCCGCAACCGGTCCACCAGCGGCGCCCACAGGAACTTGAGGGTATAGGGCACGCTGGCCAGCAGGAACAGGCCGATGCCGGTCTTGTCCAGGCCGGCATCGTGCAGCCGCGCGGTCATGGTGGCCCCGACCAGCGCCAGCGGCAGGCCGCTGGAAAAGCCCAGCAGCAGAATGATCAGCATCCGGCGGTCCCAATAGACCGCAAGGGCAGGCAAACTCATGGGAACGGCGCCGGTCGGGTGGTGAGGACGGCCCCGACCATCGGGGACGTCCCAAACCATCGGGGATCTGCCCGACTATAGAGCCTCGTTCCCCAACAGGCGACGACGGAGTTGGTGGTCCAGGGACAGCAGGCCGGGACCGCGCGCGATCACCACCAGCAGCATGGCCATCCACAGGAAATGTTCCAGACTGTTATAAGCAGAGTTGGCGGAACCCAAAGAAAACTGGATCACTATCGCCTGGACCAGCAACGGCAGTGCCGCCAGCCGGGAACCGAGCCCGACCAGCACCAGCGTCGAACACACCAGCTCGTCAGTGGTGGCCATCACCGCCGCCAGGGCGTAGGGCAGCAGCGGCACCGCATATTCGAACTGGAAAAGCTGGAGCGTACCGTTCCAGTCGTTGATCTTGACCAGACCGGCATAAAAAAACACCCGGAACAGGGCCACCCGGATGGCCAGATCCGCCAGCGGCGCGACCCAGGTATCGAGGATGTTCAGAAGCCATCGGGCAATCGGCAGCAGCCGGACCAGTAAGGCGTACATGGGGTATCCTCTCCGAAGGAGCGTTAAATCCGAACGAGCGTCAACCGTCGGGTGACGGCCGCGCCAGGGTGACTCCGCAAAAGCTGCCGCGACCGAAATGGCCGGCCAGCGCCGTCTGAAGATCAAAGCCGGGCGCGCAGTCGCCGGCAACCAGCGCGGCTTCGGCCAGGCTTGCCCCGGCCGCCAGCGCCGCCACCAGCGCGGCGTCGCCCGGGTCCAGCCGGGTCACGGTCACCTCGTGGCCCGGCCGCAGGACCAGCGCCGCCTCGCCGCCGCTTCCGGGGTCGACCGGCGCCACCGGGTCCTGCTGGTGTGCCCGCCACAGCCCGAACACCGGCCAGGGCGAGCGGACCAGCCGGGCCGACGGGTGCAGGCTGAACACCAGATCGGGACAGGCCGCAGCCGGCACCGAGGCGAGGCTGGCCGGATCCAGCGGCGTCCGATCGGCGGCAAAGTACGCCTCGACCCGCGCCCATTCCAGCCGCGCCACGCAAGGCAGGTACGGAACCCCGGCCGCCGGCGGAAAACCGGCCAGGAAGTCGGCGAAGCCGCTGCCATAGACCGCCAGGTGGGGGACCGCAGGCGGGTGGCGGGCGATGAAGACCTGGGCCGTCCTTTGGAAGAACGGCGTCCCGACCAGCCGGCACACCACCGGGAAGGCCGCCTCCAGTGCCTCGCCCAGCAGGCCGAAAACCGTGTTGATGTGAACCGCAAACCGGCGCTCGGCGGAGATGCGGTCCGATACCAGGGCGCCGGCCAGTGGCCCGGCATCCGCCCTCAGCAGCGCCTGCCCGAACGCCGCCTGCAGCGCCGGCAGGTCCTGAAGCTCAGAGACCATCGCGGCTCCCTTCGGACCGGCGCCCGACAACCTCGGAGAGCCAAAGGTCGGCCTGCTCTGCCTCGGCCACCAGTGTCGCCAGCGGTGGAATTCGGGTGTCCCATTCGATCAAGGTCGGCATCGCTCCCACATGCCCGATGGCCGCGGCATACAGCCGCCAGACCTCGGGGGCCACCGGCGAGCCGTGATCATCCACCAGCAGCACCTCGCCCGCGATATCCAGTACGGCGTGTCCGGCCAGATGGATCTCGCCCACCGCCGCGGCGGGTATGGTTGACAGGTAATGGTAGGGGTCGAAGCCGTGGTTCACCGCGCTGACCTGAATGTTGTTGACGTCGAGCAGCACGCCGCAGCCGGTCCGGGCCGCCAGTTCGGCGATGAACTCGGGCTCGGGAATCGTCGAGGCAGCAAAGCGCAGGTAGGTCGACGGGTTTTCCATCAGGATCTGCCGGCCGAGTGCGGTCTGGACCCGGTCGACGTTGGCGCACAGCCGCGCCAGGGTCTGTTCGGTATAGGGAATCGGCAACAGGTCGTTGAAATAAACCCCGCCGCCGACGCTCCAGGCCACATGCTCCGAGACCAGCGCCGGCTGGAAGCGGTCCACCAGCCGGACCAGCCGGTCCAGGTGCGCGGCGTCCACGCCGGCGGCCGAGCCCATCGACAGCCCGACCCCGTGGATGCTGAGCGGCAGGTCGCGGCGGATCTGCTCCAGCGCCGCCAGCCGCGGACCACCGGCGGCCAGATAGTTTTCGGCGTGAATCTCGACCCAGCCCACCGGCGGCAGCGCCGCCAGCAGCTCCGGGACGTGGGGCGTGCGCAGCCCGATCCCCGCCCGGGCGGGGATCGGATCGCAGGCGCGGCGAGGGCTCACGACGCCCGCGCTCCGGCTCCGGGGGGCGACGGCTTAGTGCGCCATCGTGCCCTTGCCGTCGAACGGCTGGTCCTTGCCGCCCAGGCCGGCACAGGTTCCGGCCGGAACCAGCTTCCAGTCCTGGCCGTTATAGCCGACCGTCGAATGGCCGGCGCAGCTATGGTTGGCGGCGGCACTGGCGCAGCCGTTCTCTCCCGCCGCGGCGACACCGAAGCACTTGACCTGCTTGACCTGATCGGCGCTCGCGGGGGCCGCGAACGAAACCATGGCGACGGCACCGGCCAGCGCGGCGGCAACCGAAAGGGTGGATTTGCTGGTATTCGACATAGGACGATCTCCCGAATGGCGGTTTCAAATGGCGGTTTCAGTGGCCGGGGATGCCGACGGTCCCGGCCTTGGGTCGCTACACCGAGGAAGATTGGCGAAAATCGTTAAAAACAACACTCACATTGCCAATAAAACGGTCACAAGGTCGTGAACGGGCGGTGATCCCGCCGGGGACCTTGACCGCCCGGCCACAGCCCCCACCCTTTGACGCAGGAGCGACGAGAACGGTCTGGCATCCGGGAGTGTAACCGGTTATAGCCAGCCATTTCGTCGGGTCGGGTGGCATCCGGCCGCAAAGAGACGCAAGAGCGTAAAAAGACGCAAGAGAAAGAGACACGGTCATGGTTGAGGGATGGCGCCCCGATAGCTGGCGGTCGAAACCGATCTGTCAGGTGCCCCGCTATCGGGACGAGAGCGCGCTGGCGGAGGCCACCGCCCGGTTGGGCCGGCTGCCGCCCCTGGTGTTCGCCGGTGAAGCCCGGCGACTGAAGGAGCACCTGGCGCGTGCCGCGGCCGGACGGGCGTTCGTGCTTCAGGGCGGCGACTGTGCCGAAAGCTTCACCCAGTTCGAAACCAACAGCATCCGCGACACCTTCCGGGTGATACTCCAGATGTCGGCGGTGCTGGCCTTCGGCTGCGGCGTGCCGGTGATTCGCATCGGCCGCATGGCCGGTCAGTTCGCCAAGCCGCGTTCGTCCGACACCGAGATCGAGAACGGCGTCGAGCGGCCGTCCTACCGCGGCGACATGATTAACGCCGCCGAGTTCACCGAAGCCGGACGGACGCCGGATCCCGAGCGCATGATTCAGGCGTACTATCAGTCCGCGGCAACGCTCAACCTGTTGCGCGCCTTTTCCCAGGGCGGCTACGCCGATCTCAACCGGGTCCATCAGTGGACGCTGGACTTCGTCGGCAAAAGCCCGGCGGCCGAGCGGTTCCAACTGCTGGCCGATCGCCTGACCGAGGCGCTGGAGTTCATGAGCGCCTGCGGCATCACCGGAGAGACCACGCCGCAGATTCGCGAGATCGAGTTCTTCACGTCCCACGAGGCGTTGCTGCTGTACTACGAGGAGGCGCTGACCCGCCGCGACAGCACGTCCGAGGCGTCCCCGTGGATCGCCACCTCGGCCCATATGCTGTGGATCGGTGACCGCACCCGCCAGCCCGACGGCGCCCATGTGGAATTCCTGCGGGGCGTGCCCAACCCGATCGGCGTCAAGTGCGGACCAGGTTTGACCACCGACGACCTGCTGCGCCTGATCGACCGCCTCAATCCCGAAAACGAGCCGGGCCGGCTGACCCTGATCGTGCGCATGGGCCACGACCACGTCACCACCAGGCTGCCGCCGCTGGTCCGCGCGGTCCGCGCCGCCGGCCGTTCGGTGGTCTGGATCAGCGACCCCATGCACGGCAACACCATCAAGACCGCTTCGGGCTACAAGACCCGGCCGTTCCAGTCGATCATCGGCGAAGTCCGGGGCTTCTTCGCGGTCTGCCGGGCCGAAGGGGTGCATGCCGGCGGCGTCCATTTCGAAATGACCGGACGCAACGTCACCGAATGCACCGGCGGCGCCGACAACCTTACCGATGTCGGTCTCTCGGCCTGTTACGATACCGCCTGCGACCCTCGCCTGAATGCGGACCAGTCGCTGGAAATGGCGTTCCTGATCGCTGAAGAGTTGCGGGAGGAAAAACGGCGCCGGGCGGGGCAACGCTCACCCCGGCGACAGGGCTGACAGCGGCAGGACTAGCTGCGGAGGAACTTCATGGACACCACCATGCCGGCATCGCCTGCGGTCGACGGCCCCGCCGGCGAGGCCATTACCGCCTGGACCGACGTCTATTTCAAGCGCACCAAAGGGGTGGTGGCCCGCTTCGGCGACTGCGCCGTCACCTACGCGGTGTTCATGCGCCGCCCGGTATTGTCGGCGCCGCGGCTGGCCGTGGCCTGGCTGGAGTCGGTGGCGCGCAAAGGTGGCTTCCGGGTGGACATCGCCGTCAACTACCCCGAAGGCAAGTGGGTCGGTGCCGGCGAGCCGATGCTGTATCTGACCGGTTCCCTTCACCATCTGGTGGAACTGGAAACGATCCTGCTGATGAAGCTGGGACCGGCCTGCGTCGCCGCCTATAACGCCTACACCATGTGCTCGGACCTGCCGCGGGTGGCGTTTCTGGCCATGGACGCCCGCCATTGCGCCGGGGTGGAGATGGCCGAAATCATGGCCTACGCCGCCTCGGTGGGCTCGGAGCGGGCACAGCGCAAGGTCGGGGCGGTGGGGTTCGTCGGCAACGCCACCGACGCCACCGCCCATTATTTCGGCGAGAGCGCCGGCCGCGGCACCATGCCCCACGCCCTGATCGGCTATGCCGGTTCGACGGTCCGCGCCGCCGAGATGTTCCACGAAACCTTTCCCGACCAGGCGCTGACCGTGCTGGTGGACTATTTCGGCAAGGAAGTGACCGACAGCATCGCGGTGGCCCGACGCTTTCCCGAGCTGGCGGCGGCCGGGCGTCTTGCGGTCCGGGTCGATACCGCCGGCAGCCGCTTCGTCGAGGGACTTGACCCTTCGGCATCCTATGCCGCCCTGGAGCGCCACGCCCCCGACGCGGTGCGCGGCTACCGGGACGAGACTCAGTTGCGTTACCTGATCGGCGCCGGCGTCTCTGCCGCGGCGATTTTCCACCTTCGCGACGCGCTCGATCGTGCCGGTTTCCCCAAGGTCAAAATCGTTGCCTCCAGCGGCTTCGGCCCCGCCAAGTGCCGGGTGATGGCCGAGGCCAACGCCCCCATCGACATCATCGGCACCGGCTCGTTCCTGCCCGAGAACTGGACCGAAACCTATGCCACCGCCGACGTAATCGAATACGATGGGGTAAACCGGGTCAAACTCGGCCGTGAGTTCCTGTTCCGCCGACGCTGAGCGGTTCCATCCGGTCGGCCATCGGCGTCTGCGGACCAAGTGGAAATGCTCATCGGAGAGGTTGATGGCTTCGATTGAATCGATTGTTACGGTTATAAGACGCAAAGGCGCAGTCGATTCACAGCCATTCTGGAGTGAATTACAATCCATTGACGATGAAGTGACTCGAGAACGATTTGCTTGCGATATCATTTCGATGGTTTGTGAGTCCTCCCCACTTGACGCCGATGCGATCAAGCGATGCCTGAACCGGGCCGGCCATGACTTTTTGGTAACAGACTATCCTACCGATTGGTTCGATAAATTTGAAGGCAATGACATCGTCAAAACAACGAAAACGAATCTCGCGCTTCCCTATCCGACCAAGGGCATTACAGCTCCCTTTGCCATAAAGGTAGTCAATAACAATCGTCTAAATGAAGACTTGTCGTTCCTGGTTAAAAGAGGACGCTCCACCCTGTTATGCGCCCGATGCACCGCTCTGGGACTGGAAATTTGTAATTCCGGCTGGCCTGTCTCGTTTATTCACGGAACCGATAACCTTCAGTTACTCCATTCAGCGATGAAAACGGCGATACGGCACCTTATTTTGCTAAGACGGATACATTGCGCTCCGCGAATTCGTCTACTTATGGATGAGATCACTTCGACGGCATGCGATCAACTTTCAATTCATTTCGACAGGGAAGGCGATTACGTTAATATGTACGTTGACCTGACACTGAGCGAGACTCTGATCTGGACTCATATTCGGAAAAGCTACAAATCATTAATTAATAAGTACAGGCATCGCAAACCGGTTGTCTCTTTGTCCTTTGATCCATCTGATGGCATTTTTCTTCGTGATAAATATATTGATACTACTCTTATGGAGTACCAGAATTCCATGATGTCAGTGGGTCAGGGGTGCTTATTAAAATTTGGCGATGACGACCGGACTCGTGTGGCAATTACGGGCATTGTCGATGTTCCAACGACATCCGATGCCCGTGTCGCCTATTATAATATCGGTGCCTATGATAAAACCAATCCGTGCCACTACGCCCTATATCAGACTATTCAGTACTTGTGCGACCAAAAATATGGTAGATTTTACATCGGGGTCGGAGCAAGATATCGATCAGCAGACACCAAACTTGGTACCATTCAATTTTTTAAGCAGGGATTCGCGACTGATATCGAAAGGTATAAGGTTGCAGAGACGTCAATGTCATGAACACTTCATCACAACTATGTTGATCAACAACGTGCAGCACTCTGCTGAAACTGTTACCGGATCGCCATGCCTGAGCCGACCGCCGCGATCCTGGCCGCTGCCGTCAGCGGTCTTTAGGACTATATATGCCTCAGGACATCAGAGCCGCCAGGCGCCGCCGCCCGCGGCGGGCCGGCAACGACGGGGGTGGCGATGGGTAACAGCGGTAATCTGCCGGCAGGCACCTCCTCTCCGGCCGAGATCACGGCTTTCCTCCGGCAACTCGCGACGACGCCTCGCCAGACGCGGAGCGGGCGGGGCCGCCTGATGTTCGCGCTCGATGCCACCGCCAGCCGCCAGCCGACCTGGGACCGCGCCTGTCAGCTTCAGGGCGAGATGTTCGAGGCCACGGCGGCGCTCGGCGGGCTGGATATTCAGCTGGTGTTTTTCCGCGGTTTCGGCGAGTGCAAGGCGGCGCCCTGGCTGGGCAGTGCCGCCGAGCTGTTGCGGCGGATGACCGCGGTCCACTGTCTGGCCGGCCAGACCCAATGGTGCCGGGTGCTGAGCCACGCCCTGGCCGAAACCGGGCGCGAGCGCGTCAACGCCCTGGTTGCGGTCGGCGATTCCATGGAAGAGGACCTCGACCGGTTGGGCGATCTGGCCGGACAGTTGGGCGTTCTCGGCGTTCCGGCGTTCCTGTTCCAGGAAGGGGACGATGCGGTAACGCGGCGCGCCTTCCAGCAGGTGGCGCGGCTGAGCGGCGGCGCCTGGTGCCCGTTCGATGCCGGCAGCGCCAAACAGCTCCGAGACCTGCTGTCGGCGGTGGCGGTGTTCGCCGCCGGCGGACGCGCCGCCCTCGAGGACCTGGGCCGCAGCCGCGGCGGCCTCGTGCGCGCCCTGACCGACCAGATGGCGCGGCCGGGCGACCGCCCGGCCTGATCCCGTAAGGAGGCGTGGTGCCGGAACTGCTTCTCGGGCTTGCCGTGATCGTCGGGGTGGTGATGATCGCTCGCGGCTTCCTCACCGCCGAACCGCGGGTGCTGGCGAAAATTCTCCGGTGGACCGCGGCGGCGGGGCTGGCCGGAGTGGCGGTGCTGCTGATCGCCAGCGGTCGCGAGGGCCTGCTGTTCAGCGCCGCCGCGCTGGTGGTGCCGCTGGCCCTGCGGCTGCGAGGCTGGCGCCGGCGGCTCGGCCTGGGCGGCGGGGCCGCCGGCCCGGCGCCCGGCCGCAGTTCCCAGGTCGAGACCCGGCTGCTGCGCATGACCCTGGACCACGACAGCGGCGCGCTTTCGGG
>PLTC01000301.1 GCA_003165295.1 Rhodospirillales bacterium | reverse complement strand
GAACGTCGTCAAAGCTCGGCGGCGCGGCCTTGCGGCGCTCGTCAACCCGGATCACATGCCAGCCGAACTCGGTATGAACCGGGGTCGGGATCACCTGTCCCGGGGTGCCGGCGAACGCAGCCTCGGCAAAGGGCGCCACCATGGCATCGCGGGTAAAGAAGCCAAGATCGCCGCCCTGCGCCGCCGCCGCGGCATCGGTGGACTTTTCCTTGGCCAACTTGGCGAAATCGGCCCCACCCTTCAGTTGTGCGATCAGCGCCTTGGCCTCGGCCTCGGTGGCGACCAGGATATGACTGGCCCGGACTTCGTCCTGGGGCGGGTGCTCCGCCACGTACTTCTCCAGGTACTTCTGGTACTGCTGCTTCAGCGCCTCATCGGTGATTTTGGCCTTCACCGCGCGGGTCAGATAGATCTCCTGGAGCACCCGCAGTTCGGCGTGCTTCAGTTTCTCCTGGAATTCGGGATCGTCGCGCAGCTTCTGCCGGTCGGCCGCAGCCGCCACCAGCCGGCTGTTGACGAGTTGGTCGAGCATGGCCGGAAAGATGGTCTCCGCCGGCATCTGCCGGACCTGAGCCGGCAACGAGGCCATCGCGGTCAGCACTTCAGAGCGGTGAATCTCACCGCCGTCGACTCGCGCCACCACCGGATCGTCGCCTGCGGCGCCACCGGCCGGTGCAGAATCGGCCGCAAACGCCGCCATCGGCGCCGCCAAGCCACCAATCACCAACCCCAGGGCGGCAGCCCGGATCATGGGTAGCAAACTCATCAATCAGTCCTTTCAGCGGAATATGGAGAGGCCCGGCGGAACAGTCGGCGCCCCCGGCCGGAAGCCCCTTCCTGCACGCACCGCCGCCCGGTCGAACCGACCGAAGCGTCGAACCGACTTAAGCACGGGCCGCACCCGAGCGGCAAGCCTCCCGGACACCGCACACCGGGCGCCACGATGGCGGCGCGCGCGGAGCACCATCAACCCGGGTTCCCGGGAAAAACTGCGGCGGCGCCGCGCGCTCCGGGAGAGCGCCTGTCCCGTGGGTACCCGGCGTCCCCGCCGCCCCCCGGGCGGTCCGGCCGCGCCTGCCGGATCACCCAGCCCCGAATCAGCCAGATTCAGATCTTGGCTTCGCCGGCTTCGACCTCCTCCTCGTCCTCGTCCTCTTCCTCGTCCTCACCGCCGGCAAGGTCGAGTTTGACCGCCTGGAGCAGGGTAAACGCCGCCACCTGTTCCAACCAGGCACGCCGGATGATCGACTCCCCGTCGTGGGAATCTTCCAGCAGGTCCTCGGCGATGTCCTCGAACACGTCCTCGTCACCGAAGGAAACCAACTCCTCCAGACTGGAAGCCGCACTTTCGACCGCGTCGTAGAACCGTCTGGCCGCCGCCTTGATCGCCCTCTTGTTGCTCGCCATTGTCATCCTCTTCGTCAGCATGCCCCGGGGGGCGGACAGTCGGCCCCCGTTATACGTGACATCACCCGAAGGCGCCAGACTCACGACGGCCACCACCCACAGCCGCCGGTCGCGGCTCAAGCACTGCCCAGGTAAAGGTCAATCTCTTCCTGATCCATCATGCCGGCAGCCCCGTGGATGATGCCATTGGCCACCTGAATGATCTTGTGGATCACCCCAACCGAGATCTGACAATCGAAGCGCAGTTGATCCAGGTTGTCAGCCTCGATCGCCGCCGCCATCCGCTGGATGGTTGCACTGACAACCATCTGCATCTGGATAATGGTATCCTCAAATGGTCCGCGAAATTTCGCCGGAACATGCTCGTAAGCAGCGATCGCCAGCTCCTTGTCCGAGAAGCCGCTTTGCCTGAAATGCTCCTGATACGACCTGGGTTCCCATAAATAGCACTCGTCCAGCATCATCGGCATATCTGGAACCATTTCAATCAGCATAACGATTTCATTGAAATGATTCAGATAGTCGGTCGCCAGCAGCGTTTTCTCGGAAATATTGGTTCCCTTCACCCGACTCCGCCAAGCCAGAAAGTCCTCAAGCTCGCCGGGCGGTATCCCGTCAAGAATGGTGGCGTCCAGATCAAGGTCCATCATTTGGTCCAACCAACTTTTCCCGCAAGGCCCAGGCTTGAGACACCACCCTGATCGCGCGGGTCAGGGGCCGTGACGCCTGTGGCCGGAACCGGTGATCCGGTCGTCACCGGAAACCGCCGGCCGATCGCCACGCCCTGACCCGGCCAGGATTTCCAACCGAGGTCAGGCTTCCCCATCCCACGCTTCACTTCGCATACTCTGGTCAGCGGCGATTGCCAACCCATTTTTGGTGGTCCCGGGCGTTGCACGACAGCAACCACCCGATTACACCCCGCCCCATTTCAAGCAGATCGGGTCCACGGAACCGTGACAGGATCGTGATGGTGTCACTTCCCGAAAAAGCGGATCACCCTGCAACACCTTCGCGGTTCAGCATCGGGTGAACCGGTTCATGAACACCGCCGGATCATTCCGTCCGTATACGGTCAGGTCGACCTCAGCCGGCCGGATCACAGGCGAAGCCATCGGGCCGGGCGCGCCGACGCTACTTCGGTTGGCTCTCTGTTTGCGAGGTATCGCAAATCAGCAGCACCAGCTCGGTCTTTTCAGTCCGACTCCGGGGCGTGCTCAACGCCATCAGCAGCAGCAGACGCCGGTCGCTGCGTTCGGCCGTATAGGTTTGAACCGTGCCGTTATCGGGCACCACCTTGCTCTTGACGTCCCGGACCAGGAACTTTCCCTGGCGCAAGGAGCCCAGCAGGGAACCGGTGAGCTTGTCGACGCGCGCCTGAACATCGCCCTCGATCTCCCAGCCGAAGCTCTCCACCGTCCCGCACGACCGTTTGGACTCGGCGGCGATCCGGTTCATCGTGTCGGAAAAGGTGCCGCTGTCGGACAGAACGTAAGGCTTGTCGCCGAATCCCAGACCGGCGAGGGCCGAACCCGCGGCCAGCGGCGGGGTTCCCGGCCTGGCCGGCGCATCGTCGGCCCATGCCGCAGCCGGGAGCATCACCGCGAGGCACCACAGGCTCAAATGACTCAAGAGACCCCGGAGACCCCTGACTCTGCTCTGCATGGCACAATCCTCTTTCCGCCGATCGCCGGGGCCTTCTATATAACGGGCTCGGAAAAAGGTCCACGGTTGGATTGGGGGGGACTCGGTGCGAAACTCGGTACAGACCCAGCGGCCGGACACCGGTGGCCGCGGCAGCGGCGACAGGGGGCGGTTGTGACCGACGCCGGCACGCCCCCCTGCCCGCCACAGGCCCGCCCGCCACAGGAGGATGACGATGAGGTCGCCCTCGCCCTCGCTTCGGTGCGGCAGGCGATACGGCAGGCGGAGGCGGAAGCCGGGCGCGCCGCCGGGGCGGTAACGCTGGTCGCGGTGAGCAAGACCCAACCGGCGGCGCGGCTGGAAGCGGCGCTGGCGGCGGGACAGCGGGTCTTTGGCGAAAACCGGGTTCAGGAGGCCGCCGCCAAGTGGCCGGCCCTGCGCGCCCGCTTTCCCGACCTTGAATTGCACCTGATCGGCCCGCTCCAGACCAACAAGGTGCGGGACGCGGTGGCGCTGTTCGACGTGATCGAAACCGTCGACCGGCCCAGGCTGGCAACGGCGCTGGCCGCCGAAATGGCCGCCAGCGGCCGGCGACCGCGCTGTTATCTGGAGGTCAATACCGGTGAGGAACCCCAGAAGGCCGGAGTCGTCCCCACCGGGCTGGAGGCGCTGCTGACCGCCTGCCGCGACGGGTACCGCCTGCCCGTCACCGGTCTGATGGCGATCCCGCCCCACGACGAGGACCCGGCACTCCACTTCGCCCTGCTCGCGGATCTGGCGCGCCGCCACGGCCTGGCCGAAATCAGCATGGGCATGAGCGGCGATTTTCCGCTGGCGGTGCGCTTCGGCGCCACCCACGTCCGGGTCGGCACCGCCATCTTCGGCCACCGGCCGGTACCCGCATGCTGACCGGACAATTGGCCTTTCTCGCTCCGATCCGGAATGTGGTATAGGGTGGCTCGGCGGTGGGCGACGCTCACGCAGCACTGAAATGGGGAACGGAGGGCCACGCTCACACGCTATGAGGATGGCCACGCCCACACAACCTGACGGCGGCGGGTATCGCAAGAGTGATGGATCCTGAGAAATTCGCCAAAGTGCTCGCCCTCGCCGAATCCGAACATCACGGCGAGGCACAGTCGGCATTACGCGCGGCCCGCATCATGCTGACCCGCGCCGGGTTGAGTTTTCGCGATCTGGCCGCCATGGCGCGCCGGCCCGAGCCGCGACGGGAGCCGCCACGCCCGGAACCGCCCCCCGCGGCCACCGACGGCCAGGAGACCGAGGCGTTGCGCCGCCAGCTCCGCGCCCTCGAGCAGCGGGTCCAGGAGATGGAGCAGACGCTGGCCCGGGAGCGCGGCGAACTGGCCCGCCAGCGCCAGGAAACCCGGCGCTGGCACCAGTTGGCCCGGGAAACCGCCGAACAGCTCTGGGATGTCGGCAAGGCTCTGGAAGGCCAGCACGTCCATCCCAACGCCACCGACAAGCGGCAGGCGCTGATCGACCTGCTCCGCGACCCGGCCACCGCCGACTGGAGCGACCGGGAAATCGCCCGCCGGATCGGCACCACGCCCCACGCCGTGGGCTACTGGCGCCGGCGGCTGACGCTGGCCGATCAGACCCGGCATCTCGGCCGGGTCCAGCCGCGCAACCGCCGCCTGTTCCGTCGTTTCTCGGAACGGACCATCCCCGACGGCATCCGCCACGGCTGAGCGGCTGAGCGGCTGCCCCGCCGCTCCCGCACTCACGGCACCAGCCGGTAGCCCCCGGGCTCGGTGATCAGAATCCGGGCGTTGGACGGGTCGGCTTCGATCTTCTGGCGCAGACGGTAGATATGGGTTTCCAGGGTGTGGGTGGTCACGCCGGCATTGTAGCCCCAGACCTCGCCCAGCAGCACGTCGCGCCCGACCACCTTCTCGCCAACCAGATAAAGGTACCTGAGGATCGCCGTCTCCTTCTCGGTCAGCCGGACCTTGCGGTTCGCCCGATCGTCCTGGAGCAGCTTGGCCGCCGGCCGGAAGCTGTAGGGGCCGATGGCGAAGGTGGCGTCCTCGCTCTGCTGGAACTGGCGCAACTGGGCGCGCAGGCGGGCCAGCAGCACGCCCAACCGGAACGGCTTGGTCACATAGTCGTTGGCCCCCGACTCCAGGCCAAGGATGGTATCGGCATCGGTGCCGGCCGCGGTCAGCATGATCACCGGGCTGCGCACGCCGGCGCGCCGCATCACCCGGCACAGGTCGCGACCATCCATGTCGGGCAGACCGACATCCAGCAGGATGGCATCGAAACGGCCGTCGCGGGCCATGGCCAGCGCCGCCCCCGCGGTCTCGGCCTCTTCGGTCTCGAACTCTTCATAAAGCCGCAACTGTTCGGCCAGCGACTGCCGCAACGGCCCGTCATCATCCACAAGGAGAATCCGCTTTACCGGCGTCATGATCGGTCCGCATCTGGCTGCCGCGACACCCGATCATATCGCGATCACCGGCTGCAATCGACCGCGCTGACCTGCAAATCACGCTTTTGCTTTCGCACCGCCATCCCGATAGGCTTGCGAGTCGGGACTGCGCGGGAGTCCGGCGGTGACCCGCCGGGTAAGCCATCGGAAACCGGTGAAGACCTGCCCCGCCTGCAAACTGTTTTGACGCCGCCGCGGTCGGACCTGTAAGAACGCGGCGTGATCGCCGGGAGCCCGGCGTCGGGATGCCTGTCATGCTCCTTTCTCCCCATCACCCGGTTTCGCAGCCCAGCCCTCTCGTTCCGGCCATGCCCTTGTCCTCTTCTCCCGAGACCGACGCCCACGCCTTGCGCCTCGTCGATCGCGCCCGGGTCGCGCTCCGTTGCGGCGAGCCCGTCGCCATCGACGACGGAACCGGCCGGATCGCCCTGGCGCTGGCCGTCGAAACCCTGACCGCCGAAGCGTTGGCCCGGCTGCGCCGGCTGGCCGGTGCAGCGCCGCTGCTGGCCCTCACCCGCTGGCGCGCCGCCGCCGTCGGGTTACTCGGATCGGCCGGCCCGGGGGTGGTGACGCTGACGCCTGCGGTCGAGCTGAGCGTCGAGGACATTCATGGCCTGGTCGAACCGGGCCGGCGCCCGCCGGTGACGGACCTTGGGGCGGGGGGCGCCGATGCGGTTCATACCACCGTCGGCGAGGCCGACGCCCTGGCGGTTGCCGCGGTCCGCCTGACCAAGCTGGCGGCGCTGCTGCCCACCGCGATCATGGCGACGGTCGCCCACGACTGCCGGCCCGACCCGGCCTGGTGCCGGCGCCATGACCTGCGGCTGGTGACCGACGCCGACATCGCCGGCTACCAGCGGCAGGCGGCGCGGGCACTGCGGCCGGTGGCCGAGGCGCGGGTGCCTCTGGCCGACGCGCCCGATGCCCGGATCATCGCCTTCCGGCCCAGCAACGGCGGCCACGAACACCTGGCCATCGTCATCGGCGAACCCGGGACCACCGAGCCGGTGCTGGTCCGGCTGCATTCGGAATGCTTCACCGGCGACCTGCTCGGCTCGTTGCGCTGCGACTGCGGCGACCAGTTACGCCGGGCCATCGCTGAAATCTCGATCCAGGGCAGCGGCATCGTGCTCTATCTGGCTCAGGAGGGCCGGGGCATCGGTCTGGTCAACAAGCTGCGCGCCTATCAGCTCCAGGATCAGGGCTACGACACCCTCGACGCCAACGAGCGGCTCGGCTTCGATGCCGACGAACGGCTCTATCTGCCCGCCGCCGAGATGCTGCACCGACTGGGTTTCAACCGGGTGCGGCTGATGACCAACAACNNCGCAACTGGCCCGGTGCGCCATCGATGTGGTCGAGCGGGTGCCCCACGTCATCCCCAGCAACGATCACAATCAGGCTTATCTGCGGACCAAGGCCCTGCGCGGCGGGCATTTGTTCTGAGGAGACGCCCGATATGCGCCGGAATGGTGCCGTTGCCGTGATTTTGCAGGGCTCCGCCCTGCA
>PLTC01000025.1 GCA_003165295.1 Rhodospirillales bacterium | reverse complement strand
AAAACTCATGGGTTCAAAGGGCCGGTCGGCCCTCTGCGGGTGCGGGCGGAGCCCACAAGATTGTTTCCTTTCAATGCCCTTTCGTATCCTGGCGCATATGGGGGTCTGCCCGCCGGTTCATTGCGCCGCGCGGTCGAATCCGCGGCGCAACAGGTGCGGATCGGCCCCGCCCCGCCGGTGTTGTTCGGAACCCCATGAGCACCCCGCTCCCCGCCCCGCTTCCGGTCGCGAAAAACGCCCACAACCGTCACAAGACCGAGTGGGTCCACGACCCCTGTGACTGGTACGTCGAGGAGCCCTGGTGCGTCGATCTGTTGATTGACTCGCTGGGCCTCACCGGCACCGTGCTCGATCCGGCCTGCGGGCGCGGCACCATCGTCGAGGTCTGCCGTCGCCGTGGTCTGGATACCACCGGCTCCGACCTCGTGGACCGCGGCTACCCGTCCTGTGTGGCGCCGGTGGATTTCACGCTGGCCGGAGCGTGGCCACAGGAGTCCTTCGATCATGTGGTGACCAATCCGCCCTATTACCGGTCCAGGGGCACCGTGGCGTTCCTGGAGGCGGGATTGCGGGTGGCGCGACGAAGCGTCTCGGTGCTCGCGCCGCTGCCGTTCCTGGCCAGCCAGAGCCGCAACCCCTGGTTCCGTGGGCTGCCGATCAGCCATGTCCTGATCCTGTCCCAACGCCCATCCATGCCCCCCGGAGCGTTGCTGGAGGCGGGCGCGATCCGCCAGGCCGGTGGCAAGGAGGATTACGTCTGGATCGTGGCCAGCCACGGCCATCGGGGACTGCCGGTGGTCGACTGGGTCATGGACGGCGCCCCGTTGCGGGTCGGGGGTGGCGCTTGACATCGGGGTGAACGAACACGCGCCGACCAAACCGTGCCCGCACCAACCCGGATGTTGGCTTTTTCCGTAAGGGCTGCCCGGACTCCGGCAATCGTCATATCCGGTTGCTCCGGTCTGGGTTTTGCCCGGTCCGGGCGGACTGAGCCCCGTCCGAACAGTCGCCCGACAGCGGAGCCGATGCATGGCCGCCCTGCCGGGTCATGGGTGGCCGCGCGCTCACCGCCTGTTCAAGAAACGTCTCAAGAGCGGTAACGCATGTCCGGTCGCGAAACACCCGGTGACGGTTTTCCGCCATCCGCGTCCGCAGGGTGGTCCGCCACCAGTCATCCCGGGCCAGCAGCACCGCCACCGTCACATAGTCGTCGAGGGATGCGGTGATGGTTTCGGGGATGTCCATCATGCGGAGAATGGCCGCGGTGTGGCGGCTGCGCATGAAACGGCCGGCCAGCGTTACCATCGGGGCGTCGTGGGCGAGGCAGTCGAGGGTCGACCGGCCGCCCGACCAGCCGATGGTATCGAGCACGAGATCGCTGTGGCGCACCGCGGCGATGAAGCTTTCCTGGTCCATGGGACGCAGAAACACGCAATGGTCTTCGGCCTTCAGGCCCCGGGCGGCGAAGGCGCGTTCCAGGCGGCGGCGGAACAGAGCGGTCACGTCGGGGCTTTTGGCGTACTCGATGAACACGAACTGGCAGTCGCCGACCGCGGCGGCGATCCGGGGAAACACCTGATCGTACTGAGGCAGATACTTGTAGAGCGCCTGACCCGACCAGCAGACCACGGCGCCGGGCCGCAGGCCCAGGGCGGCACGATCCAGCGGCCGGGCCGGGAACCGGTCGGGCTCGTAACAGGTGGCCAGATTGGGCAGCCGGATCAGCCGCTCGGTGTAATACTGGTCGCCGTCGGGCGGCTCCATCAGTTCGCTGCTGAGAAAATAGTCCTGGGTCGGCAAACCGCTGGTGTTGGGGTGACCCCAGGAATTGCACTGAACCGGCGCCAGTCGTTGGGCGGCCAGCCAGGCCGCCATCGGGTCCATGCCGATTTCGGGATAGAGCAGGACATGGGGCGCATCGGCGGCAATCACCCGGCGCCAGTCCTCGCCGCTCCGTCGGCCTTCGACGAAACGGTCGCTAAGGCCGGCGGCGATGACGGTCTCGCCGTCGCGCCTGAGGCCGGTGTGGTAGCCGAAGACCTGGAACCGCCGCCGGTCCAACCGGCTGAGCCAGCCCCGGATCAGCAGGCGCCAGACAGTATGGTCGGTGAAAAAGCCGCTGACGATACCCACCCGCAGCCGTTCTCCCGGCGCCGGCGGCGGCGCCAAGGGCACCGGCGGAAAGTGCCGGGCCAGCGCCCGGCAGACCATCGCCCCGTAGCGGCGCTGCAACTCCCGATCGTTCTGGCCCTGGTAGGCGAGAAAGAACGGCTGACTGCTGCCCACCGCGTCGGCCACCGCCCGGGCCAGCGCCGGCTGGTGCGCGATCCCGTTCCGCAGTTGCTCCAACCCGGTCTGATAAGCCTGGCGTCGGCGGCCGATCTCGGCCTCTTCGCCATAAAGGATGGGCAGTTGCGCCATGCACCGGGCCAGCCGGGCCGGACCATGGTCGGGCTTCAGGCGCAGCAGATGATCGTAGCAACGCCACGCCTGTTCCAGGTCGTTGCGGGCCTGGAACAGGCACCCCAGATTATAGAGCGCCTCGACACAGGCCGGTTTCAGGCGCAGCGCCGCGTAATAGCAAGCCTCGGCCTCGTCCAGCCGGCCCAATTCCTGCAAAACCATGCCGAGATTGGTATGCACCTCGGGCCGTCCGGCCTGACGCCTGAGCGCCGTGCGGTAACAGGCTTCGGCTTCCTCCAGGCGGTACCGCCGGACCAGCAGATTGCCCAGATTGTAGGAGGCCGCGGCATAATCGGGAGTCAGCCCCAATGCCTCGCGGTAGCAGCGTTCCGCCCCGGTCAGGTCGCCCTGTTCGGCCAGCAGGTTGGCAAGGTTATAGAGCGGCTCGGGAAGATCCGGGCGGCAGTCCCGGGCCTGACGGTAATGGGCCGCCGCCTCCGCGGTCCGTCCCAGGTCGCACAGGAGGTTGGCGAAGTTGCTGTGAATCTCCGCCGAATCCGGCCGCAGCCGGATGGCCATCCGAAAGTGACCGGACGCCTCGACCAGCCGGCCCAGGCTCCTCAGAGCGTTCCCCAGGGTGTTGTGGGCGGCGGCATGGGCCGGACTGCCGGCCAGGGTCCGGCCGACCAGAGTCACCGCCTGTTCCGGGTGCCCGGTCTGAAGCGCAATCACTGCCAACAAAAGCAGGGCTTCGCCATGATCCGGGATCAGCGCCAGAATCCGATCGCAGAGTGCCCGGGCCTGCTGAAGGTCCCCGTTCCCGTAACACCGTTGTCCGGCCTCGACCATATCGGCGACACGGTCGTCGGTCCCGCTCCCGCCGAGCGCGGAAGCCGCAGTAACACGCATCTTCATCTCCAAAGATCGGGCAAAGGACCGGCCATCCGGCGCCGGAGAGCCGGGTCAAACCGCCTGGGGACATTCCAGACGGCAACCAAAGTTAAGAAACATCGGGCGTTTACGGCCGTGCCTCAGGGTAATGAGGCAAATTTCATCCCATCACTATTTTAAAACAGCGGGATATTGGCCGATATGACCGAATCTGTTCGAGATCATCGCAGGGACACTGCCCGGCTTTTATTTTATCCGGCTTTTATTTTATCCGGCTTTTATTTTATCCGGCTTTTATTTTATCCGGCTTTTATTTTATCCGGCTTTTATTTTATACGGAGCTGGATCTCGGTTCCTGCGACTGATTCGAAAGAAATTCGGCGCCGCCCCGGGCGGTCAACCGGGCTTCACGCCGGTTCCGGCCGGGACCCTCAGGCAGTACCCCAGCGCCGGCCCGACCCCGACCACGTCCCGTTGGCGCGATAGGTGGCGGAACCGGGCGGCCGCGGCGGGACATGCGCTCTCATCACCACGCCGATCACCCGGCGGGTACCCTCGATCGCGCCCTTCAGGAACGCGGCATTACGCCGGGCGGTGGCCACGATCTCGGCATTGAGCGCCTGTAACACGCCGAGCGGCGCCCCGTCCGCCACCGCCGCCCCCGGCGCCGTTTCGTGCAGTTGGTCAAGCTTGACCGCATAGGCCGTCACCAGCCGCTTCTTGGTGGTGGTGAAGCCGGGCAGTCCGGTGAAGTTTCCCGCGGCCAGCGCGGCGCTTTCCTGGCGCAGCACATCCAACAGCAATCCGGCCAGGGTTACGGCCTCGGGAAGATCAAAACGGGGCGCGGCGGGCGCGCCCGGGGCATGGGGCGTCATGGCGGGACTCCTTCTCCGATCTATTTCAGGTAGCTGACCAGCGAGAGACTGAGCAACTCGGAGGTGGCCTTGTAGGAAGCGGTCAGTTGGTTATCGACGGCCGACAACTGCGCCGTTACGGTGGTGGTATCGATCCCGGTCAGGGCGTCGAACCGGGTCGAGATCAGGCTAAGGGCATCGTTGTGCTGCGTGGCCTTGGCGGTGACGGTGGCCTGGGTCATGTCGTTCTGGTCTTCGAGCGATCGAATGGACGAAATCGCGTTGGTCAGGTTGGAATAGGCCAGCCCCATGAAGGTATCGCGATCGGTGGTCGAGTAGTTCTGAGCCTGATCGGCCGCGGTCTTGGCCGCCCTCAGACCATTGATCAGGTCCTGGAACGCGGTGCTGGTGGACGGGATCGAGGTGCTGACGGTTTCATTGTCATCGATCGTCACGCTTTTGGTCCCGGTGGCCAGCTTGAGCAGCGCCGAGGACGCTGCCGGGCGGCTTGCCGCGAAATCCGCATCGTAGGTCGGCAGATCGGGATTGCTGCCGCCGACCCCGGTGGTGGTGGCGTCCACGGCATCGGTGGGCGGCGTGTAACCGGAGATGGTGCTTCCGGCCGGATCCGGCGCGGGAGACGTGGAGCCCAGGAAGTAGGGCAGACTGGTCAGGTCCGTAACCGTCGGGGTGGTATAGCTCGGGCTTGAGGCCGTGGTGGGATCCCGCAATCCCGAGTAGAGGTAGCCGCTGCCCACCGCCGATGGATCATTGAGATCGGTCTGAACCTCGGTCATGATCTGGTCGATGGTGGTGCCGAGATCGCTGTAGGCGCTGATGGCGTCGGTGGAGTTGGTGCTGGTGGAGCCGCTGGCGGTTGAAATGCCGGTATAGCTGGTCTTGACGCTGCTGACCGACGACAGCGCGGTCTGCGCCTGAGTCAGCAGGTTGCTGAGAGAGTCGGCATAGGCGCTGGTGGTGGTTTCCGCGGTGGTGCAGCTATTTGTATAGGCGGTGAGCTGATTCTGGGTCACGGTCAGATTAAGAATCCGGCTGCGCTCTGGATTGCCGGCGAGATTTGTTGAAACCGTCTGATTGGAAAGTTGCGTACTCAATTTCTGCGACAACAAGGAGGTGGTGGTCATGGCGTTGATCTGGGTCAATACCATCCCGTAGCTCGAAACCGTGGTCATGGTGGCGTCCTTTCCGTTCTGTCAGGTCGAGATGGCGAACAGCGTGTCGAACATCGACTGAACCGTCGAGATCACCTTGGCATTGGCGGCGTAATCATTTTCCAGAACGGTGAGCTGGGCCATCTCGGTATCGGTATTGACCCCGATTTCGTTGGTCAGACGGGTTTGCAGGGTGGTCGTGGTGGCTGACAGACTGGTGCTGTTGCTTGACGCCGTGGCCTCACTGGTGCTTTGGTAATCGGCGATGGCCGCCGCCAGCCCGCTGTAGGTCTGGCCGGTGACGTTGACCCCACCCACCGACAGCGACCGGCTGGCCGAGGTCAGGGCCGCCACCACCGCGGTTGCGGACTCCCGCTTGACCGTGGCACTGCCGCTGACCAGCGCGGCATTGACCGCCAGCGACTGGGACGGCGTTTCGGTGGGCGCGGTGGGGCCGGTGGTGCTGCCGTTGTCGATGGTAAAGAAGCTGGTGAGCGCACTGCCGTCCCAACCGGCGGCGGTGGCGGCGGCGGTCGAGCCCGAGGCGGCGTAGATCGCCGTCGCGGGGCTGCTGCCGCCGGCAAGGTCGGTGCTGCGGTCGGCGGTGGCGTCGTAATAGGCGCCGCCGAAGGTCCCCGAGGACTGGCCGGTCAGTTGCAAGGCCAGGTTGTCAAGCTGCGCCTGGGCTTTGGCCAGGGTCCCGACCGCGGCGTTGCTGGAACTGGTACTGGGGTTGAGAAAGTCGATGGTGGCGCCGAGCGTGCCGCCGCTGAAGCCGGCATTCAGACCCGGGGCGCTGGTGGTCTTGCCCGCCAGGGAAACATAACCCTGGGTCCCGCCGGTGCCGGCGTTCCACTGGAACTGGGCCGCGGTCTTGTCCACCAGCACCGTGCCGTTGTTGGTGTAGAGGGCGACGCTGCCATCGCTGCGCGTGACCACGTTGACGCCGACCACGCCCGAAATGTCGCTCACCAGGCTGTCGCGCTGGTCCAGCAGGTCGGGGTCGGTGGTGGCGGCATTGGGATTGGCGGCGATCTCGGCATTGACCGTGGCCAGGGTCGACAGTTGGCCGTTGAGGGTCGTGACCTGATCGGCGGCGGATTCGCTGGCCTGTTCTCCCAGCTTCTGAAGTTGTTGGGCTTCCGAGTTCATGTCCTGGGCCAGGGTCTGGCCGGTATCGACGATTTCGGTCTCCGAGGTGGAGTCCGAGGTGTCGGTCTCGAAGCTTTGCCAGGCCGAGGTAAACGAGTCCATGTCGGTCTGGAGCGTGGAACTGGAGTCCGAGGTCGAGGTGCCCAGAATATCGGAGATCTGGGTAAAGTAATCGCTGGTGGTGCCGGCCGCCGAAGAGGCCGAACTGGCGCTCAGATACTCGCTTTGAAGGGCGGTGTCGCTGGCCCGCGTGATGGTCGCGGTGACACCCTGGCCCGACAGGCTGACCGTGACCGGATCGCGCCGGGCATAGGTGGTGCTGGTGGCATTATTGACGTTGTCTGTCCGCCATTCGATTTCGGTTTCTACGGTTTGCAGGCCCTGGGTCGCGGTTGACAGGATTGATGACAGTCCCATGGTGGTCTCTCCGGCTCAAAGTCCTGCCAGGCTGTTAGCTGATCAGTTGCAGGACATCCTGAAGCATGCTGTCGACGGTGGTGATCACCTTGCTGTTGGCGGAATAGGCTCTTTGCGCCACGATCATCGTGGTCAGTTCGGTGGCGACATCGACGTTGGAGGCTTCGACGGCGCTGGAGGTGATGGTTCCGGCATCGCCCTGCCCCGCCCACTGGAACAGGGCGCTCCCGGAATCGCTGCTCTGGGTGAACAGGGCGCCGGTGACCTGGGTCAGGGCGTCGGGATCGGAAAAGGTGGCCAGCGGAATTCGATAGGGCTTGGCGGTTTCACCATTGGAATAGGTGAAGACGACATAGCCATTTGTATCAATACTGGCGCTTTTGAAAGACCCGGAAGCCATGCCGGTCTTGTCGGTGGTCGACGTGACTTCCAGGGTTGACCCAGAATACTGGGTGGTTCCGCTGCTCGTGGTGCCGTAGTCCAAAGACAGAGTTTGCGAGCCGCTGGTCGTGGCACCATCGGACAGCCCCGAAATGGTGAAGTCCAGGCCCAGGTCGCCGCTGGCAACCGTCGAACTGGCGCCGGTCACACTGCCCAGCGTGCCGCTCGACGAGAAATTGAGGGTGGCCCCTGACGTGAAACTCACCGAAGCACTGGTATCCGACGGCAGGGTGGCGCTCTCCACCGTCCAGGTGTTGGTTGCGGTCTTCTGATAAACCACGTCCAGCGTCTGGACCGTGCCCAGACTGTCATAGAACTGAACCTCGGAGGTGACCTGAGCCGAAGTGGTCGGAACCGTCGAACTGGCGGTCACACTGGCCGGGAAATTGGCCGTGTAGTCCATGACCGTACTCGCCTTGGCCGGCATGGTCAGGTATTGACTGCTGACCTGGACCGCTTGCAGATCGTCAATGGACGCCGAACCGGCGATATTTCCCGAAAACGTCGAAGTCTCCTTGAGCCCTTCCAGATACTCACCGGCACTGTTGACCAGATAGCCATCGTCATTGAGGCTGAAGTCGCCGGCCCGGGTATAGCTCTGGACCGAATTGGTGAAATCGGCGACCCCGCCGGAAACATTGGTCGGGGTCTTGACCGGAATGAAGCCGTCGCCTTCGGAAATCGCAAAGTTGGTGGCGACGCTGGTGGTCGAGACCGAACCGGCCAGGCTGTTTTGGTAGGATGGCCGGACCGTGACGCCTCCGGCCGAGGTCAAGGACGAGGATTCCGTGACATAGGAAAGAAAATCGGAACCGATGGCCTTGTAACCCGTGGTCGAACTGTTGGCGAGGTTCTCGGAGATGTAGCCGATCTGCGACGAGAACGCGGAGAGTCCGCCAACGGCGGTGGTAAGAGCACTACCGAGACCCATGTCCGTCATCCTTGGTAGGGGAAGCCCGGGGTGCGAACAGCCCTGGCGTCCCAAGATCCGAGACCTTTGTCGAGACGAAGCGCAGGTAACTGGAGACTCCCCGGAACCACCCGGCAGGCAAAAGATTCCTGGTTCAGGCAGAAGACATCCTGCCAGAATCCGCCCACAGTATCGCTCCATGTCGAGTAAAACTGTGAATATATCTAGTCGTACCGGGCCGGAGGCATGGCATTGCTCCTGATTATTGCGATGTGGAGAAGGGCGTTATGAGCGTCCTGATGCATTATTCCACGGACGACTGGCCATGACCCTGCGATGAAAAATTATTAATCTCGAGATTATCCCGAGACGACCCCGGATTGGTTCGCCGTTGTCTACCAGTGCCGTGAAACATCAACGGGATAGGGCCGGTTTATGCCGGCGCAGATCAGCAATGCTGTAATGATCGGGGGAAATTTATTCCGTATTGTCCCGGCAATTCTTTCCTACCGGGCAAAATTTGCCGGCCTCGACGCCGTTCCCGGGGGCTTTCGACCCCTTCGTCATCACAAACGGTGTGATCCGGCCCGGCGATGACCATCTTGCCCGAAAGATATGAGTCCCGATGAGACTCGCCGGGTCGGACCGGGACTCCTTGAATCCCGCGCCGGCGCCGGCTAATTTCCACGCTGCGTCCTCATCCGGGAAACACCATGAAACTTTGGGTCGATGCCGATGCCTGCCCTGGCCCGGTCAAGGAACTGATCATCCGGGCCGCGACCCGGCGGGGCATTCCGGCGGTGTTCGTCTCGGACAAGTTCGTTCCCCTGCCCCACTCGCCGTTGCTGGCCTATGTCGGGATCGAACGTGGTCCCGATGCCGCGGACCGGCATATCGTCGAGGCGGCTGAGCCCGGCGATCTGGCCGTGACCCAGGACATCCCGCTGGCGGCGCTGCTGGTGGCGAAGGGTGTTCCGGCCATCGATCCCCGCGGCGACCTTCACACCGCCAACTCGGTGCGCGAACGCCTCTCGGTCCGCAACTTCATGGAAGACCTGCGCGGCGCCGGCGTGACCACCGGCGGTCCGGCGCCGTTCAACGGCAAGGACCGACAACGTTTCGCCGACGCCCTCGACCGCGAACTGACCCGGCTTGGCAAGGCCGCGACCGTCCGGCCGCCCGCTCAGCCGCCGTCGCGCCCGCCCAATTCGTGAACCCGCAGCGCCCGGGCCTCCACCACCGCCCGGGCGATCTCCACCACCGACCGGTGGTGGGTGAACAGCAGGACCTGGGTCACCCGACCCAACCCGGCCAGCGCCTTCAGGCCGGGGGCGGTGCGCTGGTCGTCCGAGGTGATGAACAGGTCGTCGGCAATGAACGGCATGGGCTCGCCTGCGGTCGCGGCCGCCTCCACCGCGGCGATGCGCAGCGCCAGGTAAAGCTGATCCCGGGTGCCGTCGCTCATGCCCTCCACCGGGCACTCGCTGCGGTCGCGCCTGACGCCCTTCAGCACCGGCTGGTCCTTCTTGCCGTAAGCCACGATCAGGCGTTCGATCGGGTTGGCACCGGTGCCGGCAACCAGGGCGAACACCTCGCTGGCCCGCCGGACCAGCGGATGCTCGTTGGCGGTGCGGTAGCCCTCGATGGCCTTGTCCAGAATCGTCTGCGCCGCCCACAACCGGACCCAGCGGTTGGCGTAAGCGCCCGCCCGCTGTTCGGCGTCATTCGCCTGCTGGGCGGCCTCCTGAATACCGGCCCGCCGGTTCAGGGCGTCCACCTGCTGGCGGGCAATCAGGGCGGCCTCCTTGGCGTCTTCCAACGCCTGCTGCAACCGCCGCTCTTCCTCCTCGATGGCCTGAACCCGGGCGCCGAGGGCATCGGGATCGGCGTCCCGGGCCTCTGCCCGTAGCGCCTCCTCGGTGTGCCCGGCAGCCTGGTCGGCCAACTCGCGCCGGGCTTCGGCCAGCCGTCCGGCCAGGGTCCGGCGCTGACCGGCCCGCTCGGCCTCCACCAGCGGCTCGGCCGCCGCCTCCAGGCCGTGACTGGCACGCAGCACCGAAAGCCCCTGCCCGGCCGCTTCCCATTCCTGCCGGGCCGCGGCCAGTTCCGCCTCGTGGCCGGTAATCCGGTCGCCCAGCGCCTGTCGCTGGTCAGCCAGCTTTTGGGCTTCCTTGAGACGCTGATGCAGGGTCTGGGGCAGATCCAGGGGATCGCTGTCCGCCGGCCCGGCCGCCGCCTCGCCCAGTTGAGCCAGGAAGCGCGTCACCTCCAGGCGCCCGGCGGCCAGATCCGCCTCGATGCCGTCCAGCCGGCGCTGATTCTCGCGGCGCCTGACCAGTTCGGTTTCGATGGCCTCCCAGATCCCCAGCGCCGCCGTGGCCTCGGCGATTCCCGCGGTTTCGGCGAGGCCGAGCCCCCGCAGGTCCTGGACCCATCCGGCCTGCCAGTCCCGACGGGCCTCGCCGGCGGCGGCCAGCGCCGCCTCGGCCTTCTCCACCGCCCGGCCGAGCCGGAGCCGTTCCCGGCCCAGCCGCCCGGCCTCGGTCCAGGCGGCGGCTGCCCGGTCCACCGCCGTCCGCACCCGGTCGCGCAAAGCCGGCGTCGGTTGACCTCCGAGACCGGCCAGCCCCAGCAGCGCGCCGGCCCGCAGCAGGTTCTGCCGCAGCACCTCAAGCTGACGGCGCAGTCTTTCGGCCTCGCCTTCGGCCTGGGACCGGGCGTCCGCCGCCCGCACCGCTTCGTCCTTGCGCCCGAGCCAGGCGAGCATCGCCGTGGGACCGGCGGACTCCAGGTCGGCACGGGCGAGGCCGCTGGCCTGCCACAGGGCGAGCCATCGGCCGTGATGCGCGGCCATCCGCCCGTCCAGTTCAGCCAACCCGGCCTGCCGACGCGCGGCAACGTCGCGGGCCTTTTCGGCCTGACGCTGAAGGGTCAGATATCGCTGGACCCGCTGGGCGTCCCGCTCCCGGCGGTCCACCAGATCGTCGGCGCGATGCACCGCCTCCTCGTAGGCCGTGGCCAGATCGCCGGTTTCCGGGGCATAGCCCGCCGCCGCCCGGGCCGGGTCCAGAGTCCGGTCGATATAGCCGCCGCGGATCAACCGCCAGCCCTGATCCCGGTGGCGGCGGGCCTGGGCCAGCGCCTCGGGGGTCGGGATTTCCGCACCGGACTCCAGGTCGCGCAGCTCGCCCTCGACCCGGCGCACCTCTTCCAGGGCCTGATCCCGGGCCTCGAGGTCGCGGCGGCGATCGGCCTCCAGGGTCTGACCGGCGGTCAGCGCCTCCTGGACCGTGGCGGGATCGGGAAAGGGCGTGGCCGCCAGGGCCGACAGGGAACCGGTCCACCGGCCCAGCCGGGCCAGCGCCGCGGTGGCGGTCGCCTCGGCCTGGGCGCCGGCCCGTTCGGCCGCGGCCAGCCGGGTCTCGATGTCCTCCCCGACCTTCAGCGCCTGATCCAGGGCGGCCCGGGCCTCGGCGGCATCCACCGGCTGCCCGAGAGCGGCCAGCGCCTGTTCCACGTCCCGCAGGCGCTCCCGCGCCTCCTCGGCCTGCCCGGCCCGGGCCGCCGCGTCGGCCTCAAGGGCTTTGGCACCGGCGATCAGGTCGCGAACCCGCGCCGCCACCGGCTTCGACGGCCGGTGGCGATCCAGATCGGCCAGGGTAAAACCACCTCCCAACTGGACGATGAACTGCCCCAGCCGGGCGTCGCTGTGCTCCAGTTCCCGCTGAAGCTTGGGGCGATCGTCGCGCTTGGCCGCGAGGTCCCCGGACTTGTGAAACAGCCGCTCGATCCGGGCGGCGTGGGCGGGCAGCGGACCGGACGGGGCCAGTTGGTCGAGGACTGCCCGCTGCCGGGTCAGTTCGTCGGTCAGGCGTTCGACCTCGGCCCTGGCCCGAAGCTCCCGGGCGACCGCCTGGCGCCAGCCTTCGGCGAAGTCGGCGGGCAGGTCGGGGGCATCGGCCAGCGCCGCCCACTGCTCCGTCAGGTCGTCCAGGCGGACCAGCACCGGCAGGGCACCGCGAAGCCGCTGAAGACGGTTGCGCTCCCGCCGCAGGTCCTCGAGTTCGGCCTTGCGGGCGTCCAGCGCCGCCCCGGCCTCCAGGGCCGCCGCCACCGCCCGGCTCCAGTCTTCGGGCCGGAGCCAGTCCCGGTTCATCCGCTGCCGGGCCTCGCGGTACTCGTCAAGGGTGCGCCACAGCAGCTTGCCTGCCGCTTTGCGCTGGGGCGACCACAGGCTGTCGGCGTCGGCCTTCAGCCTGTTCTGCACCTCGACGATACCGGGCAGACCGCTGGCCTGGAACAGGCTGTGGGCGAGATCGCCCCCAGCCTCCAGCATCAGGTCCCCGCCGTTACGCAGCCGGTGGTAGTCCAGGCCGAACTCGCGCTTGAACGCCTCCGGGCTCAGGCCGCCGAGAAACGGCGCCAGGGCGGTTTCGGGCAGCGCCAGCCCCTGGGCATCGAGCAGGGTATTCTTCCGGCCCTTGCGCCGCCTGACCGTGAGGGTCTGGCCGGCGCGGTTGGACAGGGTGGCGCCGATCAGCAGGTTATCGTAACCATGGGCAAAACCGTAGGAGGTCCGCTCGTCGATGCCGAACAGCAGGTCGGAAATGGACTGGAGGGCCGTCGACTTGCCGGCCTCGTTGGGGCCGTAG
>PLTC01000113.1 GCA_003165295.1 Rhodospirillales bacterium | reverse complement strand
GCTTGTTCTTGACCTCGTCCCACAGCGCGGCCCGGCGCAACGCCTGCTCGACCTTTCCCGCGATGTCGCCCTTGTAGCGGTTGAGGCGCAAACCGAACGCCACATTATCGAAGACGCTCATGGAAAAGGGGTTGGGCTGCTGGAAGACCATGCCGATATAGCGCCGGACAACCACCGGGTCCACATGCCGGGCGTAGATGTCACTACCCAGGAAGTGAACATAACCCTCCAGCCGGAAACTCGGGATCATGTCGTTCATGCGGTTCAGGCTGCGGAGCACGGTGCTCTTGCCGCAGNNTGCCGCAGCCCGAGGGACCGATGAACCCGGTGATCTTGCCCTTTTCGATGGGCAGGTGGCTGTCGCGCACCGCCAGGAAGTCACCATAATACAGCCGGTCGACCCGGCAATCGATGGCCAGGGTGGGCGGCATTGCCACCTCAATGGTCCCGGCCTGTACTTCCGCGGTGAAGTCCGCATCCACCGCTTCCAGTGTCGCCGTCATGGTCATGTTCCTTGTCACAAAGTCCGGTGCGGCCTCAAACCTTGGCGCGCCCGATCAGACGGCTGAGCAGGTTGAACACCAGCACGATGAGCACCAGCACCAGGGAGGCCGCCCAGGCCAGTTCGATCTGATTGTCAAACGGCATGCTCGAGAAGTTGAAGATCAGGATCGAGAGCGNNTGCTGAACAGCGCGGTGAACAGCAGCGGCGCCGATTCCCCGGCGACCCGCGCCACCGCCAGGATGACCCCGGTGAGGATGCCGGGCAGGCCGGTGGGCAGCACCACCTTCCAGATCACCTGACTGCGGGTACAGCCCATGCCGATGGCGGCGTCCTTCATCCGGCGCGGGACCATCTTCATGGACTCTTCGGCGGTCAGGATGACCGTCGGCAGCATCAGCACGGCGAGACCGATGCCGCCGGCGATGGCCGAATACGAGCCCATCAGCAGCACCACCGCGGCATAGATGAACACGCCGGCGAGGATCGATGGAAAACCGGTCAGGACCTTGGCCAGAAAGCGTGCGGCACTGGCGAGCCGCCGCTCCGGTCCAAGATCGGCAAGGTAGGTCGCGGCCAGAATGCCCAGTGGAATGCTGAGCACGGAGGCGATGGCGACCATCACCACCGTACCCAGGATGGCGTTGCCGAAGCCGCCGCCCATCTCGAAGCCGGCCGGCGGCAGTTCGGTGAAGAGTGCGGTGCTGAGCCGCGCCCCGCCCTTGACCACCAGCATATAGAGGACCGAGAACAGCGGCACCGCGGCCAGCAGCGCCACGGCCCAGGCGCCGAGCGTGAGCAGGGAACTGCGCAAGGATCGCCCGTCGGCGAGGGATCGGCGGAGATCGGGCCGGGATTCGGAGGAGACGAGATCGGTCATGATTTTCCTGTCATCCGGCGGGTGGTCAGGGCCAGCAGGGCGGTTCCGGCGACATTGACCACCAGGGTAATGGCCAGCAGCATCAGCGCGGCGTACATCAGGGCGTGGCGCTCGACCTGTCCCGCTTCGGGGAAGTTGGAGGCCAGCAGCGACGCCAGGGTGTTGGCCGGCGAAAACAAGGACAGGCTGATCTGGTTGGAGTTGCCGACCAGCATGGCGAGGGCCATGGTTTCGCCCAGCGCCCGACCGAAGCCCAGCACCAGGCCGCCGAAGATGCCGCCGGCGGCGGTGGGCACCATCACCTTGAGGATTGCCTCCCAACGGGTGGTGCCCATGCCATAGGCGGCTTCCTTGGTCCGGTACGGAACCAGTTGGAGCGCGTCCTGGGAAATCGCGGCAATGGTCGGCAGTATCATGATGGCCAGCACAATGGCTGCCGGCAACAGGCCGGGTCCGCTGAGAGAGGTGCCGAAGAACGGAATCCAGCCCAGATGATCGTGGAGGAACTCCGCCACCGGTCGCAGCGCCGGGATCACCACGAAGATGCCCCACAGGCCGAACACCACGCTGGGGATGGCCGCCAGCATCTCGATGGTGGTGCGGAACAGCCCGGCCAGCCGGGGCGGCAGGAAGTCCTGGGTCAGGAAGATGGCGACCGTGATGCCAAAGAAGCCGCCGATCAGCAGGGCGAGCAGGGAGCTGTACAACGTGCCCCAGATCTGCGGTAAAATGCCGAACTGTTCCTTCTGGACGTCCCATGCGGTGCCGAACAGGAAACCCGGGCCGTAATCCTGAATCGCCGGCAGTGCCTGCCCGGCAATCCGCCACAGGATCAGGGCGACCAGAACCAGAATGAAGAAGGTGCTGGCCCAGGCCAGTCCGTAAAAGGTCCGGTCGGCGATGACGTCGAGGGCCGAGGGCGGCCGGGATATGGCGTCGGCCGGTGCCGCCAGCGAAAACGGATTGCGCAATGGTCCGATCTCCGGTTCGGGTGGAAGGTGCCGCCAAGCCCCCCGGGCGGCGCCCGGGGAAGTTGAACGTCGTTGGTGCGACGCGAGGCGGCAGGCACACCACCCGTTATTGGATTTCCTGAGCCGCGGCCTTGATCTTTTCCACCACCACCGCCGGCAGCGGAATGTAGCCCATGGAGTCGGCAATGGTCTGGCCCTTGGTCAGGCTGTAGTCGACCAGTTTACGCAGCACCGCAGCTTTTTCCGCGTCCTGCTTCTTGTAGAACAGCATCCAGGTGAAGGTGGCGATCGGGTACGCCTCGTCACCGGCGGGGTCCGAAACCCAGACCCGGAGATCGGGCGGGAACTCGGCGCTGGCCAGGGCGGCAACGCCGCTCTCGGCGTTGGCTTCGATGTATTTGCCGGCCTTGTTTTGCAGGAGCGCGGTGTTGGCCCGGGTCAACTTGGCGTAGCCGTACTCGATATAGCCGATGGCGCCGGGAGTCTGCTTGATGGTTGCCGTCACACCGTCGTTCCGGGGCGCGGCGATGAACTTGTCGCTCTGCGGCCAGACCACGGTGGTCCCGACGCCGGGGCCATTCTTGAAGGTTTCGCTGATGGCGCTCAGGTGCCTGGTGAAGACGAAGTTGGTGCCGCTGGCGTCGGAGCGGTGGACCACGGTGATCGGCAGGTCGGGTAACGCGACACCGGGGTTGGCCGCCACCAGGCGCGGGTCGTTCCACTGGGTGATCTTACCCAGAAAGATGTCGGGATAGACATCCCGCGGCAGCCTGAGCCCCTTGGGCTCGCCCGGCAGGTTATAGGCCAGGACGATTTCGCCCGCGGTCATCGGCAGGAGAATCACACCCCCATCAACCTTGGCGATTTCGGCGTCGGTCATCGCGGCATCGCTGGCGGCGAAATCCACGGTCTTGTTGATGAAGTCCTGGATGCCGGCGCCGCTGCCCTTGGACTGGTAATCGACCTTGACCTCGTTCTGGCTGCTGAAGTCCTTGAACCAAGCGGAATAAATGGGGAACGGGAAGCTGGCGCCCGAGCCGACCAACCGGAGTTCCGCGGCACTGCTCTGTCCGCCAAATCCAATCATGACCGACAGACAGACCGCGCCGATTGCGGCCTGACAAAAATAATTTCTCTTCACCTTGCATGCGCTCCCGTCGCCTCAGTTAAAAGCACCGTATTCTAACTATATCTCGTGACAATTCAGTGACGGATGGATGATTGTTGTATGGCATCCGCGCCGCCGGAGTTCGGAGCGATGGTCGTTTCCGGCGGCAATGCTTTGAATATAGCCGATGATTCGATCACGACGGATCAATCCGGGACGGCGGACGCAAAGCCACGCGGCCCCTGATCATGACCATCGGAGCCAAGCCGTCTGGCCAAATTCATTGGCGGCGGTTCATTGGCTGCCGCAGCCCAACGTCTGACGCTCCCAATTTCGTGTAGTTTTATTCGAAAACAACACCGTCACCATTCCCAAGAGTCAGAGTACCGGACGAATCCCGTCCATTGGACCCGTATACGATCGGATATCCCAATTGGATCATTTTTCTGATGGCTGCCGGGCCGGTGCAATGATTGGCGGCAATTTTGCGAAAGCCGAAACGATGCATGTCCTTGATCATTTCCTCTTGCTTCGCTGTCAAAGCGCCGAAGGGCGCGATGTGCAGCCCGCCATAAAGCCCGTACAAGGTGCGCTCCATGGAGATGTGTTCGACAGCATAGTCGGCAAGGGTGGTCACGGTCTGATGGCAGCAGCCCGTCACGCAGACGGTTCCGCTGTCACGGACGCGAAAATACAGGGACTGTTCCCCCCTGATACCGAGCAGAACCGGCAGATCGAAGGCGACCGCCACGCAACTGGGGTAGAGCGGAACCGGCACGCCGACCGGGGTTGTCACGATCCGGCCGGCATGACGGATGAGTGCTTGCGCGTCGGAGCCGGTTGGTGACGGATGTTCGCCGCGGATAAAGGCATGGGCGGTGTCGCTGAAGGTTGCCGGCACGCATATCGTGATGTCGGGTCGGTAACGCAGGACCGCCTGCAATCCCCACAGGTGGTCAAGGTGCTCATGGGACAGAAACAACAGATCTACTTCGCCGTATTCGAGCATACGCGCCACTCCCGTATCCTCGAAGCGGCGCGTCATGTAGGTGGTGTTCCATCCGCAATCGATCAGGAGTTTGCGCCGCTGCCCATCCAACAGCGTCACCTCGAGCAGGCTGGCGCTGCCGGCGGCATTGTCGGCATGCCATGATTTGGTCCACTGGCTGGCATCGGGGCCATCGGAGGCTTTGATGTCGGCCAGCATCAGATCGTTGTCGTGCCAGCCGGTTTCCGAGAGGCAGGTGACCGTCAGCGACCGGCATTCGCCCAGTCTTTCCTTGTCGGGGGCTGGCATCATCAGGGTTCCGGTCCTTGAGCGGGGAGCGCGCGGTTCCAGGCCGCCGCGGGCGGCGGGTTGCCTGCCGGTGTTACCGGTGTTACCAGAACGCATTCAAATTCTTGAACAGGACATAGAGGCCGACCGCGAACACCATCACCGCGAACACCAGATTGAGCATCCGATGGGTCTTGGAGAGGCGTTTGGCCAGTAGCATGCCGCCCCATCCGCCGGCCACGCCGCCGGCGATGAAGAAGGCGGCGATGGACCAGTCGATCAGGCCCGATAACGCATAGTTGCCGGCGGTGGTGAGACCGAACGCCCCCACCGCGAACAGCGAGGTTCCGATCGCCTCGATGAGCGGCATTCCGGTTGAGAACACCAGGCCGGGGACGATCAGAAAGCCGCCCCCGATCCCGAAGAATCCCGAGAGGCCACCGACCACGAGGCCGGTGGCGACGATGGGGATGAAACAGCTCCAGGTCCGGCATTCGGGCTGGGCCAGTCCGGCGGCCCTTGGTCGGGACATCACCACCGCCACCGCCATCATCACGACGGCAAACAGGAACAGCAGCTTTTGGCCGTCGAGGAGTTTGCCCAGGGTTGACCCACCATAGGCCCCAAGGACCCCAAACGCCCCGAAGATCATGGCACTGCGCCAGCGGACGTGACCGGCGCGGGCATGGGGGAGCAGATTGGCAAAGGCGTTGAGAGCCACGGCCAGGGCACTGGTCCCGATGGCCATGTGCGGATCGGAAATCCCGACGAAGTAAATGAGCAGTGGGACCGCCAGAACCGAGCCGCCGCCGCCGATCAGGCCGAGGCTGAAGCCGGAGAAGCCGCCCGATAGGATCGCCAGGATCGGCTGAAGACCTGCCTCGGTGACCATTCACATTCCCCTGCATAACATGCTGTTGGATAGCGACGCGACTGCAATCACAGGACGTCGAGCGGTATCTTGAGGTAACGGATACCGTTGCTCTCCGCCGGAGGCAGGCTTCCGCCTCTCATGTTGATCTGCACCGACGGCAGGATCAGGACCGGCATGTCCAACGTCCGGTCGCGGGCGGTGCGCAGAGCCACAAACCCGGCTTCGTCGATGCCGTCGTGGACGTGAAGGTTGCCGGCACGCTGTGCCGCCACCGTGGTTTCCCACCGGGTTTCGCGGTTTCCCGGCTGATAGTCATGGCACATGAACAGACGGGTGGCCGGCGGCAGCGCCAAAATCTTACGGATCGAGCGATACAGGGTGGCGGCGCAGCCTCCCGGGAAATCGCAGCGTGCCGTGCCGAAATCGGGCATGAACAGGGTATCGCCGACGAACACGGCATCGCCGATCCGGTAGCTGACGCAGGCCGGGGTATGGCCCGGGGTATGGATCACCGCGGCCGTCACGTCGCCGATGCTGAAGGTTTCGCCGTCGCTGAACAGCTGGTCGAACTGCCGCCCGTCGGTTGCGAATTCCGGTTCGGCATTGAAGATGCCTTTGAAGGTCTCCTGAACCGTCCTGACATGCTCGCCGATGGCGATCCGTCCCCCGAGCCTTTCCTTCAGGTACGGCGCTGCGGTGACATGATCGGCGTGGACATGGGTCTCGAGAATCCACGCGACGGTTAGTCCGTGCCGGTTGATCCAGGCGATCATGGCGTCGGCGGAGGTGGTCGAAGTGCGCCCGGCGTGCGGGTCATAGTCGAGCACCGAGTCGATCACGGCCGCAATTCGGGTCGCCGGGCAGGCAACCACATAGCTGACGGTGAAGGTTGCTTCGTCGAAGAAAGCCTTGACGCCGGGTGTCGCGACGCTTGGAATCGTGACGTTGGAAATCATGATCATCGGCTCCCTTTTGACGATGCGGCGGAATCGGAAAAGTCACAGGCCGCGGCCGCCTCGTGGGCGGTGGGCTGATGCGGCAGGCGCTGCGGCTTCGCCAGCCATTCCCGCCCCTTGAGCATGAAGTCGAAGTAGAGAACCGGGAACATCCGGGTCTTCATGAACCAGCCGAGCCAGCGCGGCCTGGTGGAGTCGAGGAACGGGATGCTCGGGGCCAGCTTGCCGCCATAGAGGAACTCGGCGAGCACCACCTTGCCGCGCTCGACCACCAACGGGCACGAGCCGTAACCGTCGTAAAGCGCCCGCGGTCCCTTGCCGTCGAGCACGCCGAGCACGTTTTCGGCAACCACCGGCGCTTGCTTGCGCACCGCGGCGGCGGTCTTGGCGTTGGGGGTCGAACAGGCGTCGCCCAGGCCGAAGATGTTGCCGAACCGGGGATGCTGGAGAGTTTCCGGGCTGACCTCGACCCAGCCGGCGGCATCGGCCAGCGGGCTGGCGCGCACGAAATCCGGGGCGGTTTGCGGCGGGCAGACATGGATCATGTCAAAGCCCTTTTCGACCCGCTGCATCGAGCCGTCGTCCTGCTTTACGTTGAACCACGCCTTGCGTCCGGGACCGTCAATGGCGACCAGGGTGCTGCCGAAACAAAGCCGGGCCTTGTAGCGTTCGACATAGGACATCAGCGACGGCACATAGTCGGGAACACCGAACAGCACCATTCCCGCCGTGTTGAATTCGACATCGATGTCGGACAGGACGCCGCGCCTCTGCCATTGATCGCAAGAGAGGTACATGGCCTTTTGCGGCGCGCCGGCGCATTTGATCGGCATCGGCGGTTGGGTGAACAGGGCGCGACCGCCGCGCAGGCCCTGGACCAGTTGGCGGGTGTAGGACGAAAGGTCGAACATGTAATTCGAGGTGACGCCGTTGCGCCCCAGGGTTTCGCGCAGACCTTCGACGCCATCCCAGTTCAGCCGGATGCCCGGACACACCACCAGGGTCCGATAGCGAACGCGGGCGCCTTCCTCCAGCACCACCTGATGGTGTTCGGGCTCGAAGCCGGCGACGGCGGACCGTAACCACGTGACCTGGGAGGGCATCACCCGGTCCATCGGCCGTTCGGTCTTGCGGCGGTCGAACAGCCCGGCGCCCACCAGTGTCCATCCCGCCTGATAGTAATGCTTGTCGCCGGGCTCGATCACCGCGATGGCCAGCGACGGACGGCGACGCAGCAGGCTGGCCGCGGTGGCGATGCCGGCGGCGCCACCGCCGACGATCACCACGTCATAGCCGCGCGGTCCCATACCGGTCGCACCGACGGGGGCAGGTGTGCTTCCCGCGGGTTCACCGGTCCAGCGTGCCTCCAGTTTCGGCCGCAGCGCGTCCAGGTGGTAGCCCGCGGCGGCACACGCCTTCAGGATTGCCTCGGGATCCAGATGGCGGGCCTCGTGCAGCGCCCACAGGGACGTCGATCGGGTCCCGGTCCGGCAATAGGCCAGCACCGGCCCGCGCACCTCGGCCATGATCTTGCCGAAGTCCTCGACATTGCCGTCGGTGATCTTTCCCGAGATCACCGGCAGATACCGATAGTCGAGGCCATGACGCCGGGCCGCGGCCTCGATGGCCGCACTGGTGGGCTGGCCCTCGGTCTCGCCATCGGGTCGGCTGTTGAGGATCGTGCGGAAGCCCAGGGCTCCGGAAATTCCAATGTCGGTTTCGGAGAGCTGGGGCGAAACCGACAAAAACGGCGAAAGTCTGACAACGGTGTCCATATCAACCCCTATGACTGGTGATCTTCACTGAGACCCGCTTGAGGCATTGACGAGCCTGGGGTCTGGGCAGAGTGAAGTAATGTCCGGAAGGCGTGTTGCATTGATAAATGCTTCATGTCCAATACCGCCACAGCCAGACGAGACGCAAAATGAACCCAGCGGTTGCGACCCCAAGGGTCAGCCAGACGAACATCCGGCCGCTCCGGCCCAAGGACCGATAGCATTCCATCTCATGAGTGCCTTTCAGACGGCGGTCAGGGCTGACCATATCCCCGATCGGGAGAGGATGGACTGTCCACCTCCTGCCACAGGGCCAGCATGATCGCGAACGAAGCGGCGAACCAAGTGCCCAAAATCCAGGTAAAGTACCACATAAGAAGCCTCCACATCGCCCCCGTGTCAGTAAACAGAGTGCGAATTATCGTCGATATACTTGGTTGATACCGTGCCGCGCATCACTTTGAACACCCATCCGGTGTATATAATGATGATCGGCATGAAGATGATGGTCGAGATCAGCATGATCATCAGGGTGTCGTGGCTGCTCGAGGCATCGAAGACGGTCAGGCTCTGGTTCGGATGGTTTGACGACGGCATCAGGAACGGGAACATGCTGACCCCGGCGGTACTGACGATGCCGAAGATGCTGGCTCCGCTGCTGACAAAGGCCAGCATCGGCCGTGCCGAACGGATCAGGCGGGCGGTCAGCACCGCTCCACCGAATCCGAGCATTGGCGCCAGCGCCATCCACGGATAGGACCGGTAATTGGCGAGCCAGGCGCCGGTGTGCAGCTCCACCGTCTTGGTGAAGGGGTTCGACGGTCCGCTCCAGGCGCCGCCGGCGGTGACCACGTAACCCTGGAGCCCGAACGCCACCCACAGGCCGGCCAGCAGGAACAGCGTGATGGTGACCAGGGGCGCGACGCCGGCGACCCCGATCGCCCGCGCCTGAACCGCGCCATCGGTCTTGTTGACCAGATACACGGCCCCGTGTGTGACCACCATGGACACGCTGACCAGCCCGCACAGCAGGGCGAACGGGTTGAGCAGCCCGAAAAAGCTGCCGTCGTAGAACAGCCGTTGCCATTCGTCGAAGTGAAAAGGCACCCCTTGCAGGACGTTGCCGACCGCAACGCCGAACAGCAGCGGCGGCACCACCCCCCCGACGAACAGCAGATGATCCCAGATGGTCCGCCAGGTCGGGCTCTCAAGCTTGGAGCGGTACTTGAAGCCACCGGGCCGCAGGATCATGGAAAACAGCAGGCCGATCAGGGCCAGATAAAAGCCCGAGAACGAGGCGCCGTACAGCGGCGGGAAGGCCGCGAAGATGGCGCCCGCGCCCAGAATGATCCAGGTCTGGTTGCCTTCCCAGACCGGACCGATGGTGTTGATGACCACCCGGCGTTCGCTGTCGGTTCGGGCAAGCCAGGGCAACAGCGCCCCGACTCCGAAGTCAAAGCCGTCGAAGATGGCGAAGCCGGCGAGCAAAAAGCCCAACAGGAACCACCAGATCAGGCGTAAAGTCTCGAAATCAAACATTGATCAGCTCCCGTGCCCGTGTTGGGACGTCTATTCGGCTGGAACAAAGGCCGGTGGTGGACGATGGCCGAAATAGTCCTCGGGACCTTTGCGAATGGTGCGCACCATCAGGTACAGTTCGACCACCAGCAGCGTCGAATAAAGGACCAGGAACCCCCCCAGCGACAGCCACAGGTCGCCTGTGGTCAGGGACGAAGCCCCAAGGCGGGTCGGCAGAATGCCGTCGATGCACCAGGGTTGGCGGCCGTACTCCGCCACGAACCACCCCAGTTCGCTGGAGACCCACGGCAGGGGCAGGCTGAACAGGGCAAGGCGCAGGAACCAGCGGGAGGTTTCGAGACGCTTCTGGACCACGAACCAGAACGCGACGGCGAACAGGGCGATGAAAAACAGGCCGAGCGCCACCATCAACCGGAAGGTCCAGAACAGGGGGGCGACATCGGGGACCGTATCCCAGGCCGCCTTGGCGATCATATCGTCGGTGGCGGCGGGGATATCGTTGGTATACTTGGTCAGCAGCAGGGCATAGCCAAGACCATATTCATATTTCTTAAGCGTCGCCCGGGCTTCGGGATTATCAGAATTCTTGCGCAGGGTCTGAAGTGCGGTGTAGGCCGTGATCCCGTCCCGGATATTCTGCGCGTTCCTGGCCACCAGCGCGTTGATGCCGGGGACCTGTTCGGAAGTCGAGCGCGTCGCGATCAGGCCGAGCAGCCAGGGGACCTTCACTTCGAAGGCATTGGTGTGGTGCTCGGGGTCGGGAATGGCGACGATGTTGAAGCCTGCGGGCGCCGGCTCGGTGTCCCACATCCCCTCGATGGCCGCGAGCTTCATCTTCTGGTCTTCCGCGGCGGTATAGCCGGACTCGTCGCCGAGCACGACTACCGACAGAGATGCGCATAATCCGAAGGCCGCGGCGACCGTGATCGACCGTTTGGCGAAGTCGACGTTACGTCGGGCCAGAAGGAAGAAGGCACTGACCGCTAACACGAACAGCGAGCCGGTGACGTATCCGGCACTGATGGTGTGGACGAATTTGGCCTGGGCGGTGGGGTTGAACAGCACCTCATAGAAGCTTGAGACTTCCATGCGCATGGATTCGAAGTTGAAGGTGGCGCCGACCGGGTGCTGCATCCAGCCATTGGCGATCAGGATCCACAGGGCCGAGAGATTCGAGCCGAGCGCGACCATCCAGGTGACGAACAGGTGGGCGCCGCGGGAGAGCCGGTCCCAGCCGAAAAAGAATATGCCGACGAAGGTGGCTTCCAGAAAGAACGCCATCAGACCTTCAATGGCCAGCGGTGCACCGAAGATATCGCCGACATAGTGTGAGTAATAGGCCCAGTTGGTACCGAACTGAAATTCCATGGTCAGGCCGGTGGCCACCCCCATGGCGAAGTTGATACCAAAGAGGACCCCCCAGAACTTGGTCATGTCGCGCCAGATGGGGCGTTTCGTGATGAAGTACACACTTTCCATGATTCCCAAGAGCACCGACAGCCCGAGCGTCAGGGGAACGAACAGAAAGTGATAGAGCGCGGTGGCAGCAAACTGTAAACGGGCGAGAGTGACAACGTCGATGTCTATCATGGGAGGGCATCCCGAAGTGGTGAGGCCGACAGATGGAGTACATCAGCATCAATCTCCGATAGTCCGGGATCATGCTGGGTTGATGGACCAAAAAAAATCAGATATAGCAGAATAATGAACGCGAATTTAAAAGCGAGGAGCGGGACAATCATTCGGGAAAGTGGTGTTCTAGGCCTGATTCCTTCGTGCCAATACTCAAGAATGGTTGCTATCATTCCGTTCATTGGGTCCTCCTGGGCGTTCATTCACACTTCCGACGACTCCAACCCGCGTCCGGCAATGCCCCTCGGGGCCTATTATATGTATATTCGAATATACGAAGTATACGAAATTTGCAGATCTGGAAGGCGGTTTGTACGGCATGAGCGTCGGCGGAGTGGCGGCCCCGCTCCGACGGCGCAGTGTGGGCGCCAAGCCCTAAATCAGGTATATACCGCGCACCTATTAATTTTTGGTATCAGATGGCAGCCCGGCTGTCGAGGGAAGCTTTGCCGATGCGGTTGACCCAGTTCTCGAACTTTGCCGTCCGCATCCTGATTTACGCGGGGCTGAAGGGGCCTGAGCCCAGTGCCATCCCCGAAATTTCCCGCGCCTACGGCATTTCTCACGACCACCTGAAGAAGGCGGCGGCCGAATTATGCCGTCTTGGCTATCTGGTTTCGGTCCGCGGCCGGGCTGGCGGTGTCCGGCTGGCCCGGGCGGCGGAGTCGACGTCCGTTGGAGAGGTGGTGCGTCAGACCGAGGGCGCCGTGAAACTGGTCGAGTGCTTCGATCCTGCGACCAATACCTGCCCGCTGCATGCGGATTGCCGCTTTCGGATCGCCTTGGGGGAAGCCCTCGACGCCTTCTTCGGGGTGCTCGACCGCTACACCCTCGCCGACCTGATCGGGAACCGCGAACGGCTTATCTCCTGTCTCGGCATCAAGGACGGTCAACCGGCGGCGGCCCCAGGCTGCCCGACGGGCGCGGGAGCCGATGGCCCCGGGACCCGGCGCAAATCCACGGAATGAACGGGGTCGTGATCGAACGACCGGATGAAATACGGAGGGTGATTGGTGGTCAGGTCATTATCGCGTTCACGGCGCCGGGCCGGCAGCCTGGGACCGGCAACCCTGGTGGCGGTGATCGGGGCACTGGCCGGGGCGCCGGAGGCCGCGGCGGGCGGTGGGGCATCGCCGGTCGGCCTGTGGCTGACCGATGCGCGCAAGGCCGCGGTGGAGGTCTTTCCCTGCGGCGACGCCGTGTGTGGGCGGATTGCCTGGATCGATGAGAGCCATCCGCCCGAAGGCGCCCGGGGTGCGCCGATGGACCGCCACAACCCGGATGCGCGACTGCGGCGCCAGCCGCTGTGCGGCCTGGAAATCCTTCGCGGCTTCAGGCTCCAAGAGGACGGGGTGTGGGGCGGTGGCTCGATCTACAATCCCGAGGATGGTCGGGACTGGAGGGCCGAGATGACCGTTGATGGCCCGGACCGGTTGCGCCTGCGTGGTTATCTGCTGATCCCGATGCTGGGCGAAACCCGGGTTTGGACGCGGCTGCCGGCGGGATTCACCGACCGCTGCCGCAAGCCGGAGATCACCGCCGCTCCTTGAAGGTCGCCTCTTCGACCCGGATGCGGTGGCGGAGCACCAGAGCGTTGAGGACGGAACCGGCAAGTGCCACGGTCCAGGCGCCGAACGCCAGCGGCAGCACCGCCATCTCGGCGCTGACGATCCAATAGTTGGGGTGGCGGAGCCAGCGGTAAGGGCCGGTGCGGACCAGCGGGGCGCCGGGTATGGTGATGATCCGGGTGGTCCAGAAGCGGCCGAGGGTGGCGATCACCCACAGCCGCGCCGCCTGCAAGGCCACGAAGACGCCAATCAACGGCCAGCTTACCGGGGTTCCGGCGGCAACCGAGACGAACAGCGCCACCAGCCAGCCACCGTGGAGCAAAACGATCAGGGGATAGTGCCGGGCTCCCACCTCCTGTCCGCCCTGGCTCAGCAGCCGGCGGGTGTTGTGGGCCGCCAGCCCGAGTTCGGCCAGCCGCTGGGCGGCAACCAGAAGCACGATGATCTGGGGTGTCCCGAAATCCATGGGTGCCGGCCTCCGCTGCTCAGAGATCGGCCAGCAGCAGGGCTGCGGTGAACCCCGGCCCGAACGCGGTCAGCAAATGGCGGCCGGTGGCGCCCGCCGCCAGCCGCCGCTCCAGGACGAAGAACACGGTGACGGCCGACATGTTGCCGTAGTCGCGCAGCACCGACCGGGACTCCTCGAAGCCGTCAGAAACCGGTGCCAGCACCTCTTCCAGGGCGCTCAGAACCTTGACGCCGCCGGGATGGCAGGCGACGCCGGCGAGATTCGCCCGGGTCATCCCCCGTGCCGCCAGAAAGCCGTCGAGCACCGGACGCAGCCGCTCGCGGATCAGCCGCGGGATGTCCTGGCTGAACACCACCCCCAGGCCGTCGTTGGCCACCCGCCAGCCCATGATGTCCCGGGTCCCCGGCCAGGTATGCTCGCAGGAGGCCACCAGTGCCGCGAGCCCGCGGCCTGGGCCGGTGGGGTCCCGGTCAATCGAGTCGTCCGGGTTAAGGGCCTTCGGGTCGGCGGCAGCGTCGCAGCGGATCAGGCAGGCCGCGGCGCCGTCGCCGAACAGCGCGGTGGCGACGACGTTGGTCGGGCTGAGATCGCCGTGGCGCACCGTCAGCGAGCACAGTTCCACCACCAGCAACAGCACGTTGGAGCCGGGCACGGCACGCGCCAGTTCGGCCGCGCGGGCCAGCCCGAGCACGCCGCCGGCGCAGCCGAGTCCGAACACCGGCAAACGTCGGGTATCGGGGCGCAGGCCCATACGCTCCATCAGCAGGGAATCGAGGCTGGGGGTGGCGATGCCGGTACTGGAAACCACCACCAGGGCATCGACGTCGGTGGGAATCAATCCGGCGCCGCGGAGGCAGGATCGTGCCGCCTGTTCGAGCAGGTTCTGGGCCGACTCCAGATAGGCGGCATTTTTTTCGGCCCAGCCGGGCGCCCCAAGAAGCCAGTCAAGCGGCTTGCTGGCGTAACGGGTGGTGATCCCGGCATTGTCGAACACCGGCGCCAGTCGTTCGAAGTCGCGCAGTCGCGGTCCGAACACGGTGCGTGCCGCCCGCAGCACCGCATCCTGGTCCAGCACATGTGGCGGAACCGCACAGGCCAGCCCGAGCAACCGGACTTTCTCGGGAGACGATGACGGACCCGGTCGGTCTCCGCCCTGAGTAATGGGATCGTCCATGCAACGGGCACCTCGTGGTGTCGGAGGCTGAAGGGCTGTAAGGGCAGAATGGCCTGAGCGCTTGAGATAAGGCCGGACCGGGCCATGGCAACGATTGCCGGCCGGCACCGGGACCCCCGGGTGTCGCGGGCGAGTCTAGCTGGGATTTGCCGGCCTGTCACCGGCATGTGGCAACGGCTGATGGTCGTCGGTCCCCGTGGCCCGCCTGGAAGTCGGGTGCGCCGCAGCGCAGAGGGTTGGCCGGGGCGATGTCCTGGGGTACAGTCGGTCCATGATGCCGATGCACAGCCAGGGCGGCATCGCCGCCATTCCCGCCAGCGCCGCCGGACCGGCTCCCCGACCGGTACCGATCCCTGAGGCGCGGTTGCGATTCGTCGCCGCGGCCACTCCCGAAGCCGAGGCGGCGCTGGCCCGGCTCAGCCAGCGTTACGGCAGCGTTCCCCTCGATCAGGCCGGTGTGGTGGTCGCGCTTGGCGGTGATGGCTTTCTGCTGGAAACCCTGCACCGCACCCTTGGCCAGAGTACCTCGCCGCCGTTGCCGGTGTTCGGGATGAATCTCGGCAGCGTCGGCTTCCTGCTCAACAAGTATGGGGAGGACGATCTGGCCGGGCGGGTGGCCAAGGCCATGCCGGTGACGCTCCATCCGTTGCGGATGGTCGCGACCCGGACCAATGGCGAGCGGGTCGAGGCGCTGGCCATCAACGAGGTCTCGCTGCTGCGCGAAACCCGTCAGGCCGCCAAGTTGCGCATCCTGGTCAATGACGTGGAGCGGTTGCCGGAATTGATCTGCGACGGCGTCCTGATGGCCACCCCGGCTGGCAGCACCGCTTACAACTTTTCCGCCCATGGACCCATCGTGCCGCTGAACGCCGGCGTGCTGGCCCTGACCCCGATCAGTGCGTTCCGGCCGCGGCGCTGGCGCGGCGCCCTGTTGCCCCATACCGCCCGCATCGGCATCGAGATGCTGGAATCGGCCAAGCGGCCGGTCAGCGCGGTGGCCGACCATGTGGAGGTGCGCGAGGTCGAGCGGGTCGAGGTCACCGAAGACCGCCAGACCGCGCTGACCCTGCTGTTCGACCCCGAGTTCACCCTTGAGGAGCGTATTCTCAAGGAACAGTTCCAGCCTTAGACCCGATACCGTTCACTTAAACTTTCAAGGGTCTGGTTCGAGCACTTTTGATAACACTTTCCATGAGCGCGATACCACTCAGACCCTTATTCTTCGACGCCCGCGCTCAGACGGTGCCGGGCCAGGTGGTTGGGGCTGATTTTGGCCGCTTTTTTGAGGTCGGCGATGACGGCGACGATGTGGTCGAGGCTGGTCTGGCGCGGTCCGGGGGGCACCTGGAGCACAGCGGCGCTGCAACTCAGCAGCGGAAACCGGGCGGGCTGGCCGTCGCGGCCCGGCGCGACGATGAAGCCGCGGGCGCGGGTTTCCGTATCGTAAAAGCTTTCGATGTTGTTGCGGAACATGGTCAGCACGTCCAGGACCAGGGCTTCGGCCGCCTCGATTTCCATTCCGTGGATGCCGGCAAAGAAATCGTCGCCGCCGATGTGTCCCAGGAAGATATTGGGCCGGTTCAACAGCATCCGCATCACGTCGGCGAACATCAGGATTGCCCGGTCGCCCTGACGGAAACCCAGAGTATCGTTAAACGGCTTGAAATTATCGAGATCGAAATAGACCAGGGCGTATTCGGCCTCCTCGTCGTCAAGCATCCCGGCCAGGTAATCGGTGATCGGATTGTTGCCGGGCATCCGGGTCAGCGGATTCTGATCGCGGGCATAGACCAGATTTTTTTCGTTGATCACCTTCAGCAGCGATTCGGGACGCAGCACCCCCAGATAGCGAAAGTTCTCGGTGACCAGAATCGGCGCCGGCTCCGAGGCGTGGGCGTACATGGCCAGAATCATCTCGGCGTCGGTGTTGACGTCGCAGGCGGTGGCCGACGAGATGAAATGGCGCAGGTTGCGACCGCTGACCTTGTTCTGGAGCAGTTCCTTGCCGAAAGGCGAGTAGATATAGGGCTTGATATCGCTCTCGCGGACGACTCCCACCGGATAGCTGCGATTGTCGAGCACCGGAAAGAAGCCACAGTTGACGTTGGCCCGGAAGGTTTCAAAGACCGTGGTCATCGGATCGGCCAGCGACAGGGTCGGCAGACGGACCAATTCGTCGCGCATCAGCCGCTGGTCGGGGCGCCGTTCGCGCCGTTCGCGCCGGTTGGCCTCGACAACAATCGGGTAATACTCCTGAAGCGCCCCCAGCTCGGCAGTCGGGCGGGCAATATAGTAGCCCTGGATCAGATCGCAGCCGATTTGTTTGCAGGCCCGGAACTCCGCCTCGGTCTCGACGCCTTCCGCCACCACGGTTGCCCCAAGGATATGGGCAAGATTGACGATGGTGTTGACAAACAACCGCTTGCGCTCATCCTGGTCGATCCCGCTGATGAAAAACCGATCGATCTTAAGAATGTCAGGATGGTGCTCGTAAAGCAATTGCAGGCCGGAAAAGCCGGTGCCGAAATCGTCGAGGGCGAACAGATAGGCGTGATGGCGATAGAAACGCAGGGTTTCCGAAACCCGCACGGCATCCGGGACCACATGCCGCTCGGAAAGTTCCAGACACAGCACCGCCGGGTCAAGGCCATGGTCGGCCAGGATCTCCGTCGTCCGTTGGGGTACATAGTCGGGCAATTGCAGGACGCGGTTGTCCATGTTGAAGAATAAACGGGCCTGGGTTCGCCGCAACACCTCGGCGACGGTGGACACCGCCTTTTCCTGGAGGATCGCTTCGACCCGGGGCAGTGCGCCGGTGTGATGGACCTGATCGAGCATCGCCGCGACAGTCGGAAACCCCAGGGCCTCCTGGCCCCGGGCCAGAGCCTCGAAGCCGAAGCAGCGGCCGGACCGTATGCAGACAATCGGCTGATAGGCGTAATGGATGCGGCAGCGAATCTCGAAGGCCAGCATATGGCCGTCGGTATGCCAGCCGCCGGCGTCGCCGTCCCCCGCGGTTTCGACCCTCTGGAGCGGCACACTCATTCTTTTCACCAATCCACAGGCTGACAGCGGCGTGCTCTCGGGAACATCGCCCCCTTGGTTAGACTGGGAAGCATCACTAGCAAATTAGCGTGTCAATTTCGTGACGGGTCGGCCAAGATTTCATGCCTGATCTGAATAATGGTGGTGATCACTGGCGAAGATCGTGGCCACGAATCGGACCATTAACATTTATGAATATCGGATTAATTCGGAAGTAATAATATCCCCGCCGTTCCTGCCATCGGTTGTAACCTTTGGATTCCCGGCGTGCAGGGGCATCGGTCAAGTCCGGATTGAAGAAACAAATCGCTTCGCATCACTCTGGAGCTGATGCAGTTCGTCGTGCAACTGGTCTGCGGAAAAAATCATTTCGATGGCGGATCGGCCGGTTTCAGCGGCGTTCATGGCCATGTTGGCGACGCTTTCGGATACCGCGGTGGAATTGGCGGTGGCATCGTCAACGGCGCCAACGATTTCATTGGTTTGCACCAATTGTTGCTCGACGGCCTGAGACACTTCGGCCGAGAGGGTTTCGACCTCTTCGACGGTGCCCCGGATCGCCTGGATCGCCGCGACCACCGCTTCGGTCGCGGCCTGGATGGCGCCAACCTGTCCGGCGATTTCGCCGGTGGCCTTTGCGGTCTGACCGGCCAGGGTCTTGACCTCTCCTGCGACCACGGCAAAGCCGCGGCCGGCCTCTCCGGCCCGCGCCGCTTCGATGGTGGCATTGAGCGCCAGCAGGTTCGTCTGGCCGGCAATGCCGTTGATCAGCTTGACGATTTCGCCGATCCGACGGGAACTTTCGGCCAGTGTCCGCACCGTGGCGTCGCTGGAGCGGGTATGTTCGACCGCACGCCCGACGGCGGTTCCGGCGCTGGCCACCCGCCGACCGATCTCGCCGATCGAGGTCGACAGCGTCCGGGACACGCGGTTGACGGTGCCGACGATTTCGGCGGTTTTATGGGACTTGGTCGCGGTATCGACGGCCTGTTCGCTCATCTTTTCCGCAGTATCACGCATAATGTACGAGCCGTCGCGGATCCGTTCGGCGGCGCCGCCGACGGTGGCGAGCACCCGGCCGAATGCTGCGTCGAAGTCATTGGCGACCTCGACCAGCATCTGCTTGCGGGTTGCCTCGGCCTGGCGCTCGCTTTCTCGGCCCTTGATTTCCAATTCCCTGGTATGATGCAGGTTCTCCTTGAAGACCTGAACCGCCCGCGCCATGGCGCCGATCTCGTCGCGCCGTCCGGTTCCCGGCACGTCGGCGGTCTGATCGCCCGAAGCCAGCCGCTCCATGGCGATTTCGATGGCCCGGAGCGGCCGGGTAATGCTGACCGCGACCAGCAGGGCGATGACCACGAAGGCTGCGACCAGCGCCGAACCGATCAGCAGGGTGGTCTGGACCACGCCGTCGCGCACCTGCTGTTGGGTCGCGACCGCGGTGTTCATACCGTTGCGGGCTGCTTCGAGCAGTGCGGCAAAACGTGGCTCAAGCGCGGTGATCTGATCGTTAAAGGCGGCGACCTCGGCCCGATAGGCCTTGGTGGTGTCGACGAAGGTCCCGAAGTCGGTCTTGTAGCTTTTCACCAGCCGGTCGAGCTTTTGCTGGGTCTCGGAATCGACCCCCACGTCTCCCAGCTTGAACTTGAATTCGTTGAACGCTTTGCGATGGGGGCCAAGGAAGGATTGATCATTGTAGATGATAAAGTCCTTTTCATTGAGCCGCATGGTGACCATCGGCACGATCAGCTTGTCGAGATTGGGCCATAGCTTGAGTTCGGCCTCGACCGCGCCGGCGGAGGCGCGCAACTGGCCGCGCAGGCCCGAATCGTCGTTCAGTCCCAGTTGCCGGGCGACTCCGACCAGACTCGTGAACCGCTCGCCGACGGCTGTCACCGCCTGGGACAGGGTGTCGATCTCGTCACCCATCCGCGCCGCCCCAGGGGCGTCATGAAGGGTCCGCAGCGCCGTCCCGAGTTCGGTCACGGTGCCGCTAACCGCGGTGATCGCCGCTTCGTCGCGCTCTGAAAGGAAACGCAGAGCCTGAAAGCGCATCTCGCCGGCCTGGTGCCCGGCGGTGGCGGTCTGCTCGAAGACCGCTCGAAAGGCGTTGAGGTCGCCGGTGGCCCGGTCGATCCGTCGCTCGCCGATGGCCGCGGCGCCGCCCAGCAAGACGAGCGTCACCAGCGAAGCCAGGACCAGCAGTCCGATGCGGACGCCGATGGGACTGTTCGACAGCATGGGGTCGCCCCTCCCGGGCCAGTCGTCATCACGAGGCTGGCCGGTCAAGGCAACCAAACCAGGAAACACGGTCCTCTAACACACCCGGTTTCGGACTGTCACCAATGCCATAAAACCATAATTAAAATATCATGCATTTGTCATTTACTGACGTGAAGCCCGAGGGCCGACGGGCGCAAAAACGCGGCAACCGGCATTCCGGGCTGGGGCCCGGGCCTTGTTGACCGTGACGGCCGGGGCCATTACTCCCTTCAATGGCGGTTACGGACGACAAGGACGGAATTCATGGCACTGCGGATGATCTGGGATGATCGTTACCTGACGGGTGTTGACCGGCTGGACCGGGAGCATCAGGCGTTGTTCGAATACTACAACCGGCTGATCGAGGCGTGCGCCACGTCTTCGGAAGAGGCTGCCGCGGGAGTAGCACTCCTGGAGAGATATGCCGAAACGCACTTCGAGCACGAAGAGGCGGTGATGGTGGACAGCCGCTATCCGTACTACCTCCACCATAAGATGGATCACGAATCGTTTCTTGTGGAGCTGCACCGGCTTAAAAGCGCACTGTCAGCCGGGGAGAATGTCCTGGATGATCTGTGCCGGTTTCTCAAAAATTGGCTTGCCTCTCACATCGCCATCCGGGACGCGGCCATCGCCAACCATCTTCATGACCTGTCAGTTGCGGCCGATTGATACGCCGTCCGTGCCGGAAGCATTACCCTCGCCGCCGCCCCGGTTCCCGCGAAGGGGCGGGGCGGGCGGGAAATCGCGCGGCGTCACGCAACAATGTTGAGGTTCCGGCCCCGATTGGCGTCGACGGGCAGCCCGGTTGCTCCGACCTTCGCTTCCTTGGCCTTGGTCGCGGCCGATTCGGTGGCGTCGTCGCCATCGGTATCCCGTCCGGTTCTCTGCGTCTGCTGCGTCTGCTGGTACGGTTGATACCCGGAAACCGGAGTGTTGTAAGATGCGGCGCCGACGGCCATTGGTTTTCTCCTCGGTAAAGGTCTGTCTTCTGACAGCTACCGGGTGAGGGTATCAGACCGGGATCGGGAATGCACCTGTCCTTAGCCGAAAGTACGAAGTCGCGGCAGTCGGACCCCGGCCCGGTGGTGCCTACCGGCGACTGCGGGCAAGGGCCGCCAGTTGCAGTAACGTCCGGGCACACAGGGTTTCGTCGGGCATGTTGGTTTGCTTGCACTCGATCTCGGCGTCGGTCAGCCGCTCCAGCGCCTGCCGCAGCGCGGGCAGCGGCCACTGGCGTAACTGGGCCAGGAACGTGTTGCGCAGCTTGAAAAACAAGGGTGGCTTGAGGGCGGAAAGTGCGCCTTCAACCGAGGTTCCGGCCGCAAGCTCGGCCTGAACCCAGTGCAGCCGCTGAAAGTGGCGTTGCGCGGCGCGCAAAATGGCCACCGGTGCGACGCTTTCGCCGTAAAGTCGGGCCAGCGCCTTGTCGAGGGCCGCGAAGTCGCCGCCGGCGGCCGCCCACACCGGGTCGTCCAGCGACAGCAACGATGCCCCGTCGCCGATGACCGCCTGGACCTGCTCCAACCCCACCCGGCGCTCGGATCCCATGTAGAGTGCCAGTTTTTCAAGTTCACCCTTAACCACCAGTCGGTCGCCGATCAGGTTGGCGGCAAGAAAGGCGAGGGCGTCGGCGTCGGGTACCAGTCCATGGTCGGAGGACAAATCCGTGATCACCCGTCGCAGCGCCGATTCATCCTCAACGTAGCAGGGCAGGGCGGCGCCGAGAGCCGCGGTTTCGAACAGAACACGCAGGCGCGAGCGTGCCCCCAGGTCTCCGGCCTCCACCACCACCAGGCTGTCGCCGGGCGGTGCTGCGGCGAACAGGGCGGCGCAGGCGGGGGTAATGGTCTCGTCGCCGTCGCGCACACGGATCAGGCGGCGGCCGCCCACCAGAGAAAGCGCGGTGACCTCGTCCAACAGCCGCGCCCCTTCGGCCGCAACCGCCCGCGCCGGCAACTCGGCGACCCGGAAGGGATCCGCCAGGTCAGGAACCACGGTTCGGGCCAGGGTCCCGGCGCGCTCCCGAACCAGCCCGGCGTCGGGGCCATAGACCAGAACCGCCCGGATGCGCCGGTCGGGTCGGGCGAGGAAGCCGTCAATCGCCTTGCCTTGCAGCTTCACCGCCCGGGCCTTCCCAGGGCGTCACCAGTTCGGTGTGGTGGTGGGCGTCGCCGACGGATGGGCCAACGACGACGGCGGCGCCGGCACGGTGACGGTCGCCGGCGGCAGCGTGGGCTTGGGCGCGGGTACCGGCGCCGGTATCGGGGTTTGAGACGCCGCCCAGTCGGGGGCCTTCAGCTTCATCCGCTGGTCGGGATTGCGGGAGAAATAGAGCGAAATCCGGGTCGCGATGTCGTCTCCGACGAACACGATGCCGCGGTCGAAGGCGGCATTTTCCGAAACGAAGGAAGAATACTGGGCATAGGTGACGTTGTAGCCGGGAACCGCCCGGCTGCTGCCATTCACCACCACCTGCCCGGTGGGCAGATAGATCAACTGATAGTTGGCGGTGACGATCCATTCGGAACGCGATGCCGAGACGTCCTGTTGGACTGCCAGCGTCATCTGGCTGGTGTCGAGCGTGATCACCAGCCGATACAGCGGCTGGGCCGGCCGGCCGTCACGGTAAAAATGGTCGATCAGCCGGTTGCGCAGTTCCTGACCGATCCGGTCGGGAATTTCTTCGATATCCACCTGCGCCAGCTGCTCGCTCACCGCCGGCTGGTCCGACGGGACCGCCGCCATCGGCCGAAAGCCGCAGGCTCCGAGCAGCAGCCCCAGCACCAGTGCCGGCGCGACCCTTACCGCCACCCGCCCGGACAAGCCACCCATCTGCCGTCTCCTCATTTCCGGGCCCGCGGTTGCGCCGGAGCCCCTTTTGCCGCTCACGCGACGATGTTGATGACCCGGTTTGGTACCACCACGACCTTGCGGACCGGCCTGCCCTCCAGCACCCGCACCACCGCCGGTTCGGCCAGCGCCGTCCGTTCGGCTGCCGCGGCGTCCAGGTCCCGGGCCAGCGTCAGGGTCGCCCGCAGCTTGCCATTGACCTGGACCGCCACCGTGACGGTGTCGTCCGCCACCAGCGCCGGATCGAAACCGGGCCAGGGCTGACCGGCCAGCAGCGTTTCAAAGCCGAGTTGTTGCCACAGTTCCTCGGCCAGATGGGGCATCATTGGCCCGATCAGTGCCGCCAGCGCCTCCAGCCCCTCGCGCCGCACCGTCGCCCGGGGATCGTCGGCGGCACCGGCTTCGAGATCCGCGAGGGCGTTGGTCAACTCCCGGATTCGCGCGACCGCCTTGTTGAAATGGAATTTCTCAAGATCGTCGGTGATCGCGGCAATCGCCTTGTGGATGGCGCCGCGTGTGGCCTGGGTCCTGGCCGCTCCGGCAGCGGTGGCGGGCGCCGCCGGCGGTTCGGTATAAAGGCGCCAGAGGCGGTTCAGGAAGCGCCATGCGCCGTCAATGCCGGCTTCGGTCCATTCCAGGTCCCGTTCGGGCGGGCTGTCGGAAAGCAACAACAGCCGTGCGGTATCGGCGCCATAGGCATCCACCACCCGCTCCAGCCCGACCACGTTCTTCCTGGACTTGCTCATCTTCTCGAGCCGGCCGACCGTCACCGGCGCGCCGTCGGTGACGCGCACGGTCTGGCCGTCGCGCTCGGTGACCTCTTCGGGATAGAGCCAGCCGCCCTCGTCGTCCCGGTAGGTCCGATGGGTGACCATGCCTTGGGTCAGCAAACCGGCAAAGGGCTCATCGACCCCGAGAGCGCCGCATCGTTTGAGGGCCCGGGTAAAGAAGCGGGCGTAAAGGAGATGGAGCACCGCATGCTCGACGCCACCAATATACTGGTCCACCGGCAGCCAGTAGTCGGCGGCCTCGCGCGTGAAACCGCGCCCCTGCTCACCCGGCGAGGTGAAGCGGGCGAAGTACCAGGACGACTCGAAAAAGGTGTCGAAGGTGTCGGTTTCGCGCCGGGCCGGCCGGCCGCAACCGGGGCAGGGGGTGTGTTTCCAGGTCGGATGGTGCTCCAGCGGATTGCCGGGCCGGTCGAAGCCGACATCGTCGGGCAGTGTCACCGGCAACTGATCATCGGGCACCGGGACGATGCCGCAGTGGTCGCAATGGATGACCGGAATCGGGCAACCCCAGTAACGCTGCCGGGACACGCCCCAGTCGCGCAGGCGGTAAACGGTGGTGCGCTGGCCGCAGCCCATGGCTTCCAACCGCTCTCCCGCCGCCTGCTTTGCCGATTCGACGTCCATGCCGTCAAGGAAACCGGAATGGTGCAGGGATCCCGGCCCGGTGTAGGCTTCGCCGGCCACGGCAAAGCTTTCGGGGTCGGCGCCGGCGGGAATCACCACCGGGCGCACCGGCAGCCCATATTTCAGGGCAAACTCGAGGTCGCGCTGGTCGTGAGCCGGGCAGCCGAAGATCGCCCCGGTTCCGTAGTCCATCAACACGAAGTTGGCGACGTAAAGCGGCAACGGTCGGTCGGCCAGAAACGGGTGGTGGACGGTCAGGCCGGTGTCGAAGCCGTGCTTCTCGGCGGTCTCGATCGCCGCTTCGCTGGTGCCGATTCGGTTGCAGTCGGCGATGAACGCGGCCAGCACGGGATGATCCGCGGCCAGGGCGGCGGCCAGCGGGTGATGGGGCGAAATGGCCAGGAACGAGGCGCCGAACAGAGTATCGGGGCGGGTGGTGAAGACCTCGAGTCCCGGGGGCAGGCCGGCCCCCGACTGCACCAGGGCAAAGGTCAGGCGGGCACCGCTGGACCGGCCGATCCAGTTTTCCTGCATCAGCCGGACCTTGTCCGGCCACCGCTCCAGAGTCTTCAGGCCCTCGAGCAGGTCTTCGGCGAAGTCCGTGATTCGCAGGAACCACTGGGACAGTTTGCGCTTTTCCACCGGTGCCCCGGATCGCCAGCCGCAGCCGTCGATCACCTGTTCGTTGGCCAGCACCGTGTGTTCCACCGGGTCCCAGTTGACCCAGGACTCCTTCCGGTAGGCGAGCCCGGCCTTGAGGAAGTCCAGGAACATCCTTTGTTCGTGGCGGTAATAGTCGGGCGTGCAGGTGGCCACCTCGCGTGACCAGTCATAGGCCAGTCCCATGGTCTGGAGCTGCCCGCGCATGACCCGGATGTTTTCGAAGGTCCAGGTGGCCGGGTGGACCTTGTGGGCGATCGCGGCGTTTTCCGCGGGCAGGCCGAAGGCGTCCCAGCNNCCCAGCCCATGGGATGCAGGACATTATAGCCCTGTGCCCGCTTGAACCGGGCGACCACATCGCCAAGGGTGTAGTTACGGACGTGGCCGATGTGCAGGCGTCCCGATGGATAGGGAAACATCTCCAGCACATAGTATTTCGGGCGATCCGGGCGTTCGGTCGCGACGAAACAGCCGCGTTCCTGCCAGATCGCCTGCCATTTCGCTTCGGTTTCCCTGAAATTGTAGCGGGCCATAGGGGGCTGAACTCTGGATTTGGACTTCGGAATTGGGCCGCTCAGGCAGATGCGCGGAGACCACGGAAGACCGCGGGCGGCGACGCGCCCCGCGGTCCGTCAGGCCATGCCCCGCCGGCCGGAGCTGACCTTGCGGTCAGTCCTGCTGGGTCTGGCCGATCCGCAACTGCCGCGCCCGGGTGAGGATGGTATCCTCCATGGTGGTTGCGGTATCCGAGCCGACGGTCGCGTCGCGCCAGGTGCCGCTGCTGTCCCGCTGCTGGTGGAAGACCGAGACCTTGAGGGCGTCGGCCCGGAGCTGCCGGTCAAGGATATAGACATTGACCTTGAACCGTTCGCCCGGCGTGTCCCCCGGCGCGTACCAGTCGGTCAGAATCACCCCGCCGAACGGATCGGCGGAGGCGATGGGCATGAACGCCAGGGTGTCGAGGGAGGCGCGCCACAGAAAGCTGTTGACGCCCAGGCCGCCGCCGCCACCCCCTTGGGCGTCCTCGCGCTTGGGGCTGCCCAGCAGGCTGAGCCCGCCGGCGCCGCCCAGGATGCTTCCATTCTTATACTCTTGCTTGTTCTCGACCTCCTCCTGGGTGGTGGTCTGGGTGCCGGAGCAGGACCCGAGGGTCAGGGCAAAGGTGAGCAGGAGGCAGGCATGGACGGTTGACGGCAGCCGGTTCATGACAGGAGCTTCGCGTTGTTCAACAGGGCGGCCACCGGGCGATGAGTGCTGCGGCCTCTTGACCTCCGAACAAACCATAAAAGCCGGTGGCCCGCAACAAGATTGGCGGGTGCCGGCACCGCCGGCGAACTGTGCCCGCCGGGTCACAGTGTGCCTTCCAAAGGGTCAAGCTAACACTTTCGGCTTTGCGCTTTCGGGTCGGGCTGGGTACCTCTTAGTTCAGCTTGGAAAACCAACGAGCTCAACATTCGCTGCCAGGATGGAGGAGAAATCATGAGAAACTATCTGCTGGCGGGCACCTCTGCCCTCGCGCTGGCTCTGACTGCCGGTGCTGCCAATGCCCAGACCGCTCCGGGCAAGTTCGACATCAAGATCACGGGCGACGCCTACGTCGAAGGTGGTTATGTCAGCCAGACTCTGAGCCAGAACGCGGGCGGGGTCGATTTCGAGAACCGTTTCCGGCTGGTCGTCAACCCGGTCGCCACCGCCGATAACGGCATCACCTATGGCGCATTGGCCCGGCTCCGCGCCAATGCCAATACCGGCCTGATCGACGGTGATAAGGCTTACGTCTACGTCGCCGGCAACTTCGGCGAAATCCGCGGTGGCGTGACCTACGGTCCCGGCGATTACAGCGTCAACAGCGTTGGGACCCCGATGGACGCCTCGCTGCTGACCTTGTACGATCAGTGGCGGTCGTACACCGGCGGCACCGGCAGCACCAATGCGGCCCATGCCCCCACCGGTTACGTCAACAGCGGCACCAACACCACCCTGACCGGCGCCACCACCGGCTACGCCTGGGGTCAGTTCAACAACGGCGCCATCGGCAGCAACGGCATCGGGTTGTTGCTTTCGCACAACATCGACACCAAGATCGTCTACTTCACGCCGCGCTTCTTCGGCACCACCCCGACCACCGGTCTGCAGGGTGCGGTCAGCTACGCCCCGCGCAACGGCGACACCGTGTCTCCGAGCACCAGCGTGAATACCGACGTGAACCGTTCGCTGTACACCGCCGGCGGCTCCGCCAGCCTTCAGCGTGAGTACTTCGACGACGCCTACGAGTTCAACCTGAACTACTCCGACACCATCAGCGGCTTCCTGGTCAAGGGCAGCGCCGGTTATGCCGGTGGTTCCGCCCACAATGACGCCTCCGGTGGTGGGGTGAATGCCTATCACGACCTCGAGTCGTATCAGGTTGGCGGCCAGCTCGGTTACGCCGGCTTCGTCCTGGGTGCTGGCTATGTTTATGGTGGCAAGAGCGGTTACACCGAGGCTTCCTGGGTGAACGCGACCGGCACCACCAAGTTTGCCGGCTACGCTCCGGGCGAAGTTTCCACGCGGCTCAAGGACCAGTATGCCTGGAACGTGGGTGGTGAATACACCCTCGGGCCGTGGGTCTTCGGCGTCCGGTACCTCGAAGAAGTCGATGCCGGCAACCTGGCCTACTCCGGCAGCCGGAGCCTGGGCGCGGTCACCGGTGGCACCATGTACACCGTTGCCCCCGGCCTGCGGGTCGGCGCGGAATACACCCACTACGACGCGACCTCCAACGTCCCGGCGTACCTGGCCGTGGCTCCGGCCTCGACCAACAACGACAGCGGCGATGTGGTCCTGGTTCGTACCCAGGTTCAGTGGTAATAACGCCGGCCGCTTCGTCTGACCGGAGCGATCGTATCTGAAAAGAGCGGCAGCACCCGATGTGGGTGCTGCCGTTTTTTTTCCGTTCCGCTGGCCAGGACGTTGTCCTGGCCCCCCCAAGGGCCGGAGGCCCTTGTGTTATTTTGGTTCTTGGTTTGATTCGGCCACCACATTGACGGGCCACGCGAGTCGTCGGTCGGCTAGAGGCGGCGACATTGCGATGGCGCGCGGCCGGCGACGGTTGGTCAGTCGTCGGGCGGCCCGGCGCGATGCCGGCCATGTGAAGGTCGGCGCACCGTGCGGGCGCGGGTAAGGACCGTTGGCGGGGCGCTTGAACAAGAGATCGGGCTGGAAATCGCCTAAATCCGCAGCATCCTGCCGGGCATTTCAGCCGGCGCTGAGCGAGCCTTAACCAGACCCCGTGCCGTGCGTTGTACAATTGCCACAACTGCGGCGGTTCCAGGCCACTCCCACCAATTCGACTTGCCGGGCCGGGTCGGTTCGGACTTTATTGGTTCCACGAGATCAACGTTTTGGGCCGGGTTGCTTCGGCGGTTTTGAAAGGATGCTTACAATGAAGGGTTTTCTGCTCGCGGGCTGTGCGGCCATCGCCCTTGCCGGAACGTGCGGAACGGCTGCCGCCGACGGTACCGCTCCCGGGAAATTTGATGTCAAGCTGGGCGGTGACGCCTATTTTACCTTGGGTTACGTCGATCAGCAGGGCGACAGCGCCGCCGGCACGAGCCGTAATGTCGACTTCACCAATCGTTTCCGTTTGCAGGTGACCCCGACCGCGAAGGCCGACAACGGCATCGAGTACGGCGCCAATCTGCGTGTTCGGGCTTATGAGAACAGCGGCCTGATCGACACCGATCAGGCCTATGTCTTCGCCGATGGCAATTTCGGCCGGATCGAGGGTGGCGTTAACCAGGGTCCGAACAACCAGTATGGCGTCACCGCTCCGAGCAACTTCGGCACCGGCGGCGTGGTCGGTGACTGGACGGAAGGCGTGGCCGGCTGGTTGACCAACCAGAACACCTTCCTGGAGCCCGTCTTCGGCGGCGGTTACGACAACATCACCAACAGCAATTTTGCCACCAAGGTCAATTACTTCACCCCGCGGTTCTTCCCGCAGGAGGATGACGGGACCGGCCTGCTGGGCATGGTGGCCTTTACGCCGTCGAACCTCAGCGTCAATACCGATGTCAACCGCCGGAACTACGTCTCCGTGACCCCGGCGGCGGCACCCGGCATCGCCAACCAAAGCGAGTGCGGCGCCACCGCGGGGAACGGCAAGCCGCTTCAGGGTTGCGCGTATGACAATATCGTCGAAGTCGGCTTGCGCTATGACGGCAGTTTTGCCGGCGTGTCGGTGGCGGCCAGCTTCGGTTACGAGCATGGTGACTCGGAGACGAACCATGGCACCGTGCCGTGGACCCACTACAACGACCTGTCGGCCTTCCAGGCCGGTCTTAACCTCGGCTACGCCGGGTTCCTGGTCGGCGCCAGCTACCTCAATGCCGGAAAGTCGGGCTACGCCTCGAGCCCGGGCTTCTATCTGAATGATCAGAGCACCATCACCGCCGGCATTTCTTACCAGACCGGGCCGGTGACGGTCGGCTTCAACTATGCCCATGGCGAAGACGCCGGTGACGTCACGGTTCCGGGCAGCCGCTCGGCAGATCTTTATTCGTTGGGTGCGACCTACATTCTGGCGCCGGGTCTGACCACGTCGATCTAGTATCTGCGGAGCGAGACCCAGAACGAAGCCGGTTACAAGAGTGATCCGTTGGGTGATGGCCTGCCCGGCACCGGGACCTTCTCCAGCGGCAATGCCAACCTGTTCCTGTGGAAGAACGCCATCGCGTTCTGATCCTTTGGAAGCCGGGTTAAGTCAAGTCACGGAAGACGGGGGAGCCATCCGGCTCCCCCTTTTTTTTGCGCCAGTCCATTTTCGGGTCAGTGCTGCCCCGCCCGTCGATCTACGGATTCCAGCGCATGGCGTTCTTCAGGCCGCCGGGATGCAGGGAGACGAACACGTCATCGCGGGTGAGGCCGGTCAGTGTGCGAAAGTCGCCGAAGGTGATGGCCGGCTCCGACCGCCGGCAATGGCAAATCACCGAATAAAGCGCGGCCTGATCGAGCATCCAGTTGGCGTTAAGCGGAAGCGCGAGTCGGGGCCGGATGAATCGTGCCAACAGTGCCAGGAAGCGGCGGGTGCCCGGGCTGATGTTGAGCAGGACAGTGGCCGCTGAATAGCGCGAGGCCGGTTCGTGACGGCCGGTATCGAATGCGCCCACGTCCAGGCGCCCATGGTCGCGCACCTGTCGAATCAGCGTCGGCAAAGCCTCGGTCAACAGAAGATCGACGTCGAACAGCCAGAGCGGCGCCCGATAGGCTTCGAGCAGGGCCGGAGCGGCCAGGAATCGGCTGCACGCGAACCAGGTGGCCCCGGCTCCGGCCGGGAGTTCGGCGGTGGAAAAGTCGATGGCCACGTCGCCGAGGCGGCCGCTGGCCGCGGCTGCGGCCAGCGCCGCCATCAACAGCCGGCTGGGCGGGTCGGGATTGATCACATGGAAATGTAGAACCGCCGGCAGCCCGAGGGCCGCCGCCGACCGGGTAAAGCCTTCGGCAAACTGGGTAAAGTAGAGGTTGTTGGCGGCACAGGCCAGCACCGGTCGGTCCCCGGGCACGGTGGCCGGCGCCGGCCAGACCGGGGTTTCACCCGGTTGGGCCGGTGGTCCCGGGTCGGCATCGGCGGCAAAGGCGGTGCTGTCGGCAACCAACGTGCCCTGGCGGTAGATAACGTTAAAGAACGGGGTGCTCAGGAACGGAATGATCCCGGTGTAGCGATCGGCGTCCTGGCGGAAGCGGGCGAACAGGGCCAACGCCCCCTGGTCATCCCCGGCCTGCATGCGGGCGCAGCCGCGGTAATAAAGGCCCAGGATGTGTCCGGCATGGCCTGCCGGGAAGGTTTGGGCCAGCGCCTCGACGACTTGCGGCCACCCCTCGCGCAGCAGCCCGTTCATGATTTCCTTGATCAGCACCGGGCCGCGACCGCTGAGTTGGTGATAGCGATCGACCATTGCCGGAACCTCGGTGGCGCAGCCCTGTCGGCAAAAGGTGGTTGCGGCAAAAATCCAGGCCGGCTCGCAGCCGGGATCGGTTGCGATGAGACGGAACGTCGAGTCGATGGCCTCTGCCACCCGCCCGGCCTGTTCCAACTCGATGGCGTTACTCAATGTCCGCTCCCAGTCACCCGCAGCCATGACCACTCCTGTCTTGATCTTGCAGGGCTTTGCCCTGCACCCGCGAAGGAGGCCCGCCTCCTTGACCTCATGACGTCATGGGTTCAAAGGGCCGGCCGGCNNCCCACAAAACCCCTTCATTTCAACGCTTCATCGCAACCTGGCGCAATGGGGCAACGCCCCTGGGGGATATGGCTCGCTCAGGCCCCCAGTTCGACAATCACCGGAACATGGTCCGACGGTTTGGGCTCCCATCCCCGGACCTCACGCAAGGTCTGGCACGTCTTCAGGGTCCCGGCCAGCGGCGCCGTCAGCCAGATATGGTCGAGCCGGCGGCCCCGATCGGAGG
>PLTC01000163.1 GCA_003165295.1 Rhodospirillales bacterium | reverse complement strand
TGGCAGCGGCTACCAACTGACGGTCAATCCGAGAAACGGTGAGGGAGCCATATCGCCGTCCGGCTACCGCGACATTGGTTATGGCAGCATGGACCGCGTTTCGCTGGCAACCAATGGTGAACATATGACTGTGGATTTCGGCGCCAGAATCGGGCTTCGGTATGACTCCCTTAAAGACGACGAAGAGATTCTGCTGGATGGCGTCGAAATGGCCAGGGTTGCGGGTGGGGCCGAGATCGAGCACATGAATAACGACAGTCTGACGGTGTCGTCCGCGGACCTTCCGGCGATGTTTGTCAGCAAGAATGGTACCATGACCATGTTGAACCCCGGCAACTGGAGCTCCGTTGAACGGGATGGGCAGAACCGCATCCGCATAACCGAGGTCGATGATCTCGGCTCCTATCGCGATATCGTTTATGACAGTCAGGGAAATGCGTCAGTGAGAGTCCATGGTCGCGAGGTTGCGGTCGCGCCCCCGGGCTCATTGATCAGGGAGTATGATAACTGCGAGCTCAAGATATTCTCCAAGAATGCGCAGGGATGGGTTGACGTCATCACGGTAGGGTTGGATGGCAGTGTTGGCAGAGCTTGCGAGGCCGTCCAGCGCGATATCCCGTCGAAGTACAAATTCGAAGGAGCGGCGTCCTCAACTCCTCCGGCCCCGGCGCCGACTCCTCCCGCTCCGGCGCCGACTCCTCCCGCTCCGGCCCCGACTCCTCCGGCCCCGGCACCGACTCCTCCGCCACCGGCTGCTGCCCCGCCGGCGACTTCGACGCCCGCTTCGCCATCGGCTCCGGTTCCGGCTCCGACCGGAAAGTCTGAGGCGGCGCCGGTCGACTCCGGCGGAACGGCGCCGGTGGAGAAGATGGCGGCGGCGACGCCCAAGCTGCCCCATGAGGGTTTGCCGGTGTTATGGACGATCAAGGGCAAGGACGGCACCGTGACGGTGTTCGATACCTCGTCGGTCGAGATGCCGAGGCTGCTGACCCGGGCGGAGAAGCTGCGGGCGCTTCAGGAACAGCAACAGGAGCAGGAGCGGGCGGCGGCGGCGGCCCGGGCCGAGGCCGGGGGACCGCCGACCATCGACGAGATCTGGGCGATTGCCCGGGCGGCGGCGGCGGAGCAGGCGGCGCGGCCGCGGGAGTTCAGTCGGGACGAGTTGGCGACCATTACCCGGGCGGTCTTCGATCGGCTTGACGAGATTTCGGACCGGCCGGCCACCGGGCGGGCCGGCTTTGACGGCCGGATGAGCCCGCAATACATCAGTACCTACGACCAGTACCTTCGCGGATGGTGATACCGACCGCGGGACCTTGAGAGTCGGTCGAACAGCCTGGTGCCCGGAGTTTCCGCGGCGCCTTTTTTATTGTCCAGACCTGGGGTCCTCACCGGAACCAGGTCAAAAATTCCACGAGATCGCCGCATCCGTTCCGGGTGCGGCGTGTTGCCGGGGGCGCCGCGGTGCCCCTGGTCTCCCGCCACGCCCCGGTCCCGGACCGGTATCCGGGGCCGGGCGCTCACCAGAGGACTTTCGTCCATGCCTATCAATAATTTGCCGCAAACCCTCCAGGATCTGATCCAGACGAAATTTCTGGATCGCTTTTTTAAGGACGGTCTCACGTCCAGGACCGGCTTTCGCGCCATCGCCGACCGCGAACCCTTCGCCATCGGCATCGGCGAGAGCATCACCAAGACCCGGACCGGTCTGCTGCTCCCGACCACCACGCCGCTTGATCCCAGCACCAACCTCGCGCTCGACAACGGCATGGCGCCCCAGACCTGGACCATCGAGCAGTACACCCTGACCATCTATGCCTACGGCGCGACCATGGATCTCAACATGGAAACCAGCCTGGTCGGCATTGCTGATCAGTTCGAGGTCAACACCAACAAGCTGGGCATTCAGGCCATGCAATCCCTGGATCGCCTGGCCCGCAACGCGCTTTATGCCGCCTATCTGGGTGGGAATACCTTCGTCACGACCACGCTGGGGGCGCCGGGTACCGCCCTCCATGTGGACAATGTCGTCGGCTTTGAGACCGTGCTGGTGAACGGCGGCATGACGCCGGTGGCCACGGCCAATCCCATGACGGTGACGGTGGGCGGCGACGTTTACACCCTGGTCGGGACCGCCCGCGACACCACCAACACCTCGACGCTGGCGGCGTTCGGCGGCTTCTCGGGGACGCTCACGCTTTCCACCAACGTTACGGTGGCCGACAGCACCGCCGGCAACGCGGTGGTCTCGTCGGTCGGGCCGTCGATCCGGCGGCCCAACGGCCGGGTTGGCACCCCGCAACTGGTCGCGGGCGACCAGCTGGGCATCCAACTGGTGCTGAGCACGGTGGCCCAACTGCGCGACAACAATGTTCCCGACATCAACGGCAGCTACAATTGCTACCTGGACAACACGACGCTGCTGGAATTGTTCAACGATCCCGACTTCAAGACGCTCTATCGGGGGGCGTTCGGCTCCGAGGAGTACAAGAAGGGCCAGGTCGTCGAATTGCTGGGGGTTCGCTTCGTGCCGACCAACGAGGCGCCCCAGCAGACCCTGGCGCTGACCGGCAACCGCATCCGCCGGGCGATCATTTGCGGCAAGGGCGCACTGATCGAGGGCACTTACGCCGGTCTCGGCTATTCGGATACCGAAAAGGACGAGGCGGCCAAAGCCTGGGTCGACGGTGTTTGCACCGTGGTTCGGCAGCCGCTCGACCGCTGGCAGGAAATCATCTCCCAGTCCTGGAAATGGCGTGGCGGTTATTGCGTCCCCACCGACGTCACGGCCAATCCCCAGGTGATCCCCACCGCCAGCAATTCTTACTGGAAACGCGCCGCGGTCATCGAATGCCTGTAACCACCGGGGACCACAACAGGGGCTGAAGCGCCCTTAATTCTGTCGGGAAAGAATTTCCCGAACGCTTAGTCCGTCCCGAAGTTCGGGACGTTCCGTCTTGCACCGCGGGGCGGACCGGCGGGTCGCCGGTCCGCCCCGATTCGCGGGAGGTTATCCATGTCCTTTACCGATGCCGAGAAGACCGACATCCGGCGCTATTGCGGCTATCCGGTATACGGCAATACCCCAAGCCCGTTTTTTTGGGCACGTTACACGATTCAGTACGGCAATCTGGAATTCAAGATGAACAACCTGTCCCCGGCCGAGGAAGCGGTGGTGCGGACCATCTATCTCGCGCAACTGGGAACGCTGGAAGCGGCGGTTCCGGGCACCGGCGCCAATCTCGACACCGCCGAGGCGGCGGTATGGACCTGGAACCGCAACGAGATGCGCGACCGGGCGGCGCTGCTGGATCTGTGGCGGCGGCGGTTGTGCGCGTTTCTCGGCACCGAGCCGGGACCGGGACTCGGCGACGAGGGCGGTCTGAGGGTGGTGGTATGAACGGCGTCACGCTCCAGGCCCGCATTTATGCCGGCTACGCGAAGGCGGCCCAACGCATCGGTTTGCCCTTCGACCTTTATCGTCCCACCGGACCGGCCAATCCGCTGGCACCCGGCAACAAGCTGGCCACGTTGCCGGCCAGTTTCCGGGTCGACGACCGCTATCGGGAAGCCCAGGTTTACGGCAAGTCGCAGTGGCTGGCCTATCTCGACGACTCCCAGACCCAGGTCGGCGACTATCTGATCGGAGAGAACGCCTCGTATTTCGTGGCGGCGCAAAGGCCGTTGCTGCCGGTGCTGACCGTCGCCTGCACCCGGACCGTGAGTGTGTTCCGAATTGCGGTTCCGACCGGCTTCGGCGCCCTCGGCTATGGCGGCACCATCGATGGGTCGGAGGTGCCGTTGATGACCGGTTGGCCGGCATCGGTGCTCCAGGCCGGCAAGGGCGGGCGCAATGACGTCAATCTGCCGGCCGATGTCCAGGCACCGGGCTGGACCATGCTGTTGCCGGCCTGGAGCGGTGTGGTGATCGAACCCAGCGATATCGTCACCGATGACCTGGGCCGGCGCCACATCGTGTCGGTGCCGGAACTGACCGATCTCGGCTGGCGGCTGATCGTGCAGCAGGCGGTGACGTGATGGCGGATCTCAGTGACGTCGAGAACGCCCTGGTGTCGATCATCGCCCAGGTGTTCTATCCCGCCGGCACCGGCCAGCCCTCGGCGCTGGGGGCGGCGGTGCGGATCTATCGGGGCTGGCCGAGCAAGCCCGAACTGGAGGCCGATCTGCGGGCGGGAGCGGTCAATGTCTCGGTCTATGCCCAGAACCGCGAGCGGGTGGTTACCCGGTTTCAAAATGCCTGGAGGCTGCTGACCGGGCCGCCGACCCCGACCGTGACCTTCAGCGTCTCGGGGCAGACCGTTACCATCGGCGGGACGGTGTCGGTCCCGCAGAACGCGGCCGTGATCGTGAACGGCGCGGCCGGCTACAGCTATGCCCTTCAGCAGACCGATACACCGACCACCATCGCCACCGCGCTGGCGGCGCTGGTGGTGGCCGACCATCCCGAGGCCACCAGCGCCGGCCCGGTCCTTACCGTGCCCGGCGCCGTCAGCCTGGTGGGCCGTGCCGGGACCTTCGGGACCAGCCTTCGCGAACTGAAACGCCAGCGCCGGGACATCCAGATCGCACTGTGGGCCAACAATCCCACCCTGAGGGATCAGGTGGCGATCCTGCTCGACCCGGCGCTGGCCGCCATGGAGTTTATCCCGCTGGCCGACGGCACCGCCGGCCGGCTGGTGTATGTCAGCAGTCCCCATGACGATACCGTGCAAAAGGAAATCCTGTACCGCCGGAATCTGATCTATTCGGTCGAATATGGCACCACCCAGACCAGATCTGACGCTCAGATCATCGTTCCGGTGGTGGATGTCTCCGGCGGCTTCAGGCGATCGACGGAAACGCTGATCAAGACCATCGTGTCCTGATACAAGCGGGCGTCAACCCGGCCCCCCAGGAATCCGTGACGTCATGCGGGTCCAGGGGCGTCACGCTCCTGGTGGGGGGTTTGGGGGGCAAAGCCCCCCTCTGCGACGACAGTTGCACTTACCGTTTTTCTCGTGGCCTTCGACTCATAAAGGCGCGCGTTGCGGGTAACCCATGATGACGGCAAAGCCGCCACAGGTCACCTGGCTTTCCAAAACATCCTGAACCTGAATTGCATTCGGGCGACTGCCGGCCGCACCGGAGGGAGGATAACCATGCCCAACTTTTCTCCGGGGAACGGAGATTCCCACTACAATCCCGATGAACCGCGGGACTGGCACGGCCGCTGGACTGGCGGCGGCCCGTCCGGGGAGAACACCCCGCTTGGCGACCTTGGCGCCGTCGGCCGCGCCAGCATCCTGTTGGGGCACGCGCGCGCCGGCGCCAAGCAAAGGGGCGCTTTCCGCGCGTTCAAGCTGCCGAGCCAGGCCGAGGCGGAGCGATTCGCCCGGTTGCTCGCGGCCTGGAACGCGGCATCGGGCCTTGATGACGCGCGCTTCGCCGAATGGTTCACCCGCGGCCTGGACATTGGCCCGGTCACCCTCGGCCGGCTGCGCAAGGCCGCCGCCGGAGCGGCCCAGGCCCGGACCTTCGGCCAGGTGATCGAGGCGAGCCACCCGCTCGCCGCCGCCATCCAGGAGATCGGCGGCGACCGTTGGCCCGAGATGCTGGAGAGGTTGGAAGACCAGGCCGAAAGGGTTGGCCCGGGCGGTGGCACCGGACACTTTTTGGGGCTGGCCGCCGGCGATCGTCCGNNAAAAAGTGCTGCGGACGCCGCCAGAAAACTCTTCGAGGACGAACGGTTAAGTATTGCCGTCATTTACATGCCACTGCCGGGAGCCAAACCATGACCACGTCACACGATACCGGGAAATATAAGATCAAAGCCTTCTGGGGGCCACGGGGGGAAACTCCCGAAGCCATCGCCGACCGTTATATCTGGATGATTGAGGCGTTGCTGCGGGCCGACCCGGTGTTCACCCCCTGGTTCTTTAACGACGCCAAAAAGGTGGTCCCGTTCGATCAGGTCCGCGCCACGTTGCCGGCGCTCATCGCCAAATACGTTGAGAGAGATTGGATGCCGGAGGAGGGCTATCGATTTGGCGGGATGAATTCGCGGAAATCCAACCCCCGCAGCATCGGCATCCGGGGCCGTGCGGGCAACCGCCTGCCCGAGATCGGGTACAGCTACAATACGGTCGATCTTGAGACGGTCTCTTCGAATATTTGTCCCACCGACGCCTCGATCGTCACCTATGACCTCTTCCGGGCGGCGATGGTGGCCATCATCCAGGCCTGGGACGTGACGTGGTGCATGGCCTACCCGACCGACCTGATGGACTTCTGGCCCCGCGTGGCGGAGGGCAAACGGTTCAGGCTGGCCTGGATGACCTACATCTCGCCTGAGTTCGCGTCCCTGATCCCGCCGCCCCAGGACATCGAGGTCCAGACCGGGACCAGGGGCGGGCTGCTGATGGTGGCAACCCGCGAACGCTTCGAGGTCACCAACCCCGGGCATATGGCAGCCGCCAGAGCCATCGACGCCGTCCTGGCCCCGCTCAACGCCCTGCACTGGCCGCCGGACCCCTCGTAGGGGAGCAGCGGCGCGTGGCATAACCCAAACTACGGGTTGGACCCCGGGCGTCGAACCCGCCGCGACCGTACTCTTACTGAGTCACAAAGTCGCATC
>PLTC01000277.1 GCA_003165295.1 Rhodospirillales bacterium | reverse complement strand
GACATCGCCGACATCATGGTCAACGGTGCCGGCCGGGTCTACATTGAGGTGAACGGCAAGATCACGCTGACCCCGGTACGCTTTCGCGACAACGCGCAATTGATGAACATCTGCCAGCGCATCGTCAGCGCCGTCGGCCGCCGGGTTGACGAAACCAGCCCGATCTGCGATGCCCGGCTGGCCGACGGTTCGCGGGTCAACGTCATCGCGCCGCCGCTGGCCCTCGACGGCCCGGTGCTGACCATCCGCAAATTCAAAAAGGACAAGCTGACGCTGGACCGACTGGTTCAGTTCAACAGCCTGTCGCCGGCCTGCGCCGCGGTGATGCGCATTGCCGCCGCCAGCCGCTGCAACGTCCTGATTTCCGGCGGCACCGGCAGCGGCAAGACCACGCTGCTGAACTGCCTGACCCAGTTCATCGACTCCGGCGAACGGATCGTCACCTGCGAGGACGCGGCCGAACTCCAACTCCAGCAACCCCATGTGGTCCGGCTCGAGACCCGGCCCAAGAACCTGGAAGGGGCGGGAGAGATCACCATGCGCGATCTGGTGCGCAACTGCCTGCGCATGCGCCCCGANNGAACACCGGCCACGACGGCTCCATGGGCACGCTCCACGCCAACAGCCCGCGCGAGGCGATCTCGCGCCTGGAAAACATGATCGCCATGGGCGGCTTCAACCTGCCGGCCCGCGCGGTCCGCGATCAGATCGCCTCCGCCCTCGACGTCATTATCCAGGCCCAGCGGCTGCGCGACGGCTCGCGCAAGATCACCCACGTAACCGAAGTGGTGGGGATGGAAGGCGACGTGATCGTGATGCAGGATCTGGTGGTGTTCGAGTACACCGGAGAGGATGCCAATGGCCGGGTGCTGGGACGGCATCGGACCAGCGGCATCCGTCCCCATTTCTATGACAAGGCCCGCTACTACGGTTTCGACCGCGAACTGATGGCGGTGATCGAGCAAACCCCTTGACGGAGGTCGACCGGTGGATTTCGTCGTCTTCATCGGTCTCGCGGTGGCGGCATTGGGCGTGGCCCTGCCGCTGCTGATGCTGCACCAGAGCCGCCTGTCCCCGGCGGCAATGCTGCGCCGACGGGTCGAGGGCCTGGCCCCGCCGGCCCGCGCCCACCCGGACGGCCTCGACGCCGGTGCCCGCCAGCACCTGATCCAAAGCAGGCTCAAGCAATTGGAGCGCCAGAGAAACCGCCGCCGCAACACCCTCGGCCATCTCCTGCTCCAGTCGGGACTGAGTCTCGGCGTGCCCGGTTACCTTGGTCTCTGCGCCGCCTCGGGGCTTGCCATCGCGCTGGTGCTGGTGGCGGCCAGGCCGGCGCTGCCGGTGATCCTGGCCGGAGCCGCCGCCGGCGCCATCTGGCTGCCCCGGCTGGTCCTGGTCCAGATCGTCAGGCGGCGCCAGAGCCGGTTCACCAGCCATTTCGCCGATGCCCTGGACATCCTGGTGCGCGGCGCCCGCACCGGCCTGCCGGTGGGGGAATGCCTGCGCATCGTCGGCCGCGAGGTGCCCGACCCGGTGGGCTTCGAGTTCCGCATGATGGTGGACGCCCAGCGTCTCGGCATGACCGCCGAACAGGCGCTGGAGCGCGGCCTGCAACGCATGCCCACCGCCGAGTTCCAGTTCTTCGCGGTGGTGCTGGTGATCCAGCAGCAGACCGGCGGCAATCTGGCCCACACCCTGGAAAGCCTGTCAAATGTGCTGCGCGCCCGCAAACGCATCCGCGACCGGATCGCCGCGATGTCGTCGGAGGCCAAGTCCTCGGCGATGATCATCGGGTCGCTGCCGTTTCTCGTCACCGGCATGATCTATCTGACCAATCCGGGCTATATCTCTTTGTTGTTCACCACCAGACTGGGCATGGCCATCGTCGGCGGCGGCCTGTTCTGGATGGCGCTGGGCGTTCTGGTCATGCACCAGATGATCAACTTCAAGTTTTGACAGCGCAAGGCGGCCATGCCACAGCTTCCCGATCCCGCCCAGATCATCGTGCTTGCCGCCATGCTCGGAACCTTCCTGGCGATCCTGGCTTTCATCCTGCCCTATGTCCGCCCGGACGCGCAGGCCGGCCGCCTGAAGAACGTAACCCGGCGGCGCCAGGAACTGCGCGCCCAACGCCTGGACTCGCCACCGCCCCGGTCGCGGCTGCGCCGGGCGCGGCCGGGCTGGTTACAATCCTTGGTGGAACGCCTGAAGCTTCGTCAGCTTTTCGCCGGCGACGAGTTGCGGACCAGGCTGCTCCAGGCCAACTGGCGCAGCCCGGGTGCGGTCGCGGTGTTCGTGGCCGCCCGGATTGCGACGCCGGTGGTGTTTCTGCTGCTGGCCGTGATGATCCTCTACGGCGGACGCACCGCACCGGTGGGCGGCAGTCTGAAGCCGGTGGTGCTGTTCGGGGCGGTGGTCGCCGGCGTCTATCTGCCGAACCTGTTGATGCAGAATGCCATCGTGAAACGGCAGAAGGCCTTCACCCTGGGTTTTCCCGACGCCCTGGACTTGCTGCTGATCTGCGTCGAGTCCGGTCTTGCCATGGAAGCGGCGTTCAGCCGGGTGGCCCAGGAGATCGGCGACAGCTTTCCCGAACTGGCCGAGGAACTGGAACTGACCACCGCCGAACTGGCCTATCTGCCCGATCGCCGGACCGCGCTGGAAAATCTGACGGCACGACCCGGATTGCCAGGCGTCAAGGCGGTCTGCACCACCCTGATCCAGGCCGAACAGTACGGAACGCCGCTGACCGCGGCGCTGCGGACCGCGGCCCAGGAAAACCGCGACACCCGTCTGGCTCTCGCCGAGAAGCGGGCGGCGGCACTGCCCGCCACGCTGACCGTGCCGATGATCGTCTTTTTCCTGCCGGTCCTGTTCCTGGTGATCCTCGGGCCGGCGGTGATCCAGTTCCACCACTAAGGCGACGCCCGGAAACAGGGTTTGCCCCATAGTACTACAGTTGCACTTAGCA
>PLTC01000164.1 GCA_003165295.1 Rhodospirillales bacterium | reverse complement strand
CGCCAAGCCGTTCGAGCCGCGCGAACTGGTGCTGCGGATCAACGCCATCCTGCGCCGCCTGCCGCCGCCGGGAGAGCAGGCCCGGACACTGCGGTTGGGTCGCTGGACCTATCACCTGGAGCGCGACGAGTTGCGCTGCGGCGACGAGATTCTGCGCCTGACCACCGCCGAGGCCGCCCTGCTGCGGGTGCTGGCGGTCAATCCGGGCATGACGCTCAGCCGCGAAGACCTGACCGAACGCGCCCGCATCGACGGCAACGCCCGCTCCGTGGATGTCCAGGTCACGCGCCTGCGCCGCAAGATCGAAGACGACCCGCGCCAGCCCCGCTATCTGCACACGGTCCGCGGCGAGGGCTATGTTCTGAGACCGGACTGAGAGGCTGACAAAGAATGCCCGTCCTGTCCGGTTTTGAAGGATAAAGCCCAATGTTTCCAAAGGGCATTCTTTGGCAGACTCGATTGTTTGTCACGCTCTGAGTGAAGGCGCCCCCATGCCCGATTCCGAATACGCCGGCGCCCTCACCAGCGACCATCTCGACCGCCCGACCGGCCTCAAACGGCTGCTGCCGCGGACGCTGTTCGGCCGGTCGCTGCTGATCATCGTAACGCCGGTGGTACTGGCCCAGTTGGTGGCCACCTGGATTTTCTACGACCGGCATTGGGAAACCGTGACCCGCCGGCTGGCATTCGGCGTGGCCGGCGACATCGCGCTGGTCATCGACCAGTTGAACCGCTTTCCCGATCCCACCTCCCAGTCCCAGATTCTGGAGGCGGCGGCCCGCACCACCGACCTGGTCATCACCCTGGAACCCGGCGCGCGTCTGCCCGCCCTCACCGGACCGTTGAACGGCCGGTTGGAGCGCACGCTGGCCGCGGCCCTGGAAGAGCAGGTGGCACGACCCTTCGCCATCAATACCCGCATCGCCCACGAGTGGTACGAAATCCGCATCCAGATGCCCGATGGCCTGGTCCGGGTGCTGTCGCCGGAACGGCGGATGTTCAGCCCGACCACCTACATCTTCATCCTGTGGATGACCGGCAGCGCCCTGGTGCTGTTTGCCATCGCCATCGTGTTCATGCGCAACCAGATCCGCTCGATCCGGCGGCTGGCCATCGCCGCCGACCGCTTCGGCAAAGGCCGCGACACCCCCGATTTCAAACCCGAAGGCGCCGCCGAGGTCCGTCAGGCGGCCGCGGCCTTCCTGGTGATGCGCGAGCGCATCCAGCGCCAGATGCGCCAGCGGACCGAAATGCTGGCCGGGGTCAGCCACGACCTGCGGACGCCGCTGACCCGCATGAAGCTGGCGCTGGCCATGCTCGGCGAAGAGCCCGAGGTCGAGGAGCTGAAGGACGACGTGGCCGAGATGGAGGCGATGATTGAAACCTATCTCGCCTTTGCCCGCGGCGAGGGTACAGAGCCGATCCATCCCGCCGATCTCGGCCGCCTGCTCGGCGAGGTGGTGGTCGGCGCCCGCCGCGCCGGCAGCCGGATCGAACTCAAGATCGCCGAACCGCTGTCGCTGCCGCTCCGGGCCAATGGCTTCAAACGCTGCCTGACCAACCTGCTGGCCAACAGCCGGCGCCATGCCAGCACCGTCTGGATCCACGCCGGCCGGCGAGATCCCGCCACCATCCAGGTGCTGGTCGACGATGACGGTCCGGGCATCCCCGAGGTCGCCCGCGAAGACGTCTTCAAACCGTTCTTCCGCCTCGACACCTCGCGCAATCCCGAAACCGGCGGCACCGGTCTTGGTCTCGCCATCGCCCGGGATGTGGTGCGCTCCCACGGCGGCGAAATCACCCTCGACGACAGCCCTCATGGCGGCCTCCGGGTGATCATCCGCCTGCCGGTGTAGTTCGGTGCCGCGGACAACCCGGGGGTCCGGGAAGGCGCCGTCCCCTCCGGCGCCATTCGGAACCGGTCGGCCGGGACAAAACCATTAGCGCCCGTAGGAGATCCGGCGGGTACCGGCCGGCAAAGCGGGATTGTGCTTCCGGGGTAATGGCTTGGTGCAGGATATTGCCACGCCGTCTGAATTGCCGCCCTCCCGGCGCCAAGGTAAAGATGTCGCATTGACAAGGAAATGCCGGCCATTCGGCTACTTTTCCCGGAGGACCGGCTCTCCCATATTGACACCTGGAGGTTTCATCCGGCATGAGACCGATGAGATGAGTCGCCTCAGAACGTTTTTCGCCCAGAAGGCCGCCAGCATGATGACCGAGTTGAAGGGTTCCATGATTGTTTCGCGTATTGCCGCCGTTCTATTGGCCGTTGCCAGTGTTTCGTTTGCCGGTGCGGTTGCCGCCGGAAATGCCTCGGGCCAGCCCGGCCAGACCGTTCTCGACCGCTGGGGTGCGGCCATCGATGCCCGGCTGGCCGGGATCGACGCCGTTGGAGCGCCGGTTGCGCCTGCGGTCGGGCTGGGGCCGACGCTCAAGATCGGGACCACCGGTGAACGGGTCGATCGCCTGGCGGCGCAACTGACCGCGCGGGGCCTGCTGGCGGCGGGGGTGTATCAGGGACAGTACGATGACGCGGTGCAGCACGCAGTCCGCGACTTTCAAACCAGCGAAGGCATGACGGCGGACGGCAATGCCGGCGACAGCACCATCGATGCCCTGGATCGGACGCCGGCGGCGGTGGCAGCAGCACTGAAGACCACTCTCGCCAGCCTGCACGCCCTGGCGGCCGACGAACCCCGGGAATTTCTGCTGGTCAACATTCCGTCCCAGACCGCGTATCTGATCGCGGGCAACACCGTCGAGATGTCCATGCGGGTGGCGGTGGGGCGGCCGTCGCGGCCGACTCCGCTGCTCGACGACCGCATCACCGATGTCATTCTCAATCCCACCTGGACCGCACCGACCACCGTCCTGGCGAAGGACAAGCTGCCATCCCTGCGTCGGACCGGTCATCCCGGCATCGAGGGCGCGACCATCTATCTCGACGGCGAGGAAGTGGACCCGGCCGCCGTGGACTGGTCGACAGTCAGCGCCGACCGGTTAAAGGTGGTCCAGTCGCCGGGCGACCAGAACGCCCTGGGCCGGTTCAAGTTCAACCTGACCAACGGCGAAAGCATCTACCTGCACGATACCAACGATCATTCGGTGTTCGCCCGCCAGAGCCGGGCGATCAGTTCGGGCTGCGTCCGGCTGGCCGAACCCCGTCAGTTGGCCGAGTTGCTGTTGGGTCGCGAGGGCTGGAGCCCCGAGCGGATCAGTGCCGCCGTGGACCGCGAGCGGACTCAGGGCATCGGCCTCAGTCGGCCGTTGCCGGTGCGGATCGTCTACTGGCAGGCGACCGTGGACGATAACAGCACGGTCCGGCTGTATCGGGACATCTATGGACGCAGCGGACAGGCCGGCACCGCCACGGTGGCCAAGGCGGCGGTTGCGGTCCAGGCCACCCAACTGGCGTCGGGCGCCCCCCCGGCGGCCTCGCCGCGGGTCCCCGCGCCCACCAGCCCCGTTGCGCCCGCCCCCCAACAGCGGGTTGATGCCACGGCCCCGGTGACGCGGCCGCCGGCGGTCGCGCCGGCCCGCCCGGCAAGCCGGGCCACGGCGCCGACCCCGACCGCCGTCGCCGAGAAGGTCAGCGAAACGGTGCCGACGGCGACCCGGTGCGTCGGGTATTGCGGGCTGGGCCTGTACTGACAAACATCCGGCCGGGGACACGGCCAAACCAACGGCAGCCGGGGCGCCACTGCGGGCAGGTCCCCCTTGTTTCCTGGACCGGTGCATCCCATTTGGTTTTGTCGCCTTTGGCCGATGCCGCCTCCCCTCTTGCCGCCGGGTCGGCGGCCGGGTAGGGTGCCGGGGCAATGCGTGGCGATCCTAACCAAAGCAACTCGGGACATCCCCATTCCGGTCCTTCGACTCGCGGCCGGCCTCCTGCCGAGGCCGGACCCAAGGCACCGGACCCTGAGGCGTGCCCTCACCAATTTTTTTTGCGGCAAGGACCATGGGAGAGGCAAAAGATGCCAACACGTACTAGGAACGGTAAACTCCTCGCTTGGGTGGAAGAAATTTCCAATAAATGCAAGCCCGAGCGGGTGCATTGGTGCGACGGCTCTCAGCAGGAATATGACAATCTCGCCGCCTTGATGGTCAAGAGCGGCACTTTTATCCGCCTGAACCCGGAAAAGCGCCCCAATTCGTTCCTGTGCCGCTCCGATCCCGGTGACGTGGCGCGTGTCGAGGACCGAACCTATATCTGTTCGACCAATAAAGAAGATGCTGGTCCGACCAACAACTGGATCGCCCCGGCCGAGATGAAAGCCACCCTCGATCAGCTCTTCGAGGGCTGCATGCGGGGGCGAACCATGTACGTGATTCCCTTCAGCATGGGGCCGCTCGGGTCGCCGATTTCCCATATCGGGGTCCAGATCAGCGATTCCCCCTATGTCGTGGTCAGCATGCGCATCATGACCCGCATGGGCCAGGCGGTGCTGGACGAACTGGGGGATGCCGACTTCGTCCCGTGCCTGCACTCGGTGGGCGCGCCGCTGGCCGACGATCAGGCCGACGTGCCGTGGCCCTGCAACGCCACCCACAAATACATCGTCCATTTTCCCGAAGAACACGCCATCGTCTCCTATGGCTCCGGCTATGGCGGCAACGCCTTGCTCGGCAAGAAGTGTTTCGCGCTGCGGATCGCCTCGGCGATGGGCACGCGGTAGTCCAACTCCAACACGTCGGCGCCGGAAGAGGCCATTTCGGCCAAGATCGCGGTTGCATCGCCGCAAATGTGCAGAGAGATCGGTACGCGGACTTCGGCTTTCAGCCGGGCGATCAGCCGCTTCTCCAGGGGCAGGGCCGCCTCGCGGTAGAACCGCGGGCCAATCAGACCGGCAAGCGAATCGCCGCCACTGAGCATGTCCGCCCCGGCGTCGGCCATCGCCCGGGAGGGGCAAAACGGGACAGGTCCGATTAAGTAAAAATAAGCGAACTGAGATAAAGGGGACACTGAGATAAAGGGGACGGGCGCGAATAATGGGAGGTTTGGGCGAGCCGATCCGGGAGACCGACCGCGATGGCCGGGTGACGACCTTCACTTACGATGGCCTCGGACGCGAGACCGCCGAAGGCTGGCTCGATGCGAGCGGCAATGTGATCCAAACGACCAGTTATGCCTCCGACGCCGACGGCGTTACAAGAAGGGGCAGACGCAGAACGGGGTGCGCTGCGGTTATTGGGTGTTTCCGATGGGTTGCCTATTCTGCGCTGCGGATTTTGGCTGTTCCGGCCCGGCCGCGGCCCAGTGCAGTCCGATGGTCTGGTTGGCACGCTCCCCTTCGGGAAAATACAGCAGGCACAGGAAGCGATGCAGCGGGTCGAGACGGAAAACGGCTTCGCTGGCGGTGCCGTTGCGCGGTTCCAACGCGGCGTTGGCGGTGGGAAAACCCGCCGGCAGCGGCAACTGGAAGTAGTAGGCGGGCAACACGCGGACCAGCGGCGACGTTTCGTGCTTCTGCACCAAACCGGCCGCCTGGCTGCCGGGAAACATGCGGGCATAGTA
>PLTC01000151.1 GCA_003165295.1 Rhodospirillales bacterium | reverse complement strand
AGCCCCGACAAATGACCCGCTCCTCAATCAGTGCGTGTGAGCGCTACCCACGTGTCGTAGCGAGGAGCCAAAGGTAAGATCGATCTTCGGTTGTCGGTGATCGCGGTCAAAGGCGATGTGGCCACATTGCCTTTGACCGTGGCCACATTGCCTTTGACCGTGGCCACATCGCCTTTGACCGCGGTCAAAGGCGATGTGGCCACGGTGTTGGTCGAGGTCGAAGATACCGGGATGGGCATTGCGGCCGACCAGTTGCCGCTTCTCTTCAAGCCGTTTTCGCAACTGGGGACCTCGACGTCACGGCGATTCGGCGGGACCGGCCTCGGTCTGGCCATCACCAAACGGCTGGTCGAGATGATGGGCGGGACCATCGGCGTCGACAGCCGGCTTGGCGAGGGTACGCGGTTCTGGTTTGCCCTGCCATTGCGCAAGGTCGCCGGCCGTGTCCCGCCGCGCACGGAAAAGGCCAGCGTCGCGCTTCCGAAGGGAAGGCGAAGCCTGCGCATCCTGGTGGCCGAAGACAACCGCATCAATCAGATGCTGGTGCGCGCGATGCTTCAGAAGGCCGGCCATACCGTGGTCATCGCCGGCAACGGTCGCATCGCCGTGGCCGAGGTGGAGGGGGGCACCTTCGATGTGATCCTGATGGACATGCAGATGCCGGAAATGGACGGAGAGGAAGCCACCAGGGCCATCCGTGCCCTGCCGCCGCCCAGGAACCGACTGCCCATCCTCGCCTTGACCGCCGACGCCATGGTCGAGCACCGTGAACGCTATCTTGCCGCCGGCGTCGATGATCTGGTGCCGAAACCCATCGACTGGGAAATCCTGCTGGCGGCACTGGAAACCCACACCGCCGACGATGTCGGGCAGGGTGACTGACGGCAGGACGCCCCGGAACCGCTGATGGTCAGGGCGCCGATGATCAGGGCCGCCATGAGCCCGGCGGCGTGAGTTGGGCGTGGATCAGGGCGAGCAGCGACTCGACGGTGAACGGCTTGTGCAGGACCGCCAGCCCGGCGGCCCTGGCCTCGTTTTGCCGTCCCGGATCCGTGTCGCCGGTCAGCAGCGCCGCCGGGATCATTCGCCCGGCAAGGCGCCGCAATTCGCGCACAAGATCGATACCGGAGCGGCCGGGCAGGCCCTGGTCGCACAGGATCAGGGACGGCACCAGTCCCCGGGCCACCGCCGCCAGCGCCGCCTCGGCGCCCGATACCGCCGAAACCGGCAGCGCCCAGCCCTCCAGAACCAGGGTCAGCGCCCGCAACTGGGAAAGATCATCCTCGATGGCCAGAATCGGGCGATCAAGGGCGGGCAGCGTCGGAAACGCCGGGACCTCGGCAGCCACCGGAACCAGCGGGACGGCATCGCGGACTCCCGGAACCACCACGGAGAAGGTCGAACCATGGCCGGGGCGCGATTTCAAATCGAGCCGGTGGCCGAGCAACGCCGCCTGACGGCGCACGATGGCCAGACCCAGCCCCAGGCCCTCCACCGATCGCCGCGTCCGCCCACCGGCCTGATAGAACTCTTCGAAGATCAGGTCCCGTTCGCCCTCGGCAATGCCGCAGCCGGTATCGACCACCGAAATCAGAACGTCCGGCCCCCGGCGCCGGCAGCCCAGCAACACGCTCCCCTGGCTGGTGTAGCGGATGGCGTTGCTCAACAGGTTGCGCAGCATCCGGCGAAGCATGACCGGATCGCTGGACACCACCGCGGCGCCGGAGACCGAGCGCAACCGCAGCCCCTTGGCCGCCGCGAGCGGCGCGCATTCGGCCAGCAACCGCCCGAACAGCGGCTGGATCGCCACCGCCCGGACGTCCAGCCTGACGGTCTCGGATTGCAGGGCCGACAGGTCGAGCAGCGATTTCAGCAGATCATCGCCGCCCGCGAGCGCGTCCATGGCATGTTCGAGAATTTCCCGCCCGTCATGGTCGTGCAGCCGCCGCGCCAGCACCTCCAGGAACAACCGGGTTGCCTGCAAGGGCTGGCGCAGGTCGTGGCTGGCTGCCGCCAGGAAACGGGACTTGGCCTGATCGGCCTGCTCGGCCGAACGGCGTGCCCGCTCGGTCTCGGCGAGGGCCTGCCGCAGCCGCTCTTCGGTCGCCGCCCGGTCGGTCACGTCGCGCAACACCAGCAATACCGCCGCCGGCTGGCCGGCCTCGGGCAAGGGGACCAGACGATAGTCGTAGCGCCGGCCGGCCATCGCAATCTCGCCGGTGGCGGGCTGACCGCTGGCCGCGGCCATCCCCAACCGCTCCCGCAACGGTCCGGCCCCGGCCGGCAACTCCAGATCGCACCAACGGCGGCCGACCCAGGTTGTCGCCGGCAACGCCGACAGCCTCGTCGCCGCAGGATTGGCGTAGGAACAACGCTGCCGGCCGTCAAACAGCAGGTGGGGATCGGGAGCCGCGGCCAGCACCGCGCGCAGCAACCGTTCCTGGCGCTCGACCTCGGCCGCGAGGCGGCGCTCCCGGGCCTGGGGCCGCAGCAGTACGGCTTCAACCAATCCCTTGAAGACGCAAAGAAAGGCTGCGGCCTTGAACAGGTGGCCGAACACGTCGCGAAAGGGCGTGAGCGGTCCGGTACCGGTCAGCAGGGCTTCCGACGCCCCTTGGAAGACGCAGGCTGCAACCAGCGACCACCACACCTGACGGTCGAAGCGATGCCGCCGCCAGCCCAACACCGCCAGCGACAGGCACGAGACCCCGATGACCGCGGCGTCGCTGCCGGTGGCGACCGCGCCAAGCTCCGAAATCGCGTCCGGGCCGCCGGGAAACAGATGCCAGCCGAGAATGCTCCACACCACCAGGGCCGTGGCCACGCCATAGCCGCCAAACACCACCGGCAGATTGAAGCGTCGACCCGAACAACTGACCGCCACCAGGATCGATAAACTTTCGCACAGCCGCGCCGCAACCCGGAACTGGGTCCCGAGAGTGCCGGCCTCGGCCGTCACCACGCCCATTCCGGCAAAGCTCAGGGTGTGCAGCAGGTCAAGCAAAGCCGTGAAGAAAAAGGCCACGCCGAGCAAGACGAGATAGTTATCTTCGAGAAAGCGGCGCGCCTTCCACGCCATCAGAAAGGTGCTGAAGCCGACGACGATACTCAAGGTCTCGAGGATGGCATGGGCCAACAGAACACTGTTGTCGGCCAGGCTGAGCGTCGCCGCCAGCAGCAACAGCGTCGCAGCGAAGACCAGTGGCATCGCAACCAGCGACATGCGGCCCATCGACATCGGCCCCGGCTCGCCCACGACCGACGGCGCCGGCCGGTCGTCACCTGGAGAGCGGCGTCTTACGAGAAAAGCCCGTTCTGGTAACCAGCCTGGCAACCGCGTTTCCCCAAGGACATCTCCGGCCGACGATCGGGTGTCGCGGTCGCCACATTCATGCCCGCTCATCGGTGGTCGACGGGCGGACCAGCCTCAAAAACGATTTAACACCGNNGGGCAAGACCTTGATTAGAGAGCTCGCCGCACCTGATGCTTTTGCACGCCCTGCCGGCCGCCTGCCGCCGCAACCGGACGCGCTTTCACGAGGCGTGGCGGTTCATCCGGTCTGCAATGGCTGTTACGATTTCATAACAAACCCTTTCCGGTTGCACCGGCAAACACCGACTCGGGGGGGGCCGCAGGACCGGCGTTGGGGCGGTAAAGCCGGTCAGGATGCTTGTTCCGACGCGCCGTCGTGCCCGGCCCCATGCCGCCGATTTTTCAGCCGCTTTATCGCTTTTGTCCCCGGGATTCCCGCGAAAGCCGGGCTGTTGTCGATCATGACGTCGTTAACATTGGCTATGGCGGAGCCTTGCCGCTGTCCGATGGATCGTTTAAGGTCGATCGCCTGCTTTCGGAGGGGCGAGAATGTCGGATACCCCGCAGCAAAGCATCTTCATCAGCCATGCCCACACCGATCAGGCGATCGCTGTCGCGATCCGGGACGCGGTTCGTGCCCTTTTTGGCCATCGCATCACAGTTAATTATTCTACGAATGACCAGTTGCAGGGCGGCATTCCGTCGGGCACCGAGTGGTTCGCCTGGATCGGGAAGCAGGTTCGCGAGGCCAAGGTCGCCCTGATTCTGCTGACTCCGGCCTCGGTGCAGTCGCCATGGGTGCTGTGGGAGGCCGGCGCGGTTGCCGGCGCCGCCCTGGCCAATGAAGGGACGAACCATCGCAAGCTTTGTCCGGTCAGTTACCATGTGAGCGGCGATGACATTCCCAGGCCGTTGGCAGGGCTTCAACTGACCAAGGGTCTTGAAAAGGCCGGTATCAAGAAACTGTTCACGGATATGATCGTCCTGTTTACCAGGGGTCTTGATTTGGAGACTCAGCTCGATATTGCTAATAGTGTCGACGAGACCTGCGACACCTACCTTAAGGGGGCGACCGAGGCTTTGCGTACCGCCCCCATGCTGGTGACGGAGGCAGCGGTGCAGGAATGGTTGGAGCGCATTGACGCGCTCAAGGCCGAAGGACGGTTTTCCGAGACCGGTGAGCTGCACTACTGGCTGAATATCGCTTTCGGGCGGGGCGGCAACAAGAAAGAACGGTCGCAGAAAGAACGGCCGCTTGACCTTCGGATTCATCGCCGGTTGGGCGAACTCTATGCCCGCGCCAGGGACGCAGAGCGCGCCGCGCGCGAGTTCGATCTTGCCCGGCAACTGGCGCCGCGGGATGTTTATGTGCTGCGCAAGCTTGGCAAAGCGTATCTTGACCGGGGAAACCGGGATGAAGCGGCCAAGGTGATCGGCCTGATCACCGAACTTGACGATAACGCCTTCGTGCGTAATGCGGAAAATGCCGCATTGAAAGCCCGGTGGTACAAGGACCAACAGGCGCCGGCCAAGGCCGCTGAGGTGCTGGAAGCGGCCTTCGAATACAATCCACAATCTCTTTATCTGGTGGATGTGCTTGCTCAGGCCCGGCTGGCAAGCGGGGAACGCGACAAGGCGGCCAGGCATTACGCTCAGGCGTTGACCCTGATCGATGATTTGCGGGAACGCACCGTTTGGACCGCGGCGACCGGCTTTACCGCCGCTCTGGTGGTCGGCGACCGCCAGCGGCAGCAACTCTTTCTTGATCAATTAAAGAAATTTTCCCCCAGTTCCGAGAATGCCGAAAGCATCCGACGGGGAGTTCAAGGGGTCATGAAAGCCGCCAATATTGATCCCCGGGCGCTCGTCGAACTGGATCTTGCCCTTGGTTTTTCACAGAGGACCCCATGAACGAAGACGTGATCGCCACCATCTGGACTCGTCAGGCGACGTGGTCCCAGGCCGCAAACACTCTTAAGGCCCGCGTCGTCGAGGCCCGCATCGGGGCGCTGGTCTTAAGCTTCCTGGGTGCGGTGGCCGAGACCGCGGCGGCAACGTTGTTTGCCGGTATGCCTGACTGGAATACGGCCTGTGCCATTACCGGGGGTATTCTCCTGGCAGTCGCGACCGCCGTGACGGCACAGTATCTGACCGTGGACGCCATCCGTGCCTGGACCCGCGCGCGCTCGGTTTCGGAGACCATCAAGGCGGAGGTTTATACCTTCCGCGCTGGAGCCGAACCGTATACCGGCCCCGACGCCCTCGACATCCTTCTTAAGCGGACGGCCGCGGTTCAGGAGTCCGCGCAAGATCTACTCCGCCATGTCGCCGAAGTCGATGCCAAGGGCCGGCCGCCGGTTCCGGCGCTGTCCCGGGACGAATACATTGAAAAAAGGGTAGAGCAGCAGATTAACGGTTACTACAGAAAGAAGGCGAGGTATTATGCGCGTTTGCTGAGTTGGCTCCGTAAGGTCCAGCTCTTTTTCGGCGTTGCCGGAGCGGCATTGGGTTTTCTCGCGACACGCGATATCGACTTTTCGGCCTGGGTTGCGGTGGTGACGACGTTGGGTACTGCCTTGGCCGCTCATGTTGCGGCCAACCGGTATGACTTCATCGTCATGAGCTACACCGGAACCGCCCTGCGTCTTGAGGATCTGGTGGCGGAATGGCGTTCGCGTCCGGCCCGGCCCGGCGGAGCTGACGTGGCCGCCTGGTCGGCGTTCGTAAAGTTATGTGAACAGGCAATTTCTATCGAGAACGAAAGTTGGTTGGCAAAATTCGCCGAGGACAAGCCGGCGGCGCCGGAAAAGCCGGCTCCCGGATCAGAATGACGGCCGGCAGAACGCCTCGATATCCGTCAGCGCCCGCCGGGCCAGCGCCTGTTTGCGCGCCCGGCCGCGCACTGCCTCGGAGAGTGGCGGGAACAGGCCGAAATTGATGTTCATGGGTTGGAATATCTCGGCCTCGGCGCCGCCGGTGATGTGGCCGAGCAAGGCGCCGAGGGCGGTGGTCGGCGGCGGCAGGCGGGGCGCCTCGCCCCGCCGTTCGGCGGCGGCGAAACGGGCGGCCAGCAGGCCGACGGCGGTGCTTTCGACATAGCCCTCGCAGCCGGTGATCTGGCCGGCAAAGCGCAGGCGGGGCTCGACCTTGAGGCGAAGGGTGGGGTCCAGTAACCGCGGGCTGTTGAGGAAGGTATTGCGATGCAGGCCGCCGAGGCGGGCGAACTCGGCTTGCTCCAGGCCCGGGATCATGCGGAACACCTGGACCTGGGCGGCATGAAGCAGCTTGGTCTGGAAACCCACCAGATTATAGAGTGTGGCGAGGGCGTTGTCCTGGCGCAGTTGGACCACCGCATAGGGCCGGCGCCCGGTGTGGGGGTCGGTCAGCCCGACCGGCTTCATCGGGCCGTAGCGCAGGGTGTCGGCGCCGCGCGCCGCCATCTCTTCGATGGGCAGGCAGCCCTCGAAATAGGGCGTGTCCTTTTCCCAATCGCGGAACGCCATCTTGGGGCCGGCGTTCAAGGCATCAAGGAAGGCCAGATACTGCTCGCGGTCGAAGGCACAGTTGATGTAGTCGCGGCCGCTGCCCGACGGCCCCGGCTTGTCGTAGCGCGACTGGAACCACGCCTTGCTGAGATCGATGGTCTCGGCATGGACGATGGGGGCGATGGCGTCGAAGAAAGCCAGGGATTCGGCGCCGGTCAGGTCCTGGATCGCAGCGGCCAGCGCCGGTGACGTCAGCGGTCCGGTGGCGACGATCACCTCTCCCCATTCGGGGGGCGGCAGACCCGCGACCTCGCCACGCACCAGCGTCACCAGGGGATGACCGGCCACCGCCGCGGTCACGGCTTCGGCGAAGGCGTCCCGGTCCACCGCCAGTGCCCCGCCGGCCGGAACCGCGTGGCGATCGGCCATGGCCAGGATCAGGGACCCCAGCCGCCGCAATTCGGCGTGGAGCACGCCCACGGCGTTGAACTCGGCGTCGTCGGAACGCAGGGAATTGGAACAGACCAGCTCGGCCAGACGATCGGTGGCATGGGCCTCGGTCCGGCGCAACGGCCGCATCTCGTGCAGCACCACCGGGACACCGGCCTCGGCCAGTTGCCACGCGGCCTCGGATCCGGCCAGCCCACCGCCGACGATATGGAAGGGATCGGTCATGGTGTCCCGCAAAAGGTCACAGGGGTCCGGGGTCCGCGACCCCGGTGGGGTCCAGGGGCANNAACCGCGGCCGGATCGCCGGTGGTCAGATACTGGCGGCGCGGGGTCTCCGGCATCCTGTCGAGGTATTCGGGATGACGGTGGAGATAATGTTCCAGGCTGTTGGCCACCGCGCTGGGCTGGCAGAGCAGGCGTACCCCCGAGGGCAGCGCCTCCCGGAACAGGGTCTTGACCAGCGGATAATGGGTGCAGCCGAGAATTGCGGTTTCCGGCTCCCGGCCGCCCATGCTCTTCAGCAGGCGTGAAACATGGCCGGTGACGAGGGCCCGCAGCCGGCCCGGGTCGGTGCCATCCTCGATCGCCCCGGCCAACTCGGGACAGGCCTGCTGGACCACCTCCACATGGGGACACCGCTTGTTGATCTCAATCGGATAAGTATAGCTGTCGACCGTCCGCCGGGTGGCAAAGATCGCCACCGAATGATTGGCGTACATCTGCGGATAGACCGGATAATTGATCGCCCACGGAACCTGGGTTGCGGCTTCGATGGTCGGCACGATAATGCCGAGAATATTGCGGCCGGGCCAGGCTTCGGGCAGCNNGCCGAGGCGGTGTTGCAGGCGATGATCACCAGCCGGCAGCCGCGGGAAAACAACAGATCGACGTTGCGGCGGGTGAAATCCAGGATCTCCTCGGGCTCGCGGCTGCCGTAGGGCGCATTGCGGTGGTCACCGAGATAGATGAAGCTCAAGCCGGGCAGACGCCGGATCAGGGCC
>PLTC01000161.1 GCA_003165295.1 Rhodospirillales bacterium | reverse complement strand
GCTGGCTGTCGTTGAAATAGGCCGGGACCGTGATCACCGCCTGGGTGACCTTCTCGCCGAGATAGTTTTCGGCGGTTTCCTTCATCTTTTGAAGGATGAAGGCGCTGACCTGGCTCGGACTGTAGCGTTTGCCGTGGGCCTCGACCCAGGCGTCGCCGTTGTCGCCGGACACGATCTTGTACGGGACCAGTCCCTTGTCCTTTTGGGTCAGCGGATCGTCGTAGCGTCGGCCGATCAGGCGCTTGATCGCAAACAAGGTGTTTTCGGGGTTGGTCACCGCCTGACGCTTGGCCGGCTGGCCCACCAGCCGCTCGCCCCCCTGGGTAAAGGCGACCATGGACGGCGTGGTGCGCGCCCCTTCGGCGTTCTCGATGACCTTGGCCTGGGAGCCTTCCATGACGGCGACGCAGCTGTTGGTCGTGCCAAGGTCGATACCAATGACTTTACTCATGTCCTAACCTCTTCCTGTTTGGCGAATCCCCGGCGGCCCGATGGCCGGCACCGCCACGGATCCCCTTTTGTCGATCCCTGGGAGCGGCGAGTGATTCGAAATGCTGTTCGAGGGCACATATAAGCAGGTACCCTTCGCCCTGCAACTGCCGCCGTGTCAGCAAATTGGCCGGCAGCAGCCGAAATCCGTCCGGGCCGGCACCGGCGACCGGGAAAGCAACCCTCGGCGATGATCGTTTCCGCCAGCTATCGCACCGATATTCCAGCCTTTTACGGCCGCTGGTTCGTCAACCGGCTGGCCGCCGGCTGGTGCTGCACCACCAACCCTTATGGTGGACCGCCGGGACGTGTCGATCTTGTTCCGGGCGCGGTGGATGGCTTCGTGTTTTGGACCCGCAACCTCGAGCCGTTCGCGGGCGGCCTCGAGGCGGTCTCGGCCCTCGGCCTGCCCTTCGTGGTCCAGTTCACCGTCACCGGCTATCCCCAGGCGCTGGAACGCTCGGTGATCGAGCCCGGGCGCGCCGTCGGGCAGATGCGCCGGGTCCGGGACCGCTGGGGACCGCGGGCGGTGGTCTGGCGCTACGACCCGCTGGTCTTCACCAGCCTGACCCCGCCCGCCTGGCACCGGGCCAACTTCACCGCCCTGGCCGCCGCCCTGGCGGGCGTCACCGACGAGGTGGTGGCCAGCGTGATGCAGCCCTACCGCAAGACCACCCGCGGCCTTGACGCCGCCGCCCGCGTCCACGGCTTTTCCTGGCGGGATCCGCCGCCCGAGGAACGGCAGGCGGTGCTGGCCGAACTGGCCGGGATCGCCGCCGGGCAGGGCATGGCCCTCACCCTCTGCACCCAGCCGGCGCTGGCCGGCATCCCCGGTACCCGTCCCGCCGCCTGCATCGACGCCGGCCGTCTTTCGGACGTCGCCGGCCGCCCGATCCCGGCCCGCCGGAAGGGCAACCGGGTCGGTTGCGCCTGCGCCGAATCCCGGGACATCGGCGCCTACGAGACCTGCCCCCACGGCTGCGCCTATTGCTATGCCGTGACCAGCCGCACCACGGCCCGACACCACCTGACCCGCCGCCACGATCCCGACGGCGAATTCCTGCTGCCGCCCTGACCGCGCGGGTGGCGGATCACAGGCGCTCAATCGCCACTGATACACACCGGCCTCAGCCTGTGCAGTTTGGGGTACTGCGCCCGCTCTTCCGGGGTGAAGCGGTGACGAATTTCGACCTGGGCCTTGTGCAGACCACGAGTCATCATCCGCTTGCAGCCCCACAGCGCCCAGACGTCCCCGGTCCACGGATTGACCGCAAAAAATTCGTAGTTGCTTGTATCAGAAAGTCCCTCAAATTCGAAAAAAGGTGGCTCTCCAGCAACATTCGCATCTTTATTGTAATCTAGATACGTCATAACGTCGTTAAGATTGCTTTTATTGGTTCCTGGTTGGGCCAACGCCGCAAGCCGCTGCGCCTCCTTATTGTTCAGCTTAAGGGGAGGGGCTTTCGCCAAGGCATTCGCACCGGCAAGAGCCGGCAGGCAAAAGCCCGCCAGGATCAACATCGCAAGATAGCGCATTTTCAAGCCTCCCTCTGCGCCTTTGAAACAAGCTGCACCCTAATCCTCCCATTCGCATTCCGGCTTGAGCAAGTGCAGTTTTTGATACTGCTTCCGTTCTTTCACGATGAAGCGGTGCCGGATCACTGCCTGAGCCTTGCGCAGGGCCGGCGTCATCAGCCTTTGACAGGTCCATCGCGCGTTCCTCCAGCCGTTTCATCACCGGCGGCCACGACGGATGGCGGCTGCCGATGGTGCGCACGGCGGCGGCGAAGGGCGTTGCGGCGTCGGCCATCTCGTTGAAGGTGGTCGCCTGCGCGGAAAGGGCTGCGGCCTGTCGCAGGTCGTGGACCGCGTGGATGCCATCGGCGAACCCGAGATAACGGTCGTTAAATGTGCCGTGGTCGAGCCCGGCGTCCGCGTTCCAGGCCGCCAGCACCGGGGCGAAACGCTGGCCGGTGGTCCGGTCGAGGTCGGGAAAGCGGTGAGCCCAGCGCAATTGAACGCCGGTGTGCCGCAGCAGGGCGCGGGCGCGTCCGGCGGCGCTGAGATCCGGAAGCGGCGGGTTCTCGCCGTACCCGTAGTGGAATGGCCGGGCCGGCGCCGGCGAGGAACCGCCGCCGCCGCCGCTGGTCCAGCGGCCATGCCAGTCCCGTGGCTCGTTGGGATTGTAGTGGCGCCACCGCCTCCGAACATCGACCCGGCCATCGTCCTCTCCTGCCTTGGCCGTCGCGCCCCCATCAGGCTACGACCCCCGCACCATACGGGATTGGGCCGGTAATGGGAAGGTTCAGATACCTCATAGAGGGGGATCAGGTTCCGATATTTGACCAAGCTTCGCGATCGGGAGTCTTAATGGATGCCAGGACGCCACACGACTTCGGCCCTGACCCCGGCCCCCATTCCCGGGTTCCAAGGGGTCACCCCTTGGTGGGGTCAAGGGGCAACGCCCCTGAAGCAGCCCGACCGGCGACGGTCTGTCGCAGACTTTCCGCTTGCTCCTTCCCCAGGAACCCGGCAACTCTGGACGCCCTGAACCTTTCGATCTTGCGAGGACGATGCCCCGTGTCCGATACCGACAGGACGGTTGCTGCGCTGCTGGCCGCGGCCTTGATCGACAAGCATATCGTCGATGACGGCGCCACCCTGGCCGAAAAGGCCGAGCGGGCGGTCGAACTTTACCTGGCCTGTTTCCAGGCCATCCGAACCGCCGAGGCCCAATCGGACCGGATCGAGGCCCGGCGCGCGCCGTCGACCCCCTGACGCCGGCGGCGCCTGCGATGCCGGTCTTTGTCACTATCGCTTTGGCGGCGGCGGGTCTGGTCCTGGCGCTGAGCCATCATGGCCTCGCGGCGCTGGTGGTGGGTGGGGCGTTGCTGGCCGCGCTGATCATTGTGCCGTTTATCGACAACGCGATTTCGGCGCAGTCGATCGCGCGGCCACGGCCACGGCGACCGCGCCCGGGTTGGCGACGGCGGCGCTGACCGGGTCCCGGGTTATTTCTTGTCGTGGCAACCGGTCACCCAGACATCGTAGATCGGGTGTTCCAGGGCCGAGAGCGCCGGTGACGAGGCGAACATCCAGCCGCTGAACCGGGCCGCCGGCGCTTCGTCGGGCTTGACCTCCTTGATTTCGAGAAACGCCGCGGCCTCGGGGGGATCGATGGGCGGTGCCTCCCGGCAGGCATGCACGGTGATCAGCAGGGTCCCGAAGCGTGCCGTGTCGCCCACCGCGACCTCGAAGGTGGAAATGCGCGCAGTGATCTTGTCCAATCCCTGGAGCACCGCGGTACCCTTGTCGACCATCTCGGAGGCCGCCGCCCCGGTTGCCGGCGCGAGGACAAAGGCCGCCAACATCGCCGCCACCGCCCCGAACCGGCAGGACCTGGCGCTACGGGCACGGAACGGAGCGGGACGGCGGGGGCGCAGGTGATCTGGGGGCAGCACGGGAAATCCGGGTCTGGAAGCGGGGCGGGCGCCGACAACCCCGCCCGGCCGCCTCGTTCGCGGCCGGGCGGAATCTTCCGAACGCCTCCCCTATTCTATAGGGCCGCCGGTTTCGGGCGTCCAGGCCCGTGCCACCCGGCGACGGTGGACCGGCGACGGCGCCGTTGCCGGGATGGTCACGACGAAGCGGGTGCCCTGGCCCGGTTGGGAGTCCACCGCGATGCGCCCGCCAAGAACACTGGAGACGATGTTGAACACCATATGCAGGCCAAGGCCGATGCCGCCCTGGCTGCGCCGGGTGGTGAAGAACGGCTCGAACAGGCGTGACCGGTCTTCGGGTGAAATACCGACGCCGCTGTCCGCGACCGCGAGCGTGACGACGTCGGTCGCGGTGATTGCCGCCGTAACCGTGATGATGCCACTTCCGTCCGACGGAAAGCCGTGGGTCAGGGCGTTGTCGAGCAGAACCTCAACCGCCTGACGCAACGCCTCGGGAAAGCCGTTCATGGTCAGCTCGGGCGGGCAGTCGAGATCCAGCCGATGGCCACCCCGCTGCACGCGCTCGGCCATCAGCCCGACCACCACCTCGAGGTGCTCGCGCAGGCGATAAATCTGGCGCTCGCCCTCCACCGGGGCGATGGCCACCTGCTTGAAGACCCGGATCAGATCCCCGGCGCGCTCCAGGTTCGAACGGATCAGCAGGGAAATTTCGCTGGCAACCTCAATATAATCCTGAACCTTCGACTTGCGCAACTGTCCGGCTTCGAAGACCCGCGCAAGGTCTTCGGTCCGCTCGGTCAGCAGCGAAGCCGCGGTCAGGCAGACACCGACCGGCGTGTTGAGTTCGTGGGCGACTCCGGCGACCAGACCGCCCAGCGCCACCATTTTTTCGGTCTGGACCAACGTTTCCTGAAGTTCGGTGAGTTCACGGACCGCGCGTTCGGCCCGGTCCCTGGCCGTGCGCAACTCGGACTCGGCGCGTTTGCGTCGGCTGACGAAGTGGCCGAGCGCCGCCGCCATGTCGCTGATCTCATCATCACCCTGGGCCGGGATGACCATCTCCCGCCCGGCGGCCTCGGCCTCCATGGCCCGCTGCAAGGCCAGGATGCGGCCGATGATCTGGCGCCCCACGTAGCGCCAGCCGATGCCCAGCGCCACCACCACCGCCAGCCCGGCGGCCAGGGTCTGGAGCAGCCGGGCGGTGGCGGCACCCTGCTGAACGTCGCGCGCCGTCATTTCGGCATTGGCGCGCGCCGTGGCCAGCAACTGGTTGACCGCGTTGGTCAGGGCCTCGGACAGCAAATGAGTTTCGGCCACCACCAGGGCCGAGGCGCGGTCCAGGTCCAGCGCCCGCAGGCGACCGTCAAACAGGTTGTCGGCGCCCAGGCCGTATTGCAACATCGGCGTGGTCAGCCCGAGCAACACCTGATTTTCCGGCGTGGTGGCCAGATTCAGGCGGATCGTGCCCATGGAAATGGTGATCTCGCCAAACCGGCTGCGCAACTGGTGAATCCGGACCGGGTCGGCCACCAGGATCACCTCGTTCAGCAGACCCGCGGCCAGATTGCCGGCGGCCGCCAGTTCCAGCAACGCCAGCATTTCCCCGACATTGTGGTTGAATAACTGGCCAATCCGGTGTTGCAGCACCACCATGTCGCGATAGGTCGCGGCCTCTGCCCCTCCGCTCCGGTCGTCGACCGGACCGCCGGCCTTCGGGCCAAGATCGTCCACCAGGGTCTTGATCCCGACGAACAACGACCGATAGGTGTTTTCGATGCGCGGGGTGACCGCGTTAAGAAACTGCTTGTGGCTGTCGGCCAGTTCCGTGACGTTGTCGTGCAGCCTGGTGTTGAGCGCGATGCGCTGTGCCACCAGATCGCTTTGGTGATTGAGATTGACCGCCAGAGTCCGGATCCGGTCGCGCAGCACCATCAGGATGCCGCTGTCGACCTCCAGCCGTTCCAGCCCGTCAACCTGGCGGGTGAGACCGACGATGCGCCCGGCCAGCTCGGTCATTACCCCGGCCCGCTGGGGCTCGGTGGTCGCCGCGGTCAGGGTCGTGGAGGCGTTGGCGATGGCCGGCGCCTCCACCGCCAGGGCCTCGGCGGTGGTCATGGCCGGCACCGAATGCAGCACCACCACCGTCAGTTGAGACTCGACGTGAC
>PLTC01000073.1 GCA_003165295.1 Rhodospirillales bacterium | reverse complement strand
ACCCATGTGAAACAGCGAAGAGCCAGATATGTCATATTTCTGTCAGCCTGGACGTTCTATTTGAGCGAACGTTTTTGTCGTCCCGGTTTCCAATGCGGTCGGAGCAGCGAGGCCGGCAATAACGTGGTGCCCAAGCGCGCCGAGCGCCTGATATCTGTTGGCCAAGTGACATCTATGAATTGTTGAGCCCATCGTCAGATGGTAAAGAGGCGACCGCGGATGCCGTCGAGGCGGCGTGTGTTACGGAATTCCGTCACGGGATTGATGGCCTGCGGGTCAGGATTGGGGGAGATGAAATGTCGAACCAGCCGCCCCCGGTGGCGACGGCCTTCGCAGCGGCAGTGGCACACCACCAGGCCGGCCGCCTGGCCGAGGCCGAGGCGATCTACCGGGAAATTCTGAGTCGGGCGCCGAATCATGTGGACAGCCTGCACCTGTCGGGGGTGGCGGCCGGTCAGGGCGGCCGTTACGACGAGGCGCTGGCACTGGTCGGCCGGGCCGTGGCCCTCAACGACCGTTCGGGCACGATCCACCACAACTTTGCCGAAATACTGCGGGCGGTCGGGCGGCTGGAGCAGGCGGCTCACCATTACCGGCAGGCGGTGGCGCTGTTGCCCGGGTGGGCCGAGGCCCATAACCATCTGGGGGTGGTGCTCCAGGAGCTTGGTCTCTGGGATCAGGCCGTAACATGCTATCGGCGTGCGCTGGTGCTGGATGACGGCAGTGCCGCCAGTCACAACAATCTTGGCGTCGCGCTCCAGGACCGGGGTGCCCTGGCGGAGGCCGAAGCCTGTTACCGGCGCGCCCTGGCCCTCGACCCCGACTTTGCCGATGCCGCCGGCAATCTCGGCAACCTGCTGCGTGAACAGGGCCGGCTCGACGACGCGGTGGAGCTGTACCATCGGGTCCTGGCGATTTGGCCCCAACGGGCCGACGTGCGGAGCAACCTGCTGTTTACCTTGATGTGCCGGCCCGACGTCGATCTGCCCGACCTGGCCGCGGCCGCCGCCGGGTGGGAGGCATGCCACGCCGCCGGGTTCCAGGCCGGATGGCCGGAACACCGTCCCGGCCCGCGGTCACCGCGGACGCCGCGACTCGGTTTCGTCTCGGCGGACTTCCGCCGCCATGCCGTGGGATTCCTGGTGATCGGCGCGCTGGAGGCACTGACCGCGGCCGGTCATGAACTGGTCTGCTACAGTAACGGGGCGATTGAGGATGCCCTTACCGCCCGCATCCGCGCCCTGAGCACATGGCGAACGATTCTCGGCCGCGATGACCGGTCGGTGGCCGAGCAGATTCGTGCCGACGGCATCGATATCCTGTTCGACCTCAGCGGTCATACCGCCGGGAACCGGCTGCCGCTGTTCGCGCGAAAGCCGGCCCCACTTCAGGTCGCCTGGGTCGGCTACCCAGGCACCACCGGACTTGCCGCCATGGACTATCTGCTGGCCGATCGTCACCAGGTGCCCGAAGGAGCCGACGCCTGGTATCGCGAGCGGATTATTCGGCTGCCGCACAGCTATGTCTGCTGGGAGCCGCCCGCCGAGGCGCCACCCGTCACCGGACTGCCGGCGGCGACCGACGGCCCGATGACCTTCGGCTCCTTCAACTTCCTGAGCAAGCTCACGCCCCAGGTGATCGCCATCTGGAGTCGGATTCTTCAGCAGGTTCCCGAGTCGCGGCTGTTGCTCAAGGCGGTCGGCTTCGCCTGCCCACTCACCCGCAATCGCTGTCGGGCGCTCTTCGGTGACCACGGCATCCCCGCCCGACGCCTCGTTTTCGCCGGCGGCACCTCCCGTGCCGACCATCTGGCGGCCATCGGCAGCGTTGACATTGCTCTCGATACCTTTCCCTACAACGGTGGCCTGACCACCCTCGAGACCTTATGGATGGGTGTTCCGGTCATTACCTGCCCGGGCCGGACCGTCGCCAGCCGTCATTCATTTGGTTATCTCACCACCCTCGGCCTGGGGGACCTGATTGCGGCCGATCCCGACGGCGCCATCCGGCTGGCGGTGGCGTGGGCCGGCGACCGGAACCGGCTGGCCGGCATTCGCGCCGGGCTCAGAGCGCGAATGCTCGCCTCCCCGCTTTGCGATGCTCCGGCCTTTGCCCGTGATTTCGCGGCCGCCTGCCGGCTGGCCTGGGACGGCTTTTGCGCCGGCCAGCCTCCGGCCCCGATCCGGCCCGAATCGATTTCCGCCTGAGAGGCTGACAAAGAATGCCCGTCCTGCCTGGTTTTGACGGACAAAACCATCTGTTTCCAAAGGGCATTTTATGACAGACTCGATTGCCTGTCACACTCTGAGCGTCGGGATGGTGTGGCCTGCTCCGGGCGCGACAATCCGCCACACTTGTAGCAGCATAGCCCGCCGCGTCTTCGGACAAGACCGCGGGCGGTAACCGTCCCGACACAAAACGTCCGCGATTCCAACCCCCTCCCCCGCCGGCGAGCCGCTTCGGGCCGGGTCGCGACCCATGCCAAAGCGATCCAATGCCCGAGAGGCCAGCCTTTCTCTGTCAAACCTTACAGCTTCTACTCCCCTCAACGAGTGTTAATTTTCAGTAACCAGCCGCCCGTAACCGAATAATGGGCCGAAATCTCGCAGCGGCGGTCGCGATGTTGCAACGCGGAACATCAAAAAAAGAGCCGTCAATCGGCGGCCGGAACACAAGAGGGAAACGCCATGGCCATGTTCGCCCGGACCTCCACGTCTTATCTGCCCAAAGTTGACGAATACGCCCGCCTAAAGGCCGAAAACGAGGCCGAGGCGGCGCGCCTGGAGCGGGAAGAAGCGATGCGGCAACAGCGTGACCGGACGGCCGGGGAACGGGCCGCCGTCGAAGCGCAATCCGGCCACTTCAAAAGAAATTTCCTGGTTCTGACCGGCGGTCGGGCCAAGGCCGCCAAGCCACGCCCCAATAGCGAGATCGAGAAGGCCCAGCGTATCGCCGACCAAGCCCAGCGTCTGGCCGACTACTATGGCTTTTATTACGGCCAGTACTGAACCCACAGGCGCCACTCACACCGCCTCACCCAAGGCACCCAGGTAGAGTTCGAGAAGCTCCGCTTCCTCCTGGCGCTCTTCCCGGCTCTTTTTTCGAAGGGAAATCACCTTGCGCAGAATCTTGGTGTCAAAGCCCTGTCCCTTGGCTTCCGCATAAATGTCGCGGATGTCGTCGGCAAGCCCCTTCTTCTCTTCCTCAAGGCGTTCAATTTTTTCGATAAGCTGGCGCAACTGACTGGCGGCGATGCCGTTCACGTCATTGCTGCCAGCCGTGCCCGTATCGGTATTCTGGCGTTCGGCCAAAGAAAGCTCCATCTGTCCGGGATAATGCTTGCCAGCAGCAACCTCCGGCGCGTGCCGGTGCCGGCCTGCGGCATCGGCCAGTGGTCACCTACGCGGATTTATTTCTTACGAAACGCATCCAGGGTGACGACTTCGCCCCGCTTCTCCTCGCCTCCGGCGGGTCCAGGCCGTGGACCGGGGGCCGGAGCCGGCTGCGGTTCTTCGACATCCAGACGCTCGGCCGTGACCGGCTGGAACTGCAAGGCGAAGTTGACGGATGGATCGGCGAAAGTCGTGATCGCGGCAAACGGAATCGTCAGCCGCTCATGTACGTTATTGAAACTGAGAGTCACGGAAAATTGCTCCTCGGTCACATCAAGCCCGAAGAACTGATATTGGAGGACAATCGTCATCTCACCCGGATACTGGCTCCGAAGGTAATCTGGAATTTTGACGCCGCGATAGCTGGTGCGAAACGTCAGATAAAAGTGGTGATTGCCGGGCAAGCCGGCCATCCCCACCTGTTTGAGGGCGGAGCGTACGACGCCGCGCAACGCCGCTTCGACCATTTTGTCGTACCGCAACTGCTCTTTCGGCATTCCCGATGCTGCCCCTGTCCGTGCTGTCTCGTCCAGGCTGCCTCGCCTGGCTACAGGTTGCGTTTGTCCATGTCCCCCGGCCGGCCAGCCGCTCCGGGGAGCTTCATCGCCAGCCCCCGACTCTCCCGTACCTGACGCATCGGGGCGGTCGCGGTCTGTCACGGTCGGCTGCAACCGCGGTCATCAATATAGCGCCGTTAAAGCCAAAGGGTAAGAGGAACGATGGCCCGATCGCGGCGGACCGTTCGATAACGCTGAACCGGGTGACGGTCGCCACCGGGAACGCTACAGTACCGGCCACCCTTTGCCTGCCGGACCAACCGCCATGTCAGTTACCGACGCACAGCTTGCCGAAATCGAGCATCTCCGTGGCGACGCCGCACCCACCCGACGCGCCACGGTGCCGGATCTCGAGGCCCTGCTCTATCAGCCGCTGCCGGTGCTCGACCATGGCTTTGTACGGGTCATCGATTACATGGGGAACGATGCCGCGGTGGTTCAGGCGGCCCGGGTCTCCTACGGCCGCGGGACCCGGCAGGTCAGCGAGGATGCCGGTTTGATTCGCTATCTGATGCGCCACCGGCACTCAACCCCCTTCGAGATGTGTGAACTCAAACTGCATGTGAAGCTTCCGATCTTCGTGGCCCGTCAGTGGATCCGCCATCGCACGGCGAATGTTAACGAGTATTCGGCACGTTATTCGGTACTTGACCGGGAATTCTATTTACCGGCCCCGGAACACCTTGGCGTCCAGGCGGACAGCAACCGCCAGGGACGCGGTGCGGCGCTGGGGCCTGCCGAGGCCGCACGGGTACTTGATATCCTGCGTCGGGATGCCGAAACCGCCTATAGCCATTACGAAGAGTTGCTCAACCGGCGCGACGACGGCAGCATTGTCGACCCCGAACGTCCCGGCCTTGCCCGCGAGTTGGCGCGGATCAATCTTTCTCTCAGCTACTATACCCAGTGGTATTGGAAGATCGATCTGAACAATTTGCTGCACTTCCTGTCTCTTCGTGCGGACTCCCATGCCCAGTACGAAATTCGCGCCTATGCCGGGGTTATCCTTGATGTTGTGGCCCGTTGGGTACCTCTGGTCTTTTCCGCCTTCCAGGAATACCGGCTGGGTGGAATCCACCTGTCGGCTACCGGGGTTGGCGTGATCCGTCGCCTGCTGGCAGGCGAAGCCGTGACCCTGGAGACCAGCAACCTGGGCCGACGGGAATGGCAGGAGTTGATGACCGTACTCGGTTGCGACCACGATCGGAACGCCGGGTGAGATAAGATCGCGGGGCACCGCTGGCAGCCCCCGAAGGCGGACGGCCGGCGGGACCGTCACCTGTTTCCGTTCGTCACCCTGACGGCTCGACGCGAGCCGCCCGAGAGGCAACCCATGATGCTTGACACGCGCCATGAACCGGTGTGCTTTGACTGTCGGCGGTGATAAGCTGCCCGCTCTCTGACGGTTGGCAGTCGGGGACCCGGAGGGGGAAGGAGCCATGAAGACGCTGCTGCTCTTGCGTCACGCCAAATCGTCATGGGATGAGACCGGGCTGGCCGACCTCGCGCGGCCGCTCACGTCGCGCGGGAGGGCCGCGGCGACCCGCATCGGCCGCCACCTGCGCGGAGCCGGGCTGGCCCCCGAGCGGGTGTTGTGCTCTCCGGCCCGACGCGCCACCGAGACACTGGCCGGGGTACTGACCGAACTGGGCGAGTCGCCGGTAATCGAAGAGCGCCCGGACCTGTATCTTCGCGGCTGGTCCTCCCTGCTCGGTGCCGTGCATGGTCTGCCCGAAGAGGTCAACCGCGCGATGCTGGTATCCCATAATCCCGATCTTCACGATCTGGCTCTGGCACTGGCCGGTACCGGTCCCCCCGAAGCCCTGAAGGCACTGGCGGCAAAGTTTCCCACCGGCGCTCTGGCGGTACTGTGTTTTGCGGATCCGGTGTCCGGTTGGCGCGCGGTCGCACCGGGAAACGGTGCGCTCCATGCGTTGATCAAGCCCCGCGACCTGTCCTGATAGATCCCGCTTCCAGTCCATCACCCGTGCCCGCATCGCGCCCGCCCGCTCCAATACGCATATTCATTGACTGCCCGCTGAAAGGACTGCCGATGACCCAGCCTGCTGCTTCGTTCCGCCCGTCGTCCATCGTTCTTGGCGCCGCCCTCGGCGCCGCGTTCTTCTTTACCGGCTTCGATAACGCCGTCGCTCAGTCCGGCGGCGGCATGCCGGGGATGGAGAACATGGAAGGAATGGCGGGAATGCACCACGGTGCATCGGGCGAATCGTTCCCGTTCGGTGAACCGGGAACCGCCGGCACAGTCGACCGAACCATCAACATCACCATGAAGGACATTACCTTCGACCCCGCCGCCGTTCAGGTCAAGACCGGCGAAACCATCCGCTTCGTGGTAACCAACCGAAGCGAGGGCGACCATGACTTTACCATCGGTGACGTCGAAGCCCAGACGGCGCACCGCAAAGAAATGGCCGAAATGATGGAAAGGGGCATGGAGATGCACCATGACGATGACCCGAACGCGGTTTCGGTGGAGGCTGGCGAGACCGGTACCCTGATCTGGAAGTTCACCCACGCCGGCAGCTTTGAATTCGACTGTAACATCCCTGGTCATTACGAGGCCGGGATGAAGGGCGTCATCACCGTCTCGGGGACCGCCGCCCCTCACTGACCCCGGCTTTGGGCTCCCTGCCGCCGAGGTGGAACGGCGGTTGGTGGGGCCGCGAACCCATCTCAATTCGGCGATGCATATAAGGCGAGGGGTTGCCGCTCCTCGCCCCAGCCGGAACCGCCGGAGCCGACGCCCCCCCCGACCCCATTCCCTTGCGTGCATCGCCACCCATTTTTGGGGACAGGACGCCGGTGCGGCGGACACGGGAATTCTGGAGACGACGCCCATGACCACCAAGTTCTCCCCTGCCCTCGCCCTAAAGGATGCCGCCCTGTTTCGCGAACAGGCCTGTCTCGGCGGCATCTGGGCCGACGCCGACGACGGGACCCGGTTCGATGTAACCAATCCAGCCGATGGCACCCGGCTCGGTGGTGTGGCGGATCTGGGGGTGGCCGAAACCCGACGCGCCATTGAGGCCGCGGCGGACGCATGGCCGGCATGGCGGGCGCGCCTCGCCAAGGATCGGGCAACGGTGTTGCACCGCTGGTGCGAGTTAATCCTGGCCAACCAGGAAGATCTGGCGCTGCTGCTGACTTTGGAGTGTGGCAAGCCCCTGGCCGAGGCACGGGGCGAGGTGACCTACGGGGCGTCGTTCATTGACTGGTTTGCCGAGGAAGGCAAACGGGTCTATGGCGACGTGATTCCCGCCACGGCTCCGGGCCGACGGTTGCTGGTGCTGAAGGAGCCGATCGGGGTGGTGGCGGCGCTCACGCCTTGGAACTTTCCCAACGCCATGATTACCCGCAAGGTCGCGCCGGCTCTGGCCGCCGGTTGCCCCGTGGTGGTCAAGCCGGCCGAAGATACGCCGTTCTCGGCGCTGGCACTGGCCGATCTGGCGATACGGGCGGGGGTGCCCAAAGGCATCTTCAGCGTCCTCACCACCAGCCGGCCGGCCGCAGTGGGCGCCGAGCTTTCCACCAATCCCCTGGTGCGCAAACTGTCCTTCACCGGTTCGACCGAAGTCGGCCGGCTGCTGATGCGCCAATGTGCCGACACCATCAAAAAGGTGTCCCTGGAACTGGGCGGCAACGCGCCCTTTATCGTGTTCGAGGACGCCGACCTCGACGCCGCGGTACAAGGCGCCATGGCCTCCAAATTTCGCAATGCCGGTCAGACCTGCGTCTGTGTCAACCGCTTCCTCGTCGCCGACGCCGTTTATGACGCCTTTGCCGATCGGCTCGGTCAGGCGATGGCCGGGCTCAAGGTCGGACCCGGGATCACGCCCGGGATCCAGGTGGGACCACTGATCAACGCCGCCGCCCTCGCCAAAGTTGAGGCGATGGTGGCCGACGCCCACGGGAAAGGCGCGAGGGTGGCGCGCGGCGGCGAGCGCCATCCGTTGGGCGGCACCTTCTATCAGCCGACGCTGGTACTGGGCGGCACTCCGGCAATGCGGATCGCGCGGGAGGAGATTTTCGGCCCGGTCGCCGCCCTGTTCCGCTTTCACAGCGAGGCCGAGGCCATCAAGCAGGCCAACGACACCGAGTTCGGCCTTGCCGCCTACTTCTACACGCGAAACGCCAGCCGCATCTGGCGGGTCGCCGAGGCGTTGGAATACGGCATCGTTGGCATCAACGAGGGCATCGTCTCCACCGAAGTCGCGCCGTTCGGTGGCGTCAAGCAATCGGGCATCGGCCGCGAGGGCTCGCGCTACGGCATCGACGATTTCCTCGAAATCAAATACCTTTGCCAGGGTGGCCTTTAGACGGGTCCCGCGCCATGCCCTACCCACCGCCAACCGACAGTCCCCGTAACCTGATCGAACGCCTGGGGATCCTGCTGGAACTGACCTCGGACGACATCTGGGAATGCGACGCCGAGTTGCGGCTGACCCGGGTCCAGGGCAAAATCGCCGACCAGCAGGGTCTGCTTGCCCTTTTGCTGGGTCGGTACGCCGAAGACTTCGTCGATCCAACCCTGCCCCACGAGGATTTCCCAACACTGCGCGCCGCGATGACCGCCCGGTTGCCGTTCCGAAGTTGCGTCCTCCCGGTGCGTCCGCACGGCGGCGAGCCCGAATGGGTGCGGCTCAGTGGCCATCCGTTGTTTACCGAGGACGGCCGCTTCGCCGGCTATCTCGGCACCTCGACCCTGATCACCGAAGAGCGTCATCGTCTGGCTGCCGAGCGCCGCCGCCAACAACTGGAAAGTCTGGGCCAGCTGGCCGGCGGCGTCGCCCACGAGTTCAACAACCTGCTGGTACCGATTACCATGCTCTCCAAGCTGGCGCTGTCCCAGATTGGCGACAATCAACCATTGCGCACCTATCTGGAGACCATCCACGAAAACGGCTGGAAGGCGGCCCAAATCGTGCGCAGCGTGCTGACCTACGCCCGCCAGATGACTCCGTCCACCGGACCGGTGGCGTGTGGTGAGGTGATCGCCGAGCGCGTTCACCTGCTCCGCCAGGCGCTGCCGCCTTCGGTGGTCATCGACGCCACCTTCGCCGACGTCACGACCCGGGTTATGGGTAACGCCAGCGAACTGTCGCAAATCGTGGTTAACCTGTTTAACAACGCCTGCGACGCGATGAACGAGCGCGGTACCATCCGCTGTTCGGTCCGGCGCGTGACGCTCTCGGCCCAGGAGCGCGGTCTGACCGGTCTCGCGCCTGCTGACGCCATGCGGATCGAGATCGCCGACGACGGTCCCGGGATCCCGCCGGCAATCCGCGACCGCATCTTTGAACCGTTCTTCACCACCAAGCCGATCGGCCAGGGCACCGGCCTTGGCCTCTCGGTGGTCGAAGGCATCGTCAAGGACTGGGATGGCCACATCTCGGTCACGAGCGGCCCCGGTCAGGGCGCGACCTTCATCATTCTGCTGCCGGTGGCGACTCCGGGGCCGGAAGAGGAGGCCAAGACGGCCTGACGACAGGGGCTTTCCGGCCCCGGACAAGGGCCGGTCGGCCCCTGGCACCCATTACGCAAATTTATTGAGCTTCGGAAACCCGTTGGGCGGCAGACGGCCCACCGAGCCGCGCGGGGCCAGCCAGGGGCGAAGGTCGGCTTCGACCCTGACCCGCTCACCGCTGGACCAGGACAGGCCGTCCGAGAACCGGATCAGGGTCAGGTCAGCAAGACTGGCATCCTTGTATTTCTGGAGAATGACGCCGCGGCCCCGGGTCATCACCGGCAGCTCTTCCAGCATGAACACCAGCATCTTGCGATTGTTGCCGATCACTGCCGCCGCATCGCGGCCGGCTTCGACCGGCAGGCACAGGCGCGCCGATATCCCCTCTTCCAGGTTAAGCACCTGCTTGCCGGCCCGGGTCTGTGCCATGACCTCGTTTTCCTCCACCTGAAAGCCGCGGCCGTCTTCGGCCGCCACCACCAGGCGCCGCCCTGGCTGGTGCTTGAACAGCGCGACGATCTCGGTCTCGTTGCCAAGATCGACCATCAGTCGCACCGGCTCGCCAAAGCCGCGACCACGCGGCAGTTTGTCCACGCCAAGGGTATGGAAACGGCCGTTGGTCCCGAACAGGATCAGCTTGTCGGTGGTTTCGGCATGCAGCACGAATCGCTGGCCGTCACCTTCCTTGTACTTGACTTCGGCGCTTTCAGCCCCCGACAGATGACCTTTAACCGCGCGGATCCACCCCTTATCGGAACACAACACCGTCACCTGTTCACGCTCGACCGTGGCCTCCAGCGGTATCTCAATATCCTTGGGCGCGTCGGAAATGTCGGTGCGACGCTTGCCGAGCGCGGTCGCCTTGCCGAATTTCTTCTTGATCTCGGTGATCTCGGCGGCGATCGCCTGCCAGCGCATGGGCTCGTCGGCCAGCAAGGTCTGAAGGCCGGTCCGCTCGGCGGCCAGACCATCATGCTCCCGCCGGATCTCGATTTCCTCCAGCTTGTGCAGCGTCCGCAACCTCATATTGAGGATCGCCTCGGTCTGAACCTCGGTCAGTGAAAAACGTTGCATCAACTCGGCCTTGGGCTGGTCGCCGAAGCGGATGATCCGAATCACCTCGTCGAGATTGAGGAAGGCGACCAGCAAACCGTCGAGTACCTCCAGCCGATGCTCGATCTTAGCCAGGCGGTGGCGCGAGCGCCGTTGCAACACCTCATGACGATGGTCGAGGAAGGCGCGCAGCACCTCTCGCAGGTCCATGACCCGCGGCACGTTGTCGGCATCCAACACGTTCATGTTCAGGCTGAAGCGCACCTCGAGGTCCGTCGCCTGGAACAGCGAGGCCATCAGCACCTCGGGGTCGACATTGCGGCTTTTCGGGACCAGCACCAGCCGGATATCCTCTGCCGACTCGTCGCGGACATCTTCAAGCAGCACAAGCTTGCGGACATTCAGTAATTCCGCGATCTTCTCGATCAGTCGGGACTTTTGAACCTGATAGGGAATTTCCGTGACCACAATCTGCCAGGTCCCCTGCCCCAGCTTTTCCACCACCCAGCGGGCACGCAGCCGGAACGCACCGCGGCCCGTGCGATAGCTCTCGATCACCGAGGCACTGGGCTCCACCAATACCCCGCCGGTGGGAAAGTCGGGTCCCGGCACCAGCGCGACCAGCGACTCGATGGACGCCTGAGGCTGTTTGATCAGGTGGCGCAGGGCGTCGCACAATTCGCCGGCATTGTGGGGGGGAATCGAGGTGGCCATGCCCACCGCGATACCGGTTGCGCCGTTGGCCAGCAGGTTGGGAAAGTTGGCCGGCAGCACCACCGGCTCCTCGCCGTCACCATCGTAGGTGGCGCGGAAGTCGACGGCGTCCTGGTCGATGCCTTCCAGCAAGGCCCGCGCCACCTCGGTCAGCCGGGCCTCGGTGTAGCGCATCGCCGCCGCGTTATCGCCGTCGATGTTGCCGAAATTGCCCTGGCCGTCGATCAACCGGTAACGCACCGCGAAATCCTGGGCCAGTCGCACCAGAGCGTCATAAACCGCGGTATCACCGTGGGGATGGAACTTGCCGATGACATCGCCGACCACCCGGGCCGACTTCTTCGGTGGCTGGTCGGGCTCCAGCTTGAGTTGGCTCATGGCAAACAGCAGGCGCCGGTGGACGGGCTTCAGCCCGTCACGCACGTCGGGCAAAGACCGCGCCATGATGGTTGACAGCGCATAAGCCAGGTACCGCTCGCTTAGCGCCTCGGCCAGCGGCTTGTCCTGAACCTCGAAGTCGGGAGAGGGAATTTTCACGATAACCGTTTCAAGTCAATTGGTTGTTCGCCAGCAAGGCCCGCCCGGCGAACCATCAGGGTGGTCCCACTGCGATCGGCGGCAGAGTAGCGGAGCGGAGCCGGGGTGTCGAGAATCCGGCTTGGCCTGGAATTCTCCCCATCCGGCAGTGAACGCTGATCACCCGGTCCGAACAGGATCGAGTCGTCCGGTCCGGTCACGTCCGCGGCGGAGCGGTGTTCACCCGGGCCAATCGCCGTCGCGCCTCTGGCAGTCCGCCCGGCAGATGGCAATCGAGGAAGTGGCCGGTCAGAGCCAACCCGGCCGCGACGTCGGCCGGGCCGCCGCCCTGGCCGCGGAGAAATCCGGGCAGGACCAGCAGGCGGTCGGCCCAAGGGGTCGCCACCGTTCGCGATACGGCGCGGCCGGTGCGCGGGCTGACATGGCTGAGATCGGCGGTGTCACCGGTCACGGCACAAGCCGACAGGTCCAGGCCAAAGCCCAGTTCGCCCAGTAGCCCAACCTCCCACCGGACATAGGCTTCGGCCCAGGCCGGCTGCTCCAGGGCCTCGAACAACGCCAGCACCGCCTGATAAAGGGCCGGATGGGGCTCACGTTCGGAAAGGCCAACCTCGAGCAGCGCGCAGGCCGAAACCAGCGCCGCCAGCCGGTCCGGCAGGTCAAACAGCGCGGCACCCAGGCTACGGGTTGGCTCCAGGGCCAGCGTCCCCAGTTGATCGGGCAACCGCGCCCGCCAGCGCGCCCGAACCAGGGTTCCCGGCTCCAGGACTCCGCGCCGGCGCCGGTTCTGGCCGCCGCGGACCAGCCCGGCGTGGCGGCCGTGCTCGCCGGTCAGCAGCATCACCAGCGCCGAGGCTTCACCCTGGCGACGGGCCGAAAGGACAACGGCATCGTCACTCCATTCCATGATGACGTGGCTCGCGCCCCGAAATGACGGCCAGCAGAAAACCGCAATAAACCACGACGGCCACCAGCGGCAGGCCGTGCACCGGCCACAGTTCCAAAGCCGTGCCGGCAACGACCGGACCGGCCAGGGTACCCAGCGTATAAGCCATGATGAACAGGACATTGGCCTGGGTCAGGCCGGCCCGCCGAAAGCGCCGGCCAAGCTGGATCAGCCCCAGCGTGTAGAATCCCGACACCACCCCGCCCCAGACGAACAACAACGGCCACAGCACCCAACCGGTTGCGGCAGCCGAGGCCAGACCCGCCGCCGCCATCAGCCCGACCAGCGCCGCCCCGATCAGCAGCCGGGCCGGCCCCAGCCGGTCGGCCAGCCAGCCAAACGGCACCTGTGCAAAAAAGCCGCCGGCGGCGAACACCGACAACATCAACACCGCGTCGGCGCGGGTCAGACCGGCAGCCAACCCGTAGAGCGGCAACAAGCTAAACAGCGAAATCTCGACGAAGCCAGCCGTGAAGCCGGCCAGGATCGTTCCCCGCGCCATCCCGAACAGCGCCGACGACCACTGCCGGTGCCCGGATCCGGTCTGCCGGCCGCCGGCCGCCGCCCGTCCCAGTACCGGCGGAACCGCAGCCAGCAGAACCAGCATCGCGCTGATGGCAAACGGCCATTCCCCCGCGAGACCGGTAACCTGCAACAGCAGCGGTCCGGCCGCCATCCCGGCAGTCCAGAAGGTCGAATAAAGGCCGACCATCCGGCCCCGGCTTCCGGCAAGGGCCAGCCGGCTGAGCCAGGTCTCGCTCACCACCCACAGCAAGGCCAGACCAAACCCGAGACCTAAGCGCAGCGAGAACCAGCTCACCATCGAATCGAAAACCGGGAACAAGACCAGAGAGGCCGCCGAGGCAAGACAGCCCAGCACCAGCGTCGGGACCAGTCCCAAACCGGCGATCAGCCATGGCGCCAGCGGCGCCGTCACCAGCACCCCCAGCGCCGGCATGGTGGCGTTGAGGCCGACCAGCGCCCCGCCGGCCCCTGCGGCTGTCATGGTCAGGGCAATCAAGGGAACGGTCATGCCAACGGTCAACCCGGTGGTGACCGCGCTGGCCATGACCGCCGTCAGGCCCCAGCGCCGCATGCGATCAGAAACGGCACCCGGCACCTTCGAGTTCTCGCCACGGCCCTCAGCGACTTCCGCCACGGCCCCCCGCCCCTTCAACCGGTCGGGCTCTGGCGAGAGCCCGTCAGCGCGACGCCTGCCGGGTCCCGGTTGCCGGCCGAACCACCACCACCGGCCGGGCCGCCACCGAGCGGGCCGGCGGCTTGGCCGCAGGCGCCGGCACCGGCGCCGGCGTTGCCACCGGGGCGGCAGTCGAAGCCGGGGGGGTGGTCGGAGGAACCACGGCCGGCTGCACTGCCGCTGCCCCCTGGGCATTGCCCAACCTTGAGAGCTGCGCCACCAGTTCCGCCATACGGTCGCCGAGTTGCCGGACTTCCTCGTGGACGGTCTCCAGTTGCGCGGGCGGGATACCGGGTTCGACGACCGGCTCGGCCACAGGCTCTGCGACCGGCTCGGCCGCCAGTTCCAACGCACCGTCTTCGGGAAAGGCGGAACTCAGCACATGTTCCATCCGTTGCTGGAGCCGCTCGGGCAGCTCCGCCGTAACCTGTTCCACCCGTTGCTGGAGCCGCTCGGGCAACTCCACCGTCAATTGGTCCTGACGCCGGAGCAGATTGGCCTCAACCCTTTCCAGCAACCGTTGCTGGTCGCCGCCCTGGTGAATCACGTCCTCCCGCAATTCGGTCTGGGCCTGCTCGATCCGGCTCAACTGATCCGTCATTCGTCCGAACTGTTCACGGACCCGGGTGATCTGTTCATTCAGGCGACCGAACTGTTCGCCAAAGCGATTGCCGACCGCGGTCTCGCCCATTCCCGATGGCCGGACCACCACGGTCGCCGGCGCGGATGCGGGCACCTCTTCCAGTCGACTCAGTTGATCGCTCTGTCGGGTCAGTTGTTCCCCGATCCGGGCGATCTGCGTCCCCAACCGGGAATGCGCCGCTTCAAGGCGGGCCAGACGCTCGTCATGGCTTTCCGCCATGGTCAGTAACCGCTGTAACAACGGCTTCAGTTGATCGGCCTGGGGGTTGGTCATTCAAGTGATCTTCCAGCTATGTCGGTGGCCCCGGCATGCCCCGGTCCGAGTCGGGTCCGACGGCGATCACCGGTATCCCGAGGCATGGTGCGAACAGAAAAGCGGGGGAAAGATACACTGCCGCCGCCGTCGCTGCAAACCGTTCGGCGACCAAACCACCCGGCCGTCAAATCGTTCCACGGCACCCCGGAAACCGTGAAGGCCGCGGTACGGAAAAGCCGAACCCGGGCCGACGGTCTGAGCGGCGGCGCGTATCCCGTACCGTACCGCCGCCCGCTACCATCGCAGCCTTTGCGTGATAAATCGCCGGATGCCGCCGGTCATCTGGAGGGGCGCATCGGTTACGTTGAGACACACGCAGCCGTTCCCGCGCTCGGCCACCGGGCGATGGTCGACCGAGTCGTCGTCCACCACCAGATCCCCCAGGCGGTAACTGCCGCGCTGGTCATGGTATCCTCCGGCCAGGACCAGATTCATCTCGAGGCCGCAATGGGTATGGCGCGGCACCACGGCTCCGGCGCGCAGGCGCAGCAACCGGGCTCTGACCGGCGCCCGACCGAGCCCCAGATCCACCTCCTCCATGCCGCGCGCCACCGGCCGCCAGTCCAGAGCGGACAGCGGCGCATCCAGATAGCTGCGCAACGGCTGGGGAACTCCCAACAGGTCGATGGACGGTAACCGGAGTGGCCGGGCGGCTTCCGGTTCGGGACAACTGCCCTGATCAAGACGGGCCATCATCGCCGACAGGCACTCCGGGGACAGCGGCTCGGGGGCTTCGTCCTCCAGCAGGGCTCCACCAATGGCCTCCAGTTCGGCAACCTGCCGGCGGCACCACGGACAAAAGGTCAGATGGGTAGCCACCACCAGCGCCGCCGGCTCGGCCAGACTACCGTCGGCGTAATCCAGGAGAATCTCCTCTCCGGGATGATACTTTGGCTCGATCATACCGGTTCCCTCAGAAGTCGTCGCAACCGATCAAGCGCCAGACGCAGCCGGGACTTGACGGTTCCCAGTGGAATGCCCCGTTCGGCCGAGATAACGCTGTGCGGCTTGTCATCGAAATATGCGAGGCGCAGCAACTCGGCCTGCTCTTCGGGCAAAGCGCCGATCGCGGCGCGCAGGCGTGCGGTCTCCTGTCCGGCTTCAATGGCACGGTCCGCCGCCTCCGCCGCCTGGGGCACCAGCGCCGGATCGTTGGGATCGAACTCGGGCCGGCGTTCGCGGCGAATCACGTCGATTCGCTTGTTGCGGGCGATGGTGAAGACCCAGGTGCTCGCGCTGGCCTGAGCCGGATCGAAGGTCTCCGCCCGGTTCCAGACCAGCAACATGACCTCCTGCACCAGTTCTTCGGCCTGTCCGGCATCCGTGCCCAGGCGCATCAGGTACGATTTCATACGCGGAGCAAAGTGCCCGAACAGCGCACCGAACGCCGGCCGGCTGCGCTCGCGGGCGACCGCCAGCACCAGCTCGTCGAGGTTCCGTCCCTGAGTGGCACGATCGGTCAGACCGGTTTCAAGCATGGCCCAAAGCGTGGCAACGTCGGCCGCAAGCCGCATGTGCCACCATGGACACGCCGCCGCTCCGGCAAAGGGTGAGTCTAAGGGCACGGCATCTACCATATCGGACCTCAATACGCAAATTCAGCGTCCCCGGACCACCGCGAATCCGCGAAAAAGTGCCGGCGACGGCGGAGCCCCGGGAAGGCCCCCGGAGAACCTGCGCGATGGCGCGGCACAAAGCTGGAATTGCAGACCCGAACTGGAGTAACCTCCGCCTGTTCCGAAACGAACCCCCTGTCCCCTCATGATTGCTTTTGCCCCCTCCCGATTGCTCATCCTCCTGCTGGCGCTCATGCTGGCGGGCACGGCCGGACCCGCCGCCGCCGCAAGCGGCGCCAGGACCAAGGTCAATACCAAACTCCTTGGCACCTTCGAGAACTGGAAGGCCTACTCCTATGAGGAGAACGGCCAGAAGGTCTGTTACATGTCGGCCCAGCCGAAGAAATCAGAACCGAAGGGCAAGCCCCGGGGCGGTACCTACGTCCTGATCACGCATCGCCCCGCGGAAAAAAGCTTCAGCGTCGTCAGCGTCACCGCCGGCTACACATACAAGAAGAAGACAGAGGTGGCGGTCAGGGTCGCCGGCCGTTCCTTTAAGCTGTTCACCGATGGCGATACCGCCTGGGCTTCGGACGAAAGCACCGATAAGTCACTGTCAACGGCCATCCGCGGCGCCAGGTCCATGGTGATCAAGGGCACCTCGGAGCGGGGAACCAACACCACCGACGACTACAGCCTGGCCGGGAGCGGTGCTGCCTTCTCCGCGATCAACGAGGCCTGCGGCGTCAGGAAATAACCTCCGCGCCCCGAAGCCCGAAGCCCGGACCCGGACCCGGACCCGGACCCGGACCCAGACCCAGACCCGGACCCGGACGACGGCGCAGTCGCCGGCCGGGTCGGGGATCCCCTGTTCAACGGCGGCACATCTGTTATGGTCCCGAGCGTGCGGGGGCCTTGGCCGGGGGTGGATTTGGTTTCGGAAGCGGGTGGATCGATGACCAAGGGTGGAATGGAAGCGGACCCGGCCGATACCGAGTCCCGCAGGACGCTGATCGGGCTTGGCCGCGAAGCTCTGGCTGCCGAACTGACGGCGTTCGGACTGGAGCCGTTCCGGGCACGCCAGCTTTGGCACTGGTTTTATCACCGGGGCGCCACCTCGTTTGCAGCCATGACCACGCTGGCAAAGCCGGTCCGCGAACGTCTGGCCGAAGCCTATGTGATTCGGCGGCCGGAGGTGGCCCGCGACCTCCGGTCCGACGATGGGACCCGCAAGTGGCTGCTCCGCATGGCCGATGGCCAGGAGATTGAAACCGTCCACATTCCCGAGGAGGATCGCGGCGCACTCTGCGTTTCTTCGCAGGTTGGCTGCACCCTGACCTGCCGGTTCTGCCATACCGGAACCCAGCGCCTGGTCCGCAACCTTGATGCCGCCGAAATCGTAAATCAGGTCCTGCTGGCCCGTGACGCCCTGGCCGAGTGGCCGGCGCCGCCCGATGGCCGCCTGCTGTCCAACATCGTCATGATGGGGATGGGCGAGCCGCTGTTGAATTACGAGCAGGTGGCCACTGCACTCAAAATCATCATGGACGGTGACGGCATCGCCATCTCCAAGCGGCGCATCACCCTGTCCACCTCGGGCGTGGTTCCGGTGATGAAACGGTGCGGCGAGGAGTTGGGAGTCAATCTGGCGGTCAGCCTGCACGCCGTCACCGACGACGTCCGTGACCAGTTGGTCCCCATCAATCGAAAGTATCCGCTGGCCGAACTGCTGGCCGCCTGCCGGAACTACCCCGGCGCCACCAACGCCCGTCGGATCACCTTTGAGTATGTCATGCTCCGGGATGTCAACGACAGCCCGGCCGACGCCCGGGCGCTGGTGCGCCTGCTCAAGGGAATTCCCGCCAAGATCAACCTGATCCCGTTCAATCCGTGGCCGGGAGCGCCGTACACCTGCTCGACTCCCGAGGCGATCCAGACCTTCGGCGACATCGTGAACGCCGCCGGCTACGCGAGCCCGGTCCGAACGCCGCGGGGCCAGGACATCATGGCCGCCTGTGGCCAGCTCAAGAGCGCCAGCCTGCGCAACCGTGACGCCGTCGCCCGCCTGCTGGCGGAAAAGGACGCGGCACTGGTCGCGTAAACCAACGTCTGACGCGGCCCTATCGGCCCTGACTGGTACGTCGCCGGTCTTTCACAAACGGCGCGGCAACCGGTACCGGCAGGCGTAAAGAATGAAACGAGGGGGCTGTGCCCGATAGCCGCCGGGATACGACAGGTCATTGAAAGAAAACAATTTTGTAGGCTCTGCCCACACCCGCAAAGGGCCGGCCGGCCCTTTGAACCCGTCGATTCCGAATTCAATCCAATTGCGCCACCACCGCCTTGAGATAGGCGGTCTCCGGCAGCAACGGGTGAACCGGATGGTCTGGGCCGGCCCCGGCCTGACGCAGAATCCGACCGCCGCGTTGGGCGTCGGTCAGGCCGCCCGCCACCAGATCGACGAAGGTACCGGGGTCAATGTTGTGGCTGCACGACGCCACCAGCAACAGTCCCCCCCGCGCGGTCACCCGCGCCGCCATCCGGGTCAGCTTGCGATAGGCGCGGCTGGCCGCGGCCACATCCTTTTTGGCCCGCGCAAAGGGCGGCGGGTCGGCCACCACCACGTCAAAGCGTTCGCCGGCCTCGGCCAGCCGCTCCAACTCGGCAAAGGCTTCGGCCCGATGGAAACCGCACACCGCGGCGACGCCGTTGGCCGCTGCGGCGCGGGCGGCATGGACCAGAGCGGCCTCCGAGCGGTCCACCGCCTCGACCCGCACCGCGCCGGCACACGCCGCCTGGATCGCAAAACCGCCGTGATAGGTGTAAAGGTCGAGCACCCGGGCACCACCGGCCAGGCGGGCGACGAATGCCCGGTTGTCCCGCTGGTCATAGAACCAGCCGGTTTTCTGCCCCCCCAGCGGGTCGGCAAAAAATACCGCGCCGTTTTCCTCCAGGCGCACCGGACCGTCGAGACGGCCGCGCAGCAAGCGGGTCTCCGTACCCAGGCCCTCCAGGGCACGGGTCGGGCTGTCATTGCGCAGTACCACCGCCGCCGGCGCCAGCACCTGATCAAGGGCAGCGGCCAGTTCAGGCAGCAACCGGTCCATCCCGGCGGCGTTGGCCTGAACCACCACCACCTCGCCGAAGCGATCGACCACCAGAGCCGGCAGCCCATCGGCCTCGGCATGGATCAACCGGTAAAACGGCAGGTCGTACAGCCGGCCGCGCAAGGCCAGCGCCCGCCTCAGGTGCCGGGCAAAGAACCCCCGGTCAATCACCGCATCGCCTTCGAACGCCAGTCGACGGGCGGCGATCAGGGTATGGGGATTGAAAATAGCGGTGCCAAGGCAGGCCCCTTCGGGCGCGACCAGCCGCACCAGCCCACCGGCCGGCAACGCCCTGACCGCCTCGTTCGTTCTGATCTCGTTGGAATAGACCCAGGGGTGCCCCAACCGCAGGCGCCTGTCCCGCCCGGCCAGCAGGCTTACCTCGGGTCGGACCACGGCGTCGCCGAATGGGACTTCGGCGGATTCATCAAGGGCGGGAGCGGGCTCGGTCATGGCCGGCGAGCATAACGGGGGACGTGGCGCTTGACCAGAGGCAGGGCGTTCTCTGTGGCAGGGCGTTCTCTGTGGCAGGGCGTTCTCGAGCCAGGGGCGGCAAATATCCGCCCGATTGGTCAGGAACACACAGCCATGGGGGGACCCGGTGCTCTCTCGCCGATCGGCATGTCGCATTACCGGCACCACGACCGTGCCGTCGCGTCGCAACGCTCCTTTTTTCATCCTGCATCGTCGGCCGCACCGACCGACGCTTTGATCTCCGAGGGTTCCGATCGTCCCAGAAAAGCGCTAGGGTGATCTGCCCGTCCCGTCGGCAGCGACTCCGAAAGCGCCACCACCGCCGGGCGCTGGCCCATCCCCAGCCCCCCCCCTTGATCGGAGCCGATCCCATGGCTGAAATCCTTGTGGTCGACGATGTCGACGATGTCCGGGAGGGCATTGTCGAGTTTCTCCAGGCCGCCGGTCACACCGTCGCCGAGGCCAGGGACGGTGGCCAGGCCATCGCGACGCTGAACGGCCGGCGCTTTGATCTGGTGATCACCGATATCATGATGCCGGTTCAGGATGGGACCGAAGTGATCATGCATCTGGTCGGCCTGCCCGACCGTCCCAAGATCCTCGCGATCTCGGGCGGAGCGTCCACCGTTCCGGCCTACATGGCCCTGCATCTGGCGCGATTGAAGGCCGACGCCACCCTGATGAAGCCGTTCCGTAACGACGAACTTGGGGAGAAGGTGAATCACCTGCTCAAGGGATAGATGGGCCGCCGGACCCCGCATGGCTGGGAAAAGGTCTTTGACATCGGCGGCGTTCCGAGAGACATAGTCACCACGGGTCGGCGGCGGGTTGTCGGTTGCGTTTGCCCCGCCTCCTTGTCACCCCCCTGGCAGCCACGGTATCGCGCCCCTTGTCCACGTCCCGCTCAGTGCTGGTGATCAAACTCGGCGCGCTCGGCGACCTCATGCAAAGTCTGGAGGCGTTTCACGCCATCCGCGCCTTTCACCCGGACCGCCGGCTGATCCTGATGACGACCCCCCCCTTTGCGGCATTCGGATCGGCGATGCCCTGGTTTGATGAGGTCTGGGTCGATCCCCGACCCAAAGCCTGGCAACTTGCGGCCTGGGCGGCGCTGGCCGGTCGTCTGCGTCGGGAACCCCTGTCCCGGGTCTACGATTTGCAAAGCAACCAGCGCACCGGCCTGTATTTCCGGTTGCTGGCCGGTCCCCGACGACCGGAATGGTCTGGGGCGGCGTCCGGCTGCTCTCACCCGCGCCCCGACTTTCTCAGCCTGTCCGGGCATAATCGCGACCGCCTGCTCGCCCATCTGGCCTCGGCCGGTGTCCCCGCGGCCGGCCCTGCCGCGCTTTCCTGGCTTGACGCCGGAGTCGCCGGCTTCGCCCTGCCCGACCGCTTCGTGATCCTGGTCCCCGGCTGCTCGCCCCACCGGCTTTACAAGCGATGGCCCGCCGACCATTATGCCGCCCTGGCCTGCCGGCTGGAGCAGCGGGGCATCGCGACCGTGGTGGTCGGCACCGGCGCCGACCGGGATGCGGTGGCCGAAATCCGGGCACGGGCACCGGCGATCATCGATCTTACCGGCCGGACCAGCCTGCTGGAGGTGGCCGGAGTCGCCCGTGCGGCGCTGGGTGCCGTCGGCAACGACACCGGGCCGATCTTCATCACCGCCGCCGTGGGAACGCCGACCTTGATGCTGATGTCCCACCATACCATTGCCGAGCGGATGGCTCCGCTGGGTCCGGCGGTGTCGTGGCTCCAGCGCCGGCATCTGGCCGATCTTACCGTGGACGAGGTCGAAGCCGCCCTGTTGCTGCGCGCGGGCGCCGCCCCGGCCTTCGAGCCCGCCGTCTTGAAGGACCCGCGATGAACCGCATCGGCCGCTACCTGTTCCGCAATCTGTTCCTCACCACCCTGTTCTCGACACTGGCGGTGACCATGACCATCTGGGTCACGCAGTCGCTCAAGTTGATCGACATGGTGATCAATGCCGGCGCCCCGTTTACGGTGTTCCTGTGGATGATGGTGTTGACGGTACCGACCTTCCTTGGCGTGATCATGCCCATCGCCCTGGTCGGCGCCTTGCTGTTTTCCTACAACAAGCTGACCGTGGACAGCGAACTGGTGGTGATGCGCGCCGTCGGCATGGGGCCGTGGCGGCTGGCCAACCCGGCGATCCTGCTCGCGCTGTTCGTGGTGGTGGTGGTTTACTTTCTCAATGTCTACGCCAGTCCCTATGCCAACCGCGAACTGGTTCGCCTGCAATATGCCGTCCGGCACGAATTTGCCACGGTCCTGATTCGCGAAGGTGCCTTTAACGATATTTCAGAGGGTCTCACCGTCTATTTGCGCAAGCGTCTGGAGAATGGTGAGATGCAGGGTCTGCTGGTTCACGACACCCGCCAGCCGGGCAAGGACATTTCCATTCTGGCCCAGCGCGGGGTGATGGCCGATTCGCCGGGTGGCATCAAGGTGATCATGCTCGACGGCCTGCGCCAGGAGGTTGAAACCAGGACCGGAAAAATGTCTGAATTGTATTTCGACCGCTATCTGGTGGATTTCCAGGTCGCCGACGAACGGCCCCAGGACCGGCAGGCCGACCCCAGGGAACGCTCCATGGACGAGCTGCTCAACCCGCCGCCCGATGTCCAGGAGAGTCCCTACATGTTGCGGCAATACGCTGCCGAACTGCATATGCGACTCTCGACGCCCTTGCTGGCGCTTGCCTATACCATGATCGCGCTGACCGCCTTGTTGTGCGGAGACTACAACCGTCGCGGTCAGGCCCGCCGCATCGGCGTTGCCGCAATACTGGTGATCCTGCTGCAAAGCGCGTCCCTGGGCCTGACCGGTCTCGCGGGCAAGGCCGCCATCGCCATTCCTTTGATGTACCTTCTTTATCTGGCTCCGGTGTTTCCTTGCGCCTGGCTGCTCAACCGACGATGAGCCGATGTCGTCCCGACGTCCCGCTGTTCTCTCCCTGTTCCGTTGAAAGAGTTGAAAGAGGCTCCCGATGACTGCCCAAGCACAGGGGTCGGCCCCTGTCAGCCCCCCCCCTGTCGGCCCCCCCCCTGTCGGCCACGAGCGCATGGCCACCGCCGTCCGCATGCTCGCCGCCGATGCCGTGGAAAAGGCGAAGTCCGGCCACCCCGGCATGCCGCTCGGCATGGCCGACGTCGCCACGGTGCTGTTCCAGCGTTTCCTGAAATACGACGCGACCGCACCCCGCTGGCTCGACCGTGACCGCTTCGTGCTGTCGGCCGGTCATGGCTCGATGCTGCTCTACGCCGTGGGCTGCCTCGCCGGTTTTCCCGACCTTGACCTGGATCAGTTGCGCGCGTTCCGCCAGCTTGGCAGCAAAACTCCCGGGCATCCCGAAGTCGGCCACCCGCTGATCGCCGAAACCACCACCGGACCGTTGGGTCAGGGTCTGGCCAACGCCGTGGGCTTCGCCATCGCCGAACGGCTGCTCCAGACCCGTTTCGGCCCCGAACTGGTGGACCATTACACTTACGTCATCGCCGGTGACGGCTGCCTGATGGAGGGCATCAGCCAGGAGGCGATCTCCCTGGCCGGCCATCTGCGCCTCAACAAGCTGATCCTGCTGTGGGACGACAACCGGATCAGCATCGACGGCGCCACCGACCTGACCGTCTCCGACGACCAGCGGCTGCGCTTCCAGGCCAGCGGCTGGAACACCGCGGCGGTGAACGGCCATGACCCCGAGGCCATCGCCCAGGCCATCGCCGCCGCCCGCCACAGCGACCGTCCGACCCTGATCGCCTGCCGGACCGTGATCGGCTACGGCGCGCCGTCCAAGGCCGGCAGCGAAAAGACCCATGGTGCGCCGCTGGGCGCCGCCGAGATCGCCGCCATGCGCGACCGGCTCGACTGGCCGGCGCACCCCTTCGAGGTGCCCGAGCCGATCCTGGAAGCATGGCGCGCCGCCGGACGGCGGGGCGCCACCGCCCGCCAGGACTGGGAGGGCCGGTTCGCCGCCGTCGATCCGGTCCGCCGCGCCGAGTTCGAGCGGGTCATCGCCGGAACCCTGCCCGACACCCTGCCCGCGGCGCTGGAGCGTTTCAGCCAGGCGGTCGCCGAAGCCCGGCCGACTTTGGCCGCCCGCAAGTCGTCACAGGACGTGCTTGATGTGCTGGCCGCCACTCTCCCCGAACTGTTGGGTGGTTCTGCGGACCTGACCCACTCCAACCTGACCATTGCCAAGGGCATGAGGGCGATCACGCCCACCGACTTCTCGGGCAGCTACCTGCATTACGGTATTCGCGAATTCGGCATGGCCGCCATCATGAACGGCATCGCCCTTCACGGTGGCTTCATTCCCTATGGCGGCACCTTCCTGGTGTTCTCCGACTACATGCGCAATGCCATCCGTCTCGCCGCGCTGATGTCCCTGCGGGTGATTCATGTACTCACCCACGATTCCATCGGCGTCGGCGAAGACGGCCCGACCCACCAGCCCATCGAGCATCTGGCCTCGCTCCGGGCCATGCCCAATCTGCTGGTGCTGAGACCCTGCGACGGCATCGAAACCGCCGAATGCTGGGCCATCGCCCTGGCCCATCGCAGCGGCCCCAGCGTGCTGTCGCTCTCGCGCCAGCCGCTGCCCACCGTCCGCAGCCATACCGGAGAGAACCTGTCCGCCCGTGGCGCCTATCTGCTGGCCGAGGCCGAGGTCGGCCCGCGCCGGGTAACGCTGATCGCCACCGGCTCCGAGGTCAGTCTGGCCCTCTCGGCGCGCGCCCGATTGGAAGCCGACGGCATCGCCACCGCGGTCGTCTCGATGCCGTCCTGGGAGTTGTTCGCCCAACAGCCTGCCGGCTATCGGAACTCGGTCATCGATCCCGGCACCGTCCGCATCGCGGTCGAGGCCGCCAGCGGTTTTGGCTGGGAACGCCATGTCGGCCCCGAAGGTGCGGTCATCGCCATGCCCGGCTTCGGCATCTCGGCACCGCCGGATCAGGTCTATGCCCATTTCGGGATCACCGCCGATGCGGTGGTCGCAGCGGCCAGAGAGAGGCTGAGGTAAGCCTTCGGCGACCAGGGGCCTGCCCCTGGACCCGGTTCGTTAAGGCAAAGAAAAGGGGTGCAGCGCATGGGCAAGATTAAGATCGCGCCGTCAATTCTGTCCGCGGATTTCGCCCGACTGGGCGAGGAAACCCGTGCCATCGACCAGGCAGGCGCCGATTACATCCATATCGATGTGATGGACGGACATTTCGTGCCCAACATCACCATCGGTCCGGGGGTGGTCAAAGCCTTGCGCCCCCACACCCGCAAAGTCCTTGACGTCCACCTGATGATCGATCCGGTGGACTCGTATCTGGAAGCCTTCGCCGAAGCCGGCAGCGACATCATCACCGTCCACGCCGAGGCCGGTTATCACCTTGACCGCACCCTTCAGGTGATTCGAAGCCTGGGCCGAAGGGCCGGACTCGCCCTCAACCCGGCCACCCCGCCCGAAGCGGTGATGTACCTGTTGGACCGGGTCGATCTGATTCTGGTGATGTCGGTCAATCCCGGTTTCGGCGGCCAGAAGTTCATTCCCGCTCAACTGGACAAGCTCCGCCGCCTTCGCGCCCTGATCGGCGACCGCCCGATCGAGCTTCAGGTGGATGGTGGCGTTACCCCCGACAACGCCGGCGCCATTGCCGCCGCCGGCGCCCGTGTGCTGGTGGCCGGCAGCGCGATATTTTCCTCGGGCGACTACGCCCTGGGCATCGCCGCCCTCCGCGCCGCGGCCGAGGTCGTGCTCACCGGCTGAAGGCACCGGCCTGTCGCCCGTGCCCCCTGAGGTGTGACCGAGCCGTTACGACTCCCCTCCCGGGAGGAACGCAATGGGTAGTTTCCGATGCTCCCGCAGGGCCACCGTCGCTCGGTATCCTGCATCATCGCTATCGGAATGAAGCCGTCGGATGCGCATCAGTCGAACAGCCGAGCGAGTCCCGACCGGCTCGTCATTCCCTGACGCCATGCCGAAACGGGAGGCACTGGATGACCGACAAGATCGGCAGCGTACACTGGGAAGGCCGGGGCCAGAAGGGTCTTGGCAGCATCAGCACGGAGACCGGGGCACTAAAGGGCTATCCCTACGGCTTTGCCGCCCGGTTCGAGGACGACCGTCGAGGAACCAACCCCGAGGAAATACTGGGGGCCGCCCTTGCCGCATGCTTCACCATGGCGTTCTCGTTTGCCTGCGACAAGGCCGGGTTGGCAACCATCGACATCGACACCAAGGCCGGCGTACGCCTGTCCCGGCAGGGCGACGGCTTCGTCATCGACCGCATCGCATTGACCATGCAGGCGACGGTACCGGGCATCGATGACGCGAAGTTCCAGGAGATCGCGGCGGCGGCGAAGCGCGATTGCCCGCTGTCGAAGGCCCTGGCCGCCATTCCGGAGATCACGCTTCAGGCGACGCTGAGGGCGGCGGCCTGAGGAAGAGCCGCCGGGCATCCGTGTCCGCACCGCCGTTTTCGAGGACACCTTCGCCGCATACGACGGCGTGGGGCAGGCCAAGGGTAGCCACCGAGGGAGATCGACCATGACTACAGAAAAAAACACGACGGGTCCGGCAAACGGCGAACCGGGCCAGGGCACGGCCCAATGTCGAGACTCCCGACGCGCCGCCGGCGGCGAATTGCATCAGATCGCTGGCGGAGAGCACGCCTTGCTGACCACGAACCAGGGCCTCGCCCTGTCCGACAATCAAAACTCGCTGAAAGCCAATCCGCGTGGCCCGACACTTCTTGAAGACTTTATCCTTCGCGAGAAAATCACTCATTTCGATCACGAGCGCATTCCCGAGCGGATCGTTCACGCCAGGGCGACCGGCGCGCATGGCTTCTTCGAACTGACCGCCTCGTTGAAGCAATACACCACCGCCAGGATTCTCACCGAGGTCGGCACGAAGACGCCGGTGTTCACGCGGATATCGACGGTTGCGGGTGGCGCGGGCTCCGTCGACACTCCGCGCGACGTGCGCGGATTTGCCGTCAAATTCTACACCCAGGAAGGAAACTGGGATTTGGTCGGCAACAACATTCCAGTTTTCTTCATCCAGGACGCCATCAAGTTCCCCGACCTCATCCATGCCGTAAAGATGGAACCGGACCGCGGCTTTCCCCAGTCGGCAACGGCCCATGATACGTTTTGGGATTTCATATCGCTGTCCCCGGAAACCATGCATATGGTGATGTGGATCATGTCGGATCGGACTCTGCCCCGCTCGCTCCGGATGATTGAAGGCTTCGGCGTGCATAGTTTCCGGCTGATCGACGCAGATGGCAACGCAACCTTCGTCAAATTCCATTGGCGTCCGAAGCTCGGCCTGCAATCCACCATTTGGGACGAGACCGTTAAAATCTGCGGTGCCGATCAGGACTTTCATCGCCGGGATTTGTTCGAAGCCATCGCCGCGGGTCAATTTCCCGAGTGGGAATTCGCGGTTCAGCTTTTCACGCAGCAGCAGGCGGATAAATTCCCGTTCGATCATCTGGACGCGACCAAGCNNATTTCTTCGCCGAAACCGAGCAGGTCGCCTATTGCCCGTCGCATGTCGTCCCCGGCATCGACTTTTCGAATGACCCCTTGTTGCAGGGTCGGTTGTTTTCCTATCTTGACACCCAGCTTTCACGGTTGGGCTCTGCCAATTTTCATCAAATCCCGGTCAACGCGCCCAAGTGTCCATTCGCCAACCATCAACGCGACGGGCACATGCAGATGG
>PLTC01000190.1 GCA_003165295.1 Rhodospirillales bacterium | reverse complement strand
TGGCAGGGCGGCGGCAACATGATCGCCGATGTCACCTTCGAGAAGACGGTCTACCAGCCACCGCCGGCCAGGTTCGAGGCCGGCACCGGCAACATTGCCGATGCCGTCGGCCTGGGGGCGGCGATCGACTATCTTGAGCGTATCGGCATGGCCACGATCAACCGATACGAACATGAGCTGCTGGCCTATGCCACCCAGGGCCTGCTCGGGGTTCCGGGCCTGACCCTGATCGGCACCGCGGCCGAGAAGGCCGGCGTCCTCTCCTTCGTCCTCGACGGTTGCCGGAGCGAGGATGTCGGCGCCGCCCTGGATCGGGAGGGCATCGCGGTGCGTTCCGGCCACCACTGCGCCCAGCCGATCCTGCGCCGGTTCGGGGTCGAGAGTACGGTTCGGCCCTCGCTGGCGTTCTATAACACCAGCGACGAGATCGACGCCCTGGTGGCAGCCCTGCTGCGCCTTCAGAGCCAGCACGGGTAGCGCGCAGAGCAAGAGCGGACTGCCGACGACACCACCCCCCCATAGCCGGGGGTGGTGTTGTTGGCCGACGTGCGCCAGGTTACGGCAGGTGATTGAAGGAAAATGGTTTCGTGGGCTCTGCCCACACCCGCAAAAGGCCGGTCGGCCCTTTGAACCCATGAGTCATGGGGTCAAGGAGGCGGTCCTCCTTCGCGGGTGCATGGGGCGTTCGGGCCGGTTACCTGATGACGACGAGGTTCGGATCGATGGCCCGACCGATCAAGGTTGCGGAAACGACTCCGACGAACCCGACGCCACATCCGATCAGCGCGTTGACTGCGACGACCTCGGAGAATGGAACAAGCAGGACACCGGAAGCCAGTGCGGGCACCCAGCCGACATAGGTGGCAGCCCCCACAGCCCCGGCGCCCACGGCGCAGGCGATGGCGGCGTTGCCGATCAGTGAGTCGGCTTTCGCATTCCCTATCGGAAGCGCGAAGACGACCAGCATGACAAGTACGGGCAGAATTCGTTTCATGGCAGGTCACTCCACAAGGTTCGGAAAATACCCATGCCGACGCGGGCCGGTCGGTTTTCCGGCCCGCGCGCGGGCGCGTTCGTGATCAGAGACCGGGTTGGGCATCCGGGTTTGCCCTTGCCTGGTATTCCTGCTTGAGGTCGCGGATGATGTCGTGGTCGGCCTTGACGCCTTCGTAGGCACTGGACACGACGGCCTTGACCGGAGCGGTCAGACTGCCCTCCTGGAGGGCTGCTTCGTATTTGTCCCTGATGTAGTCCTCGCCGCTTTCGATCTCGTTGATGATGCCCTCGTCATTGCCGATGACGGCGTTCTTGAGGTTGAGGAACATCCGGTGACCGGCGGCGAGGATGCTGACGCTGTCCTTGGGTTCTCCGCCCAGGCCCCGAACTTCATCCTGAAGCTCGTTGGTCAACTGATGGCGCTGGGCCGCGCGGTCATCGAACATGGTCTTGAATCGCGGATTCCTGGCCTCCTTCGCGGCGGCGCCATACCCTTCGGCGCTGTCCAGGGTGGTCGCGATCAAGCCGTTGAGCACGTCAATCTGTCGTTCGTTGATGCTGGGCATTGCTGATGTCCTCGGTTTCGGGGGGCGCGCCCGGTTACGGCTCCGGCCATCCCGGGCCGAACGGGGCCGTGTCGGGCCGATGTCCCCGGGGGAGAACCAAACTATCGTCAGAGGGAAGCGGAAAAGGAAGGTTCGGAATTTACCGATAGTCTAATGGCTTATATCGGTGCAGAGGGCGGTGGACGGTACGCGGTGGCAGTTCATCGGCTTTCGGGATGGATAAACGGCACCACTTTTGCGTAAATTTGCGTAAAGATGATCCCGGATGCCTCGAACCGAAGGCACCGTGACGCCACGAACATTTCGATGCCCGGGGGGCCCGGGCATCGACGGTCAGCCGGCACATGCCACCGACCAAAGCGGCTTCCGTTCCTCGACTGAAACCAACGTCGGGATCGACCGTTGAGCTTCAGGGATGATTTGCCGCTTCATGGACAACAACTGGTCAGGTCGATGACAGTGACGTTCGGCTGCTCGTCACAGTTGCGTCGTCGCGGGTACGCCTAGATCCGTCCCGTGAACATCAGGATGACGACGATGATCAGGATGATTCCGAGACCCCCGCTCCCGGAATAGCCCCAACCGGACGAGTACCCCCATCTCGGCAGGGCGCCGATCACAAGCAAGATCAACACGATCAAGAGGACAGTTCCAAGCATGGGATGTTTCTCCTTTTTTCGGTAGAAGGACGATCAGACGGCGTTCCGACCGAACACGACGAGCGAAGCACCACCGACAACTGCGGCAATCCCTGCGATGACATATATCATCGTGTTGTCGGTGTGGTTTCCCGTCACCGCTGTAACCACCTGATCAACCGGGGCATTCCAAGACTGGTAGCCAAAGTAAAGCAGGACTGCACCGACCGCCAGAAGGGCGATACCGATCACACTCTTCATATAAACTTACTCCTTGTTTCAGCTCTCTCGCCGAAGATGGGTCCATGGAAAACCATAACTATTTGATTTTGGTAATCTCATGACCCATACCCCGGGAGCGACCGAAGTTTTGGCTTCATTGTCCATACTAATGCTTCAGTTCGTCCTTGGCACGACCGACGGCATTCTGGATGGTGCCCGCAATTTTGTCGCCCTTGCCTTCGGCCTCAAGCTTGGCGTTACCGAACATCTTGCCCGCGCCGTCCTTGATGGCGCCTTTGGCTTGCTTGGCCGCGCCGACGATACGATCCTTGTTCATGTCGCAGTCTCCCCGTCTGTTGATGCTCCCGCCAGCAAGCCCCGCGGCTGCGGGTGCGGATATCGCTTCTGGTCGCTGACGGGCTTGGCGGCTGGTTGTTGCCCTGCTCACGGACGCCGTGGGCCGACATCGCCATCGCCATCGCCACTTCTGAAATATCGTCTTGGGAGACGGTCTGCACCAGACTCGGAATATGCGCATAACCGACCGCGAAGAGGGGGCTCAACCGATGGCGGCCGATAGCGTCGATGACGTGGAAATCAGGCGATTGCCTGTGATGCCAGCAAGGTTTGCGAGTGACCCATGGTGGCCTCACCCCGAAACCCTAGACCGGGACTCTGTCCTGAACCCACAAGGAGGATTGCCTCCTTGACATCATTCACGTCATGGGTTCAAAGGGCCGACCGGCCCTTTGCGGATGTGGGCAGAGCCCACAAAACCCCTTCATTTCAACGACTCATGGTAATCTGGTGGATATGGGGCAAAGCCCGCTTTCAGACCCGGTGACCGGTTGCCGCCGCCGCGGCGAACCCGGAGCGGATCGCGCCCTCGATGGTGGCCGGAAGGCCGGTGGCGGTCCAGTCTCCGGCCAGGAACAGGTTGGGCCAGCGGGTGGCGGGTGGCGGCCGGCGGTGCTGGTTGGCCGGGGTCTGGATGAAGGTGGCGCGCTTTTCCTTGACCACCCGCACCGGCGGCACCGGCCCGACGGGCAGGCCGAGGGCGCGGGTCACGTCGGACCACAACAGGGAGGCGAGATCGGCGGCCGGCTGTCCGGCGAGGGCTCCGGCGCCGCTGACCGTCACCGAAACCACGTCGTCGCGGACGAAGACCCAATGGGCGGTGCCGCCGATCACGCCGATAAAGGGCAGGTCCTCGGGCAGCGCCGGCGGCCGGTCCAGGCGGAAATGGGCGTTGACGATGGCATGGCCGTCCTCGGGTACCGGCAGGTCGGGCAGCAGCTCGCCGGTTCCCCCGGCGGGCAGGGCCAGCACCACCTTGTCTCCCGGTTCCACCGTCTCCACGCCGTCACTGAAGTCGAGGGCGGCGACCCGTCCGCCCTCCAGGACCAAACGGCGCAGCCGCCGGCCGAATGCCGGCCGGACGTCGCGGCCGGCGAGAAAGGACAGGGCCGGTTCGATCAGGCTGGCGCCGAGGCCGTCGCGGGTGAACAGCGGTCGGCAGAAGGCGCCGCCCCGGGCAAAGGTTTCCAGCAGCGTCGCCCGCAGCGGGGCGGCGGCGGCCACCGCCGGTTCGGCATTGAGGGCGGCCAGGGTCAGCGGTTCCCAGAAACTGCGGTACAGGGGATGGGCCGGTGCGATGCAGTCGGCGACGGTGGCGCCGGGGGCGGCGGACAGCAGGGCCAGGCCCGAGAGATAGTCGCCGGGCCGGGAGCCCGGCACCCGCCGCGACGGCGCCAGCACCCACCAGGGCAGCGGTCCGCGGTTGGGGCGCAAGGTCCAGCGCCGTCCCGATTCGAGATCGACAAAGGGAAAGGCCGCCTCGCTCGGGCCGGTCACGGTGTCGGCGGCACCGATCCGGGCCAGATAGTCCAGTGCCGCCCGGTTGGCGCTGAGCAGCAGGTGGCTGCCGTTGTCGATCCGCCGGTCGAGGCCGGGGTCAAAGAACGAACGGCAGCGACCGCCGGCATTGGGAGCGGCCTCGTAGAGGGCGATTTCCCGGCCGCGTCCGGCCAGCGCGACGGCACAGGCAAGACCGGCAAGGCCGGCGCCGACGATATGGGTGGTCATCGCGACCTCAGCAGACCTCGGGTCAGGGCCGCCCACAGCTTGGCCGCTTTCGGGAGGCGGGGCGGCGGCCGGTCGGGATCCCAGCCCCGGCGCTCCAGCCGGTCGAGAATCGCCTCGTAGATGGCCATCATCAACAGCGCCGGCCGCAGCCGCCGGCGGTTGCAGCGGGCCAGCGCGGCGTCGGCCTCGGCATAGCGCCCGCGCGCCTGTGCCGCGAGGTCCCGGAACACCGCGGGCAGGGCGGGGTGGCGCAACACCGCTTCCGGGGCCAGCGTCGGATCGATGGCGTGGCGCTCCAGCGCCTCCCGGGGCAGATAAAGCCGGTTGCGTCCGGCATCCTCGGCCAGATCGCGCAGGATGTTGGTCAGTTGCAGGGCGTCGCCCAGGGTCAGCGCGAAGGTTCGCGCCTCGGCCTCGGTGGCGCCGAACACCGGCAGCGACAGCAGGCCGACGGTGCCGGCGACCCGCCGGCAATACAGCAGCAGTGTGGTCATGGGCGGTGCCCGCATGGTTTCGCGGGCGTCCATCTCCATGCCGTCGATCAGGGCCAGGAACTCCTCCCGGGGCAGGCCGAAGTGCCGGACCGGCTCCAGCAGCGCGAGGGTGGTCGGGCGGGACGGTCGGCCCTCGTAAAGCCCGTGAATCTCCTCGCGCCAGCGGTCCAGTTCGGCCAGCCGGACTTCGGTCGGGCCGCCATCGTCGGCCACGTCGTCGACTTCCCGGCAGAAGGCATAAATCGCATACATCGCCTGCCGCCGCTCGGGCGGCAGGATGCGCATGCCGAGGGAAAAGGACGAGCCCGAGCGCCTGACCACCTCCTGCACATGCGCCTGAGCGGCGGCGATCTCCTTTGCCCGAGCGGCGGCCGTCGCGGTCATGGCGCGGCGACCCGGCCGACCGCGACCAGGCCGTGAAACAGGCCCGAGATGCCGCACCGCACGAAGTCCAGCCGCGACAGCCTGACCCGGCCGGCGATGGGGTCGCCGCGGCGCAGCCGGTGGGTCAGCCGCCGGGCCAGGTGCAGGATCACCGCCGATTCCATGGCCAGCGGCCGGCTGCGCAGGCGGGCCGGCAGGGCTGACGCCGTTGCCAGCAACTCTTCGGTGCCGGTCAGACACATGTCGATCACGGCGCGGACCGCGCTGTTGGCCTTCCGGGCCTGAAGGTCGTCAAGGCGGCCGGCCTGCGCCTCAAGCCAGTCAAGCGGCAGGTAGACCCGGTCCAGGTCCCGGTGGTCGGCCTGACAGTCCTGGAGATGATTGAGGATTTGCAGGGCGTTGCACAGGGCATCGGACGCCTCGTAGTCCGGGCGCTCGCCATGGAGGTCGAGCAGGAAACGCCCGACCGGCGCCGCCGAGAGGGTGCAGTACCCGATCAGCTCGTCCCAGTTGGCGTAACGGGTCTTGACCGCATCCTGCCTGAACGCCGTCAGCAGGTCGAGGCCGTGGCGGGCGGTGACCCCGGTTTCGGAGAGGCTGGCGCGCAACGCCAGCGCCTTGCCATACAGGCGGGGGTGGCCGGTGCCGGTGGCCAGGGCCTCGGCGAAGCCGTCGAGTCGGGCGATCTTGTCTTCGGGGGTCAGCCGGGGGTTGTCGGCGATGTCGTCCGCGGCCCGGGCAAAGGCATAGAACGCGGCGACGTGAGGCCGCAGGGCGCGGGGCAGCAGCCAGGAGCCGACCGGGAAGTTCTCGTCCTTTGCCGTCTTCCCCGACGGGGTTTCAACGGTTGCCGTCAATCGACCGGCCTCCCTGCCAGCGGTACCGTGACGCCGCCGTCCAGGTTGGCCTGGGTGACGCGCCCCTTCCACTGTCCGCCCCGGCCGCGCCAGCTTCGTACCGCCGAAGCGACAGTCATCAAGCTATACAGAAGTCCGACCATGGGCAGCAACAGTGCAGCCGCCGGCGGCTTGCGATAAAGCTGCAAGGTTGGCCGGCAGGCGACGACCATCAGCGATCCGGTGGCGAGGCCGGCGAGGGTGGGCACGGCCAGGTGGTGGAGCGGCCAGGTAAGAATGGCGACCGGCGCCACCAGATAGGTCAGGATCATGCCGAGCACGGTGCCCAGCAGCAGCCAGGGCGAATGGTTGAGCTGGGTATAGGCGCTGCGGACCACCATGTCCCAGATTTCGCCAAAGCGGCGGTACGGGCGCAGGCTGACCAGTCGGGTGGTCAGGCCAAGCCAGAGCCGACCGCGCCGCCCCCCCGATCCGGCCTTGATCACCGCGCCCAGGGTGCAATCGTCGATCAGGGCGCCGCGGATGCGCGCGATGCCGCCGACGGCCTCCAGGGCGTTCCGGCGGACCAGGATGCAGCCGCCGGCCGCCGCAGCCATGGGGTGGGCGTGATCGTTGACCCAGGGAAACGGGTAGAGCTTCTGGAAGAAAAAGACGAACGCCGGGATCAGCAGTCCGGCCCAGAAGCCGTGGTGATCGAGCAGCACCATCAGCGACACCAGGTCCAGCCGGTCGGCTTCCGCCTTTGCCACCAACCGGCGCAGGCTGCCGGGATCGTGACCGATGTCGGCATCGGTGAGCCACAGGTAACGTGCCTGCGGGTTGATCGCCGCGGCCCGCGCGGTCCCCTCGGACACCGCCCACAGCTTGCCCGACCAGCCCACGGGCAGCGGCCGGGCCGGGGCGACAGTCAGGCGGCCGGTGGGGTCGGCCAGCCCCAGCGCCACGGCGCGGGTGGCGTCCTCGCTGGAGTCGTCCACCAGCACCACCTCGAAGCGGCCGGGATAGTCCTGGACCAGCAGCGAGGCGAGGCTGGTCCCGATCACCGCCTCTTCGTTGCGTGCCGGCACCACCGCCACCACCGCGGGCCAGACGGCCGGCTCCGGGTCCGGGCCGGTATCGAGTCGCTGGTCGCATCGCCAGAAGCCGCCATGGAACAGCAGCAGATAAAGCCAGACGAAGAGCGCAAGGACGCTCGCGGCGGTCAGGGCCAGGGTCATGACGGGACGGGATTCTCCGGGAAGGGGGCAGGCCGGGTGGCCTCAGCGCGCGGGCGGAGCCGGCGGCGGGTCGCCGTCGCCTCGAAACGGGCTGTGAGTCGCGACGAAATCCCCGACCACCATCACGGCGCCACCGATCAGAAAACCCACCGAGCACCCGGTGGAAATGTAGGGAACCGCGGCGATCACGGAAACCCCGGAGAGCGTCATCAGGCCGGTGACGGCGCCAAAGGTGGCCCCGGTCAGACAGCCGCCGACGAAATACTGATCCATCTTGTAATGGTAATCGATGGCTTGGAGCTGGTCGTCGGTCAGTTGCCGGGTTTGGGCCGCCACGGGCCGGTCGGACACGACCAGCAGCAAGGCCGCCAGCAGCGCGGCCGCGAGAATGGGCGCCACCGGAATCGGCGCCACCGGAATCGGATTCGGAGGGAGGATGCGCATCGGCTCGCGGTCAGGAGGGGCTGGGCAAGGTCCGGTCCGACCGGAGATCGGGCGAAACCGGCGACAGGAAAAAGGGATCCTAACACACCCGGCGGCGAGGCACGAGAGGCGGCCGGGCGCGCCGGCGATGCTCAGGCCATCGACGGCGCCTTTGGTCCTGCGCCTGCGGGCCGGTCGCTCCGGCCTGTTGGCGGCGGGGGAGTTCCGGTATCGTCCGTCCCGGCAGGGTTCGATCCGGGGGAAGGGATGGAGAGCGTGGTCTCGATGCTGAGGGCGTTATCGGCCCCGGTGGTGGTGTTGGATCTGGAATTCACCGCGTGGGAGGGCTCGCACGCCGCCGGCTGGAGCCGCCCGGGAGAGTTCCGCGAGATCGTGCAGATCGGGGCGGTCAGGCTGGGGCCGGACCTTGGCGAACGGGGCTGGTTCAACCGGCTGGTCCGGCCGGTCCGCAATCCCCGGCTGAGCGATTATTTCATCGCCCTGACCGGTATCACCCAGCAGCGGCTGGAGGCCGAGGGCGGGCGGTATCCCGATGTGCTCCAGGACTTTGCGGCGTTCGTCGGGGACGAAGCCGTGGTGGTGCTGAGCAACGGCAGCGACGGGCTGGTGGTTGCCGAGAACTGTGAACTGGCGGCGGTGCCGTGTCCGATTCCGGCCGGGCGCTTCATCGATGTTCGCCGGCCGCTGGCCGAGGCCCTGGGGGTGCCGGTGGCGGTGGCCGACAGCGGCGCCCTGCCGCGGTTGATCGGGCTGTCCCTGAATCACCGCGAGCATGATGCCCTGGATGACGCCCGGAGCGTGGCCGCCGCCCTTCGCCACGTCGCCGGCCGGAAATGACGGCGAGGTGCCGGAACCGGCCAATCCGCCGCGGCCCCGGGACCGCCCGCATCTGGTCCGGGATTCCAAGGGCGGTCGGTCCTTGCTGAGGCTCACCACGCCCTTTCACCCGATTGCTCTGGCCCCGGGCATCACCAGCGTTGCACTGCTGCGGGCGGGGCGGTATGGTTCACGCTCCGGCGGACCCGTGGCGGCGGGGCGGCCGGCGGGACGCGGGCGTCCGATGGTTGCCGGACGCGGTCCGGGTTGTCGGGCCGGGATGTCCGTGTATTTTTCAAGGTATCGTGTTGCGCCGAGCCACGACCGTCGAGAGCCCGGCGTTTCGGTCGCGAAACCAGGCTGAAGCGAGAAGGCTCTTGATCGTCGTTCGCAACCTCATCTTCGATTATCCGACCAAACGCGCCTTGCGCGGGCTGTCGTTCGAGATCAAGGCCGGGACCATCACCGGTCTGGTTGGACCCAACGGTGCCGGCAAGACCACCCTGCTGCGCTGCGTCGCCGGTCTTGATACGCTGTATTCCGGGAGCATCACGGTCGATCGGATCGACGTGAGCGACGCCCCGCGGGAGGTGCATCGGCGGTTGGGTCTGCTCCAGGATGATCTCGGGCTCTATGACGCCCTGACGGTGCGCCAGAGTCTCGCCTACCAGGCCGCCGCCTACGGCATTGCCACCCGTGACCGCCAGCGACGTATTCAGGATTCGGTTAACCGTCTGGGGATCGCCGACCGCCTCAACGACAAGGTCGGCGCCCTGTCCCGCGGATTGCGCCAGCGGCTGGCCATCGCCCAGGCGATGCTGCACCGGCCCAAGGTGCTGCTGCTGGATGAGCCGGCCTCGGGCCTCGATCCCGAAGCGCGGGCCAACCTGTCGGACCTGCTGCGGGCGCTGGGCGCCGAAGGCATGACCCTGGTGGTCTCGTCTCACATTCTGGCGGAGCTCGAAGACTACACCAGCCACATGATGATTCTGCGCAACGGTCGGGTGGTGGAGCACTGTCCGACCCGGGCGCCGGTCGGCCGCCCGCGCCGGCTGCGGGTGACGCTGGTCCAGCCGTCTTCGGGGTTGCGCCAGTGTCTGGCTGCGGATCCCCAGGTTGGCGGTCTCGACCTGGATGGGGCTTCGGCACGCTTCGACTTTACCGGTGACACCTTTGCCCAGGCGCAACTGCTGCGCTCGCTGATCCAGTCGGGACTGCAAGTGGCCACCCTGCAAGAGGAACAGCGGTCGATGCAATCGGTCTACAGTGAGAAAATGCGGGGAATGAAGCGATGAATCCCGAGTTCCAGCGCAATCTCTGGCTGGAGTTGCCATCGCATCGGTTGGTGGCGATGCCGGCGGTGCTCGTGCTGGTGTTTTTCGCGGCCTGGCTGGCCGGCGGCAGCCTGTCGTTTGCCGGGGCGGCGCAGTTGCTGATTACCCTGCTGTTGATCGTCTGGGGCAGCCGATTGGCGGCCGAAGCGGTGCTGGCCGAGGTGATCGGCCATACCTGGGACAGCCAGCGCATGTCGGCGCTCGGACCCTGGGAAATGACCTGGGGCAAGCTGCTCGGCAGCACCGCTTTCATGTGGTACGGCTGCGCCTGGTGCGTGGGCGCCTTCCTCTTCAGTCCGCACAGTGATTTCACCCTGTTGGTCCGGCTGCTGCTGGCCGGTCTCGAGGCACAGGCGCTGGCGCTGTTGTTGAGCATGGTGCTGATCCGTGGGGAACCGGTCAGCCTGCGCTTTCAGGTCACCATCGCCCAGACCGTGAGTGTCCTGGTGATCATGCCGTTCCTGTTCTTCACGCTTTTCAACCGGCCGCAGACGGTCCACTGGTACGGATTCATCATTCCCTTCGACGTTTTCGTCACCGTGTTTCAGATTGCTTTTGTCGGCTGGACGGTGCTTGGCGCCTACCAGATGTTGCGGACGGCTTTGCAGTATTCCAGCGGATCGCTGACCTGGCTGCTGTTCGTGGTGTTCGGCGTCTCGTTCATCGCGGGCTTCGATCAGCTGCAACCCCTGGCCGGTACGTTGGGAATGCCGACACCGGCGGTAACCCGACTGTTTATCGGGTTTTGTGCCGCGGTCGGTCTGACCTACGCCTGCGCCCTGGTCGAGCCCAAGAGCCTGGTCCGGTTGCGACAATGGCTGATGCTGCTGCGGCGCGGGCGCATCCGCCAGGGGGAGCCGCTGTCGCCGGCGTGGTTCGCGGCGCTGGTCATCGCGGTGGTGCTGGGGCTGCTGACCATGGTCAATATCGTCGGCCTCAAGGCACCAACGGCGCCGCTGCCGCTGGGACCGCTGGCTCTGGTCCTCGCCATTCTGTTGTTCACGCTCCGAGACCTCGCGCTGTTCTATTATCTGGTGCTTTACAGCCGGTTCGGCGGCGGCAATCTGGCCATCGCGGTCTATCTGATGACCGCGTATTTCCTGTTGCCGGTGATCCTGAGTTCGGCCCGACTCGACGGTCTGATGGCGGTTCTGGTGCCGTCGGCGGCGGGGCCGCCGGAACTGGTGGTGTTGCCGGTGCTGATCGAGGCGCTGGCGGCGATTGGTCTGGTGGTTCAACGCTGGCGGGCGGTGGGGATCGAGGGCCTGGATCGGGGTGCGATCAACGGCCAGTGACCCCGGCCCTCGTGTCAGCGAGCGTAAATAGCGCGCTTGTCTTGATTTTGCAGGGCTCTCCCCGGCACCCGCAAAGGGCCGACTGGCGCTTTGCGGGTGTGGGCGGAGCGCCCACGAAATTGTTTCCTTTCAATGCCTGTGTCGCATCCTGGCGCATATCGCCCATGTACGAGAGCCCGCCGGGCAACCGTTGATCGTCTCCGAACGAGGCTCTCTCCCCCCGCGGCGATCTCCGCTCTCTGCCCCTTTCCGCTCGCCGGTATCAAGGGGAACCCGCCAGCTACAACTTCAGGTCGGCAACAGACCCCAAGGAAGAAGCTGAAACCGAAACCAAACGCCGCCGGTTCATTCACATGCCCGACCCAGACGCTCTAATCCACAACTTTAAGGCCATAGTCTACGGGGCAATGGCCGCACATGACGAGTCGTCCAAATCCGAAAATAAAGCACCCTTTCGATTTATAACTCTGTTGAGACATCCCAACCGAACCCAAAAGCTTGGGTTTGCCACCTACCTCGCTATAAACGATATTTCAGGGACGGCATCCACCAATTTGCAATATCAACGAGCTATCCCCACATTTCTTAATATGAAATATCTAATTTTCGCATAAATCGGCCACAATCCCCTTTGGTAAATAGCGCGCGCCGCTGGTTTAAGCCATGATGGAATAAAACTCGTAATAAAACGCTTAATTTTTGCTTCAAGTTGTTCAACTATTGCCTTTTTAACTTTTCTTGGCAGCATAGAATCTTCAATTTGAGCAATTTCGAACCTAATATCATCATATGGCGGCCGGGTGGACAGCATCTCGATCTTGATTTCTTCGTCAAACACCCTGTCGACAATTTCAACCATCGCCCCATAGGTGTTGATTTGATTAAGCGCAACTTCGCTGTACGCGGAATTAATGATTTCCTGAGCGCGCACCGGATCTCGCAAAACAGATACCACCTCGGCCATATTCGAATGATCCTTCTTCAGCGGCACATAATGACGCCATGGAAGGAGTCTTCCCGAATAGTATCCCTCGTACAAAATCATAAGAGTGCGAAGAGATGCCGCCTCAAAACAGCGAGGTGAAATAACCGAAAAATCGATATTACCGTCTTGATCTGAAAAATATAGGTTCTTGAGAACATCAAACGATGCTCCGGGATATTTAATTAAGTGCTCCTCTACGTTCTTCTGGATTTCTCCGGCATAATCAGCAAGACTGACGCCAGATTCGGTGCCCAGCACCGCTTTGCAGTTGCAAATAAATCGAATCCAATCCTGCCCATAAATTCGGTCTTCTTCGCGACAGCTAATATCCACCGAGAGATTATAGCGATTTGCATCGTCCGAAAACTTCTCACCGATCTGCCATTTTTGAAGGGTATGGCTTCCCAGCCATGCTGGAAGTTTGCGGGCTCTGTACCCAACATCAATCGGACGATCGAGGAAGGCGGGAACCTCCAGTTTCACCAAATGTTCGGGGACATAGCCCGTCAAAACAGTTTCCTTGCGCACCCCGGGGAGTTTCGCCGACGGATAGATTTGCTCCATGCACCGACTGTCGGCGAGAGTGAGCAACGCATTGATCTTCATAAACGCCAGCGCATTGACCGTCTTATTGATGAAGCGATAGTCGTCTTGAATGAAGACCGCCTTATAACCCTTGAAATCCCTAATAACATTTCGCTTCTCCTCGGAAACGAAATCATCACTACAAGCGACTAAGGAATAATGGATGATCATAGCATCAAAGCGTCCAACTTCCAAATCCTCTGGAAAGTCCCCTCGCTCATTTAATACATATATGTTGTTTTTCGACAACTGTTTTATAGCACTAATGTGGTCGACGACCGCTCCTGGCGTACGCTTGCCGAAGTCGCAAAGCAGCAAAACTGACAGGGGCCGACCCGATGTCGTTCCGTGCTCGGCAACTGGCAAAGATGAGTTCGTCATGAGCGTCAAGTCCGGTGAATGAGGGCCAAGCCTATGAGACGAGCCATGGGCCGCAAGGAATCGGGATTAAACGTCTGCGCCAAGGATGCGATACGATGATGGAAGTCACCAGCCTCGGCAACAGCATCCGGCCCCACGAGCAGTGGGTAAACCACCCGAGTAAGAAAATCAAACATACCGGTATGAAATTCTTCGTCGATGTCAAATAATTCCCGCACTGAGGGCAGAAACTCATCATAGCTACTATAAAAATTGATCGGTGCGGGGGTAAGAGGGGGTAACCCAAGGCGACCCCGCAAATCGGTGAGCGCACTGAATCCGTTGTTAAAACCCTCCAGCAAGATCAACTTTCCACCAGGGCGAAGTGCCCGAGCCATATTTGCGAGAGCACGTCGCTGCTCCGCCAAATTTTTCAGATTAATCAGGACACGTACACAAAGGATAATGTCGTATGGCCCCTGTAAATTCTTGGGCTCAAGCACGTTATCATGGAAAAATCTGTTATTTTCTTCGCCAACCAAGCGGCGTGCCTGTAGCACCATGTTCTCAGCATAGTCAAAGGCATCGACGAAACCAACAAGGTTTCGAAGGCGACTGGTCAGAAAGCCATTGCCGCAACCGACCTCAAGCACCCTGGCGGTTGTATCCAGGTGCTTCCGAATAAAACTAAATTCTACCTCGCGTTGAACCGTATCGCCGATATTGACTTTTTCGGGATTTTTCTCTGCGATAGCCCGATTGTTCCAATGGATGTCCGTTTCAGACTTGGTCATGGCGATGCTCCGAAGATTTGGCAATATCGGCGATGGCGCGATTGATAAATGGCCCAACGACATTAGCATACACTTCGTGCCCCAGCGGACTCAAGTGCAGCACATCCGGATAAGGCAAAAGAAGAGACGCAAGCTCCTTGTGTGAATATTTCAAAAACTCGGCTTCGATGTCACAGAGCGTGACACCAGTTTCCTGGGCGACGTCACGGACAATTTGGTTGTAATGAATACGCTGTGTCTCCAAACTTTCTCCAGACGGCAGGATTTTATGCCGAAGAGTCTGGTGGCTGGTGAGCAAGATCAGGTGCTTGACGGAGAAATAACGCGCACGCACAATCATCTCAACCAAATTGGCCCGGTAACCTGCCATCGAAACCCTCGGGAGGCCGCGGTCGGTTACCCAGCAATTGCAATCATTCAGGCCGAATTGCAAAGTCATGATATCCGGACAAAGCGCCTGGACATCGGACGGGTAGCGCTCCAACCCTTGCCGCGTGGTCTCTCCAGAGACACCGCGATTCGCAAACATGAAATTGATCGGAGTATCCAAGTAGCAAACATTGACCTTATCTGCGATCAAATCACTCCAACGAAGCGAAGAACTGACATACTGCCCAAAGGTTATGGAATCTCCCATGAAAACTACGGTAAGGCAGATTGGATATGCTGTTGCCATTGCTAAATTCTCTCCCATTTCGAGCTTCCCGTGGCGGCCCATTTCCTGTATCGACCGGAGACCCGATCAAAATCGGGCTGCCGGCCCCATCGTCTGGATATCATCCTTACGTCAGGGCATTCTTCCCCGAAATTCCGATCACCGACAAACTCCCCCGGTTATGCGGCCAGAACAGCCGCGTGGCACCGGTTGATCGCGGCGCACATCAGGTTGAGACGACAACGGTTGCGGGCCAAGCCGATGTAGCGGACCCGCTGATAGCCGCAATATCGCGTCATCGTGGCGCAGCCGCGCCCGACGGCGGAGCGGATGGGGGATGCACCCTTGCCGAACCACTGCTGCCGGCTATCCGGGATTCGCGGCTGCGCGCCTTGCGAACGTCACGGAATTTCGCGCTGTCACACGCGGCGTCGGCATTGGCTTCCCCGTCGCAGCTCTGTGCGAGGCGCGACCCAGCCATGCTGCCGTGCAGGTCCGTACTGGTCAGGATGGCATCCCGAATCAAACCAGAGTCCCGATCGAAACCGATCCGGGCCTTGTAGCCGAAGTGGTTATCGTCGTTCTTTATGGTCCACTCGAAGGACGACGGCCTGACCGCCGCCTTGACGATGGTGACGTCGATCAGGGTGCCATTGTGGACGATCGAACCGCGCGCACCCGGTTGCCCGTCGATTTCGGCGAACAGCGCGTCGGACAGCTCACGCCGTTCCAGCGACCGCCGGAACCGCCAGATCGATGATCCTACCGATTTCATCAAGCCATTCGTCCGCCCGGCTCGTTGATTCGCAAGACCGTCCGCAAAGCCCATCTGACGTAAGTAACGACGCATCGAATCTCCAAGACAGCGGCATTTCTCCGATGGAGCCACCGGGCCGGGCGTTATGCAAGACTCTCCAATTGTTCGCACAACCATTTGAGACCGTAAGTCGACCAATCTAACGTTGTAACCTGCACGATCTGACGCCCAAAGGCTCATTCTCGGCGACCGGGGCGAAGCTACACCTTTGGCCTCGGCCTGATCAAGGTCTAAGGGGCGCAAGCTCCCCTTCGTGTCATTCTTTACGCTCGCCGGTATGAGTGAACGCGGAACCGCCAGGATCCGGCTTCCCTGAGAGGCCGTCCGGAAAGATATTGCGTCATTGGAATCGCTTGCGATTCCATGGGTGGGTCCGCAGCAGGAGAATGGTTGAGTGGGTGCCTGAGAATAGCAAGTATTACGATCGTAAGGGGCTTCGGTATCCGAGTGACATGGCGGATGCGGAGGGGGCTCTGATCGAACCGCTTAATTCCTCCGGCCAGGCGCGGTGGCCGGAAGCGAGAGGTCAGCCTCCGTGAGGTTGTGAATGCCATTGCATGCGCAGGGCTTGTCGTTGAGGACATACGCACCGTGGCCGGCGCGCAGCAGCTCGAGAAAGTTGGCGCGGCTCTATGATCCGGTAGATCTTGGCGGCATGGCGCAACCACGGGGTTGCCGCCGGCGGAATCCCGGGGCCGAGGTAACGGTCATGGAAGGTTCGGTCGTCCAGATCGTCGGCGGCGTCCCAGGTCCTGAACAGCCGGGCATAACGCGCCGCCGCCGCCCGGTCCGGCCGCGCCACCCGATGGAATCGGCCCAGCGAAGTCTCCAGTTCCCGCGCCGCATAGCCGACGATGCTTTTGGCCCGCCCGATGTCGCTGTCATCCCCGACCGCCCGGGCGCGCCACCGGTTTCCCGGACCCGGTCCCGGACTGTCGGGGCCGGGGGCGTCGCTGTCGTCGTCCCCGGCGATCCAGCGGCCATCGGGACCCCGCGGCTGATCGGGATTGAAATCCCTTGGGTCTTCAGGCCGGCAGGCCGCCGCGGTCCGATCAGACCGCGCCGGCGGCGCCGGTCATTCCTCGACCACGCAAACCGTCACCTGGATCGGCAGGCCGGTCCGGGCCAGGGCGGCCAGCAGGTCGGCGCTGAAGTCGAACTCGCAATGGCCGCCGCCCCGCTCGTCGGCCGGGACCGTCACCACGATGTCGATCAACGCCGCCTCGACCCTGGCCAACCCCTCGATCCCCGAAGCATCGACGGAGATCCGGGACAGCAAGGCCGACACATGGTCGGAAACCAGACCGGACCCGGAGTCCGCCCGGAGCCGCCACTCTCCGGTCCGGGCGGTGACCCTGCGAAGGGTGGCGGGATCGACAACTCTCTGTCCTTTCCTCTGGGAAGAAGAGGGAGTGACGCCCAAGGCCGCCGTGACCTCGTCCGGGTCCAATTCATCGCCACGGACGCATAGCGAAACCTCGATGGTGTAGTTATTTTCATCCACTTCGACAAGTCCTCTCTCCGGTGGTCGGGTCAGGTGGTTAATTGGCACTTTAATATTCCGTGCCTGCTCTCGATAAAGCATAACATGAGCATAAGTTACTTCTTCGTAAGACAGATAGTCATAAAAAACGGCAGTCCAGTCTTTGCAATTGATGAGACATTTTCCTTGCTGATGGTAACGCTAAGTGCGCCTCCCCGATATCCATGGATGGATGTCGCGACAAATACGTCGATAAACGGGTCTTCGACACCTTTAATGCCGCCGATGACATTTGTATTGACCGATACTATCGAGAGCAATTTTTCAATATCTCCAGAAAGCGGTCCTGAGTCAGTTTCTATACTTAACCGCCATACCCCAACTTTGACGATAGCCGAACGACTGCCCGCTGACGGGACACATCTCTCTCCCTTTTTGCGATAAAATGATGGATTGGCGCCGAGAGCTCTCGTTACGGCATCTGGATCCAGGTCCTTGCCACGGATATAGATAGCGACGGCCTTCGTATATTTATGTTCTTGAGTCATAAGTTCACATCCTCCAAATTTCCAATGATCTCACCATCTGGATCGTATACATCCCCGGTTTCTGGATTTACTCCAAATACATCAGTCGGCCGAGACCCTGTATAATCTTGTTTTATTTGATGAAATCGTCTTCTTCCTCTATCCTTATCGTTAAGATTTTTTTCACCCCATTCTTCCGCTCCAGATACCGCGTCCTTAATTGCCGGATCCGGTCTCGGCTTTTTATTCTCTTTCTTGACCCCTTTGGTCCCCTTCTTGTTGTACAAAATCCCTGCCGCGACCGCCCTCTTCAGCAACTCCTGATCGATCACGACGCACTGGTCGACCAGCCGGCCGATGGGGTCGCCCTCGCTGGTGGCGAAGAGGCCGCCGGCCTCCAGCCGCGCCGCCAGATGGTCGCCGGCCCCGGTGGTCAGCAGCAGCCAGCCGGCGGCGCCGTCCCACTTGTAGCGTCCGCCGCCGGGCAGGTCGCCGCTGACCACCCCGCCGGTTGGCGTCGGGATAAAATACAGCCCCGCGACCACGCCGGCCACGGCCACCGGAGCGAACGCGGCGCCGCCTCCGGCCGCCGACACCACGGCGTTGCCCTGCCGGCCGAGCGCCGCGCGGACGTCCGGCAGCAGGTCCCACAGCCAGTCGGAGGCGACGGTGTCGGAGCCGACCGCGGCCATGGCGTTGGTGGCAGGACCCGGGCCACGCCGGTGGGCGCCGGTGCCGCCGCCAGTCTTTCCATCGGGCCGGGATCGGCGAACCAGTCCTGGATCGGGGCGAGCCCGGAGCCGTTCCGATCCTTGCGCGCCGCCACCCCAAGAAGCACGCCGGCAGTGTGCAGGTCCCCGAAGGTTTTGCCGCCGACGAAGATCTTGGCGGCATGGCGCAACCAAGGGGTTGCCGCCGGCGGNNTCCGGTCGTCCAGATCGTCGGCGGCGTCCCAGGTCCTGAACAGCCGGGCATAACGCGCCGCCGTCGCCCGGTCCGGCCGCGCCACCCGATGGAACCGGCCCAGCGAAGTCTCCAGTTCCCGCGCCGCATAGCCGACGATGCTCTTGGCCCGCCCGATGTCGCTGTCATCCCCGACCGCCCGGGCGCGCCACCGGTTTCCCGGACCCGGTCCCGGACTGTCGGGGCCGGGGGTGCAGGTGTCGTCGTCCTCCGCGATCCAGCGGCCATCGGGACCCCGCGGCTGATCGGGATTGAAATGGTTGTTCCGTTGCCCCTGACCCACGAAAAGCATAACCGCCGCCCCTCTC
>PLTC01000250.1:10088-10268 GCA_003165295.1 Rhodospirillales bacterium | reverse complement strand
CCCGAATTGACCACGCCGCCGCCGACATAGAAAATCGGCCGTCTGGCCCCGGCAATCAGATCGATGGCCTCCTCGACCCGGGCCAGATCCGGCTTGACCTGGGGGCGATAGGTCTTGTGGCGCACCTCGTGGGGTGCGACATAGGGTCCCTCGTTGAACTGGACGTCCTTGGGCACGTCG
>PLTC01000250.1:0-10018 GCA_003165295.1 Rhodospirillales bacterium | reverse complement strand
TGCCGGTGGAGCGGGCATAGCCTTCGGCGGCATGAACCGCCGCCTGCTCGTGGCGGACCAGGATGTGGCGAAGGTCGTTCTGCTTGTAAAGGGCATCATAAATCGGCAGGACCGCGCCGCCGGGATAGCCGAAGATGACCTCGACCCCCTGATCCTTCAGGGCCTTCAGAATGATTTCGGCTCCGTTCAACACCTGTTCGGCCATGATCGTCAACCTTCGTGCTCATCCGAGATCTGCCACGGATCCCATGACCTTCCGGTCTTTCGCGTCGGGAAGGCTCTGCCGGGGACCGGGGCGGTGCCGCAGGGGCCACAGCCGTAACGGTGCCGCAGGCATCGCCCGCGGACCGCTCCGGGAGCCGCACCCTAGACGCCCGTTCCGGGCAGGTCAAACCAAATTCGTGAATTTCAGACAAGAAATCCGGCGGCTTCGTTTGCGAATCTTGCGCGGAGGGTCGGTCAAGGGCCGAGGCACGGCGGAACCCGGGGCTTCGCGCCGGCCTTACCCCAGCGCCGCGACCAGCCCGGAAAACAGCGCCTCGCCGTCGGTGCCGCCCAAGTCGGCTTCCACCGCCCGCTCGGGGTGGGGCATCAGCCCGAGGACGGTCCGGTCCCGGTTGAACACCCCGGCGATGTCCCGGGCCGAACCGTTGGGATTGTCGAGATAGCGGAACGCCACCTGGCCGTCGTCTTCCAGCCGCTTCAGGGTTTCGTCGTCGGCAAAGAAATTGCCGTCGGCGTGGGCGACGGGCAGGGAAATTTCCTGTCCGGGCTGGTAGCCGGCGGTAAAGGGGCTGTCGGCGCGCTCGACCCGCAGCCGCACCGGGCGGCAGAGGAATTTGAGCCCGGCGTTGCGCATCAGCACCCCCGGCAACAACCCGGCTTCGGTCAGAATCTGGAAGCNNGAAGCCGTTGCAGATGCCCAGGACCCGGGTGCCGGCGGCGGCGCGTTCGGCCACCGCCCGCATCACCGGCGCCCGGGCCGCCATGGCGCCGCTGCGCAGGTAGTCGCCGTGGGAAAAACCGCCGGGCAGCACGATCAGGTCCACGGCGGGCAGGTCGCCCGCGCGGTGCCAGACCATGGCCGGCGCCCGGCCGGTGACCCGGGTCAGGGCCACCGCAACGTCACGATCGCAATTGGAACCGGGAAAGACGATGACGGCGGCCTTCATGGCGACGCTCGCAGTTCGTAAAACAACGGGAACACCCCGGCATCACCGCCGGAATCACGGTCGGCGACGGCCAGGACCACCGACCCTAACCAGCCCACCGGAAGATTGCAAGAAGCGCCGCCGGAATTGCCGGCCGGCCCCGCCAGGGCAGGCCCGGCGGCCAAGGCGTGGCCGGACGGCGCCCGGCCCCCTTGGCAGGTCCTGCGGTGGCGCCATATCCCTCCCGGTGGCCGGCGGCCACTGCCGTACTGGCAAAGTGTCTTACCGCCGCAAAGGGATGTCGCCCATGTGGAGCCGGAAAACAGCCCCGTCCCTGATCACCCCGGAACGGGCGTTGCCCGGACGTCCGACCCCGATGCCGGTGCCGGAGCGCCATCTGGTCAACGGCAGTTCCCTGGAGCCGCCGTTTTCCGCCGGCCACGAGGTCGCGGTGTTCGGCATGGGCTGCTTTTGGGGCGCCGAACGCCGTTACTGGTCGTTGCCGGGAGTCACCACCACCGCGGTCGGCTATGCCGGCGGCTACACCCCCAACCCGACCTATGAGGAGGTGTGCAGCGGTCGCACCGGCCATGCCGAGGTGGTTCTGGTGGTGTTCGATCCGGTTCGGATCGGCTACCGCGAACTGCTGACCGTGTTCTGGGAAAGCCACGATCCGACCCAGGGCATGAGGCAGGGCAACGACGTGGGCAGCCAATACCGGTCGTGCCTGCACACCCGCTCTCCCGAACAATACGAGCAGGCCACCTCCAGCCGCCACCGCTACGACCGGGCGTTGGGCCGGGCCGGGCACCCGCCGATCACCACCGAGATCGTCCCGGCGCCGCCCTTTTATTATGCCGAGGGCGATCACCAGCAGTACCTCGCCCGGAATCCGGCGGGCTATTGCGGGCTGCGCGGGACCGGCATTGCCTGCACCGCGGCGTAGTGCCGTGCGGATCGCCGGCGGTGTGCGGGCGGATCCCATGCGGGCGGATCACGGTGGCGGACCGGGTTCGGGCACGCTAAGGTGCCCCCCGTTCCGCTCCACCGCCGCACGCCTGGAATGCTGGTCATGAAGAGTCGCTGGTCCGACGCCGATGCCGCCCACATGGTCGCCGAGTACACCCGTCAGGGGGTCTCGGAGGAACTGGCGTTGCGGGTTTACACCTCGCGCCTGCTGGGCGGCGATCCGCGGCTGGTGCTGCATGGCGGCGGCAACNNCCGCCGGTCTGCCGGCGGTGCGCCTGGAGCCGCTGCTGCGCGTCCGCGCCCGCCCGTCCCTGAGCGACGAGGACATGGTGCGGCTTCAGCGGACCAACCTGCTGGATGCCGACGCGCCCACGCCCTCGGTGGAAACGCTGCTCCACGCCTTCCTGCCGCCGGTCTATGTCGACCACACCCATGCCGGGGCGGTGCTGGCCCTGACCGACCAGCCCGACGCCGAAGCCCTGTGCCGGGAGGTGTTCCGCGACCGGGTGGCGCTGGTCCCCTACATCATGCCGGGGTTCCAACTGGCCCGGCGGGCCGCAGAGATTTTCGAAACGCATCCCGGGGTCGAGGGGCTGATCCTGCTGCGGCACGGTCTCTTCAGTTTCGGCGCCACCGCGCGCGAGGCCTATGAACGGATGATCGGCCTGGTCGGTCTGGCCACGGCCCGGCTCAGCCGTGGCCGGCGGACGCTGCTCCAGGCCGGACTGCCCGACCACCCGCCGCCCGCCGCCGATGCCGCGCCGATGCTGCGCGGGGCGCTGGCGGTGGATTACGGCGGCGGCGATCTGCGGCGCTGGGTTCTCGACTTTCGCACCGGTTCGGAAATTCTGGCCTTCGTGGGCGGCGCGGAACTGGCCCGCTACGGTCAGGCCGGGGTGGTCACGCCCGACCATGTCATCCGCACCAAGGGCTGGCCGCTGATCGTGACCCCGCCGACCGGCGGCAATCGGGACGCCTTCAAGGCGGCGGCGCAGGATGCGGTTGCCGATTATGCCGCGCGCTACCAGGCCTATTTCGATCGCAACAATGCCGGCCGCAACCCGCCGAAAAAGACGCTGGACCCGTTGCCGCGGGTGCTGCTGGTGCCGGGGCTGGGGCTGTTCGGCGTCGGCCGCAACGCCGGCGAGGCCGCCATCGCCGCGNNACTGGTCGCTGGAGCAGGCCAAGCTGGGGGCGACCGTGGAAAAGCCGCTGGCGCGCCAGGTGGCGCTGATCACCGGCGGCGCCGGCACCATCGGCAGCGCCACCGCGGCGGCCTTCCAGCGTGAAGGCGCCGAGGTGGTGCTGGTGGACCGGGACGAGGCGGCGGTGACCGCGGCGGCCCGGCGGTTGGGCAAGCGGGCGCTGGCGGTCGCCGCCGACGTGACCGACCCGGCCCAGGTGCGGGCGGCGTTCGACCGCGCCTGTGTCCGGTTCGGCGGCATTGACATTGTGGTTTCCAACGCCGGCGTCGCGCTTCAGGGCCGGATCGGCGACCTGGCGGACACGGTGCTGCGCCAGAGCTTCGAGGTCAACTTTTTCGCGCATCAGACGGTCGCTCAGAACGCGGTGCGGGTGATGCGGCTCCAGGGCACCGGCGGGGTGCTGCTGTTCAATGTTTCCAAGCAGGCGGTGAATCCCGGGCCGGACTTTGGCGCCTATGGCCTGCCCAAGGCCGCGACCCTGTTCCTGGTCCGCCAGTACGCTCTCGATCACGGCGCCGATGGCATTCGGGCCAACGCGGTCAATGCCGACCGGATTCGGGGCGGTATGCTGACCTCCGAAATGATCGCGGCGCGGGCGCGTGCCCGCGGCCTGGACGAGCGCAGCTATCTGGCCGGTAACCTGCTGGGACGCGAGGTCACCGCCGACGATGTCGCCCAGGCGTTCGTCCATCAGGCCCTGGCGTTGCGCACCACCGCCAGCGTCACCACCGTCGACGGCGGCAACATCGCCGCCGCCTTACGCTAAACGGCTGAGCAAGGTTTGCCCATGGCCGACCCGATCCCGGACCCCGCTGCCGAAGCGGCTCCCGAACATCCCCGGTTACAGCGGGTGCTGGCCGCTTTGGCGGCGGCGGCGATCTTTCTGACCCGGTTACCCCTGACCGTTCCCGGTCCGGTGGACGCCAGCCTGTTCGGGCGCGCCATGGGCTGGTTTCCGGCCATCGGCGCCGCGCTCGGCCTCGCTGCGGGTCTTGCCTTTGGCCTGCTCGGCGGGTTGGGCCTGCCGCCGCTGCTGGCCGCGACGCTGACCGTGACGCTGCTGGTGGTGGTCACCGGCGGCCTGCACGAGGACGGTCTGGCCGATACCGCCGATGGCTTTGGCGGCGGCGGCAGCCGCGAACGCAAGCTTGAAATCATGCGCGACAGCCGGCTTGGCAGCTTTGGCGGGCTGGCCCTGGTGTTGAGCGTCGCCCTGCGGGTGGCGGCGCTGGCCGCCCTGCCCTCCACCTGGGCCGCGATCAAGGTGCTGGTGGTGGCGGGAGCGGTGTCGCGGGCGGCGATGGTGGCGCTCAGCCACTGGCTGCCCCCGGCCCGCGCCGACGGGCTGTCGGCGACCCTGGGCGGTCCGGCCCGGGGTGCCACCCTGCTGGCGCTGGCGCTGGCCGGCGGCGTGGCCTTTCTGGTGCTGGGGATCACCGCGCCGCCGGTGCTGGCGGCGGCGGCGGCGGTCACCTTTGCCGCCATGCGGGTCGCGCGGGGCCAGATCGGCGGCCAGACCGGTGACGTGCTGGGCGCCACCCAGCAGGTGGTGGACATTGCCGTAATGGTGATGCTGGCGGGTGTGGTGGGGCCGGGATGAGCGTGACCACGCGCTGGTGGTGGCTGCGCCACGCGCCGGTGATCAACCATGGCGGTCGGATTTACGGCCGGCTCGATGTGGACTGCGACACCGCCGACCCGGCGCCGTTTCGCGCCCTGGCGGCGGTTCTGCCGGCGGCTCCGGTGTGGCTGGCGACGCCGCTCCGCCGTACCGGCCAGACCCTGGCGGCGCTTCTCGCCGCCCGCGGTGCGGGAGCGGTGGCGCCGATCCTCGAGCCCGAACTGATGGAACAGGACTTCGGCGCCTGGCAAGGGCTGACCCATGCCGAGGTCAACCACCGACGCGGCGCCGAGGCCCATCGCTTTTGGGTCAGCCCGGCCACCGAATGCCCGGAAGGGGGCGAGAGCTTTGCCGGGGTGGTGGCGCGCGTGGCGGCGGCGGTGACGCGCCTCTCGGCCCGTCACGCCGGCCGCGAGGTGGTCGCGGTGGCCCATGGCGGGGTGATCCGTGCCGCCCTGGCCCAGGCCCTCGACCTGGACCCGGAGACCGCGTTGCGCTTTTGTGTTGACAACCTGTCGCTGACCAGAATCGATCACATCGTTCCTGGTGAGGGCGGGCCGGCGTCGTGGCGGGTTGAATCGGTCAATGTGCTTCGGTAATACCAGCGAGCGGGAAGAATGACACGAGGGGGCTTTGCCCCATCGGCGCCAGGATATCACTATTGTCTTGATTTTACAGGGCTCTGCCCTGCACCCGCAAGAAGGCGCGCCTCCTTGACCTCATGACGTCCGGAGTCAGGTTCGTCGCCAGCCGAGCGGCGAAGAGGTGCAGGTTTCGCACCATCGGGCCTCGGTGGTGGCGGAGCGGGTGTGGACGGGCAGGGGCAGGCCGTCCTCGCCATGACCGGCCAGGGGGGCGGCGGGATGATCTCCCGAGAACCAGGACAGATCTTCGGGATTCGCCGCCTGCTGCAACCGCCGGTCCAGGATGCCGGTGGGACGGACCCAGACATCGCCGCAATCGGTGCATTGGCGGATCACCAGCCCCTGGGTCCCCGACACCCGGCTGGCGACGATGGGAATCCTCCAGCGCCGCAACTCGGTTACGGCGAGTCCGACATTGCGCCGGCCGGTGGCGACGGCGGGATCGCCGGCCCGCAGGACGTAACCGCCGCCGAACAGTTTGGCCTGGAGATGGCCGATACTGCTGCCCAGCGCCAGCATCGCCTCGATCAGTTGCGGGATCGCCACATCGCCGAAACGGGGCGAGGGTTCGGCGTTCGACGGCCGGGTGGGCAGAATGAAGTGGTTCATGCCGCCGAAGCGCAACTGGGAATCCCACAGGCACAGCGCGACGCAGGAGCCGAGCACCGTCCCCAGGCACTGGGGCGTGCGGTCACACCAGAGGTCTCCCGGCAGCAGATTTCGGGTGGGCGACAGCCGGGGCCGGGCCGGACGATGATAGGACATCAGGCGTTCTCCCGGGCGGCGCAGGTGTACAGAATCTCATCCCGCAGCCGGTCGAGCGGCACGACGCTCCGCGCCGCCCCCAGCTTGATCGCCTCGTGGGGCATGCCGAACACCACGCAGGTCGATTCGTCTTCGGCCACGGTGTGGGCGCCGGCCTGCATCATTTCCAGCAGGCCCCGGGCGCCGTCGTCGCCCATGCCGGTCATCAGGATGCCGATGGCGTTGGCGCCGGCATACTGGGCCGCCGAACGGAACAGCACATCCACCGAAGGCCGGTGCCGGCAGACCAGCGGGCCGTCCTTGACCTCCAGGTAATAGCGGGCGCCGCTGCGCCGCAACAGCGTGTGCCGGTTGCCCGGAGCGATCAGGACCTGGCCCCGAACCACGGTATCGCCGTCGCGGCCTTCGCGCACGGTGACGGTACACAGCCGGTCCAGCCGTTGGGCAAAGGCCTGGGTGAAGGTCTCGGGCATGTGCTGGACGATCACCGTTCCGGGCATGGTGACGGAAAAACCCTCGAGAAGACTCCGCAGGGACTCGGTGCCGCCGGTGGAGGCGCCGATGCACACCACCGGTTCGGTGGTCAGTGCCGCCCCCTTTCGCCGGCTGGGTGGCGGCAGAATCACGTCGGCGGTCAGTTTGGCCGCGCCCAGCCGCCGCTTGTCCTCGGCGCCCGGGGCCGCCGGAGCCGAAATCCGCGGCGGTCGCAGCTTGGCCCCGGCCGCGGCCTTGATCGCGTCGCAGACCCAGATGCGCGCCTCCATCAGGAACTCGCGGGAGCCGACCCGGGGCTTGGGAATGATATCGACCGCTCCCGCCTCCAGCGCCTCGAACAACGACTCGTTGCCCTCGAGGGTCAGGGAGGAGCACATCACCACCGGGATCGGCCGCTGCTGCATGATCTTGCGCAAAAAGGTGATGCCGTTCATCCGCGGCATCTCGATGTCGAGCACGATCACATCCGGCACCTCGACCGCAATCAGCCGGGCCGCGGCGTAGGGATCCGAGGCCGCGCCCATCACCGCAAGATCGGGATCAGAGCCGATGATCTCCTTCAAGGTCTCGCGGACCGAGGCCGAATCGTCGACCACCAGGACGCGCAGCCGGGACCGGGGCGGGGACGGGGGGGTCATGCCGTGATCGCCCTCCGCCAGCCGGTGAGGGCGGTGCTCAGGCGCAGGGAGGCACGGGAATAGGCGCCGCCCGCGCCCATGGCGCGTTCGGCCTCGGCCTTCCGGCCACTCCGCGCCAGTTGCAGGGTGGCGGCGGCGACCCGATGAAACTGGCTGTGGAGCCGGCAAATGACCTCCCAACGGCCGTCGCGGTCGGCGTCGGTAAAGGACGGGCCGTGGAGCCACAGGCCAAAGGCACAGAGATCCTCCCGGCCGACATCGTCCATCGCGACGTCCATCGCGACATCGGTTCCCCCGGTATCGACGGCATGGCGCAGCCGCCGCTTCCAGCCGGTATGGCTTTGGATCGCCCCGGCAATCTCCGCCTGCCATTGCCCGGCCGGCTTTGCCGGGCTCATCGGCCTGAGACCGATCAGGAAGGTCCGGCCGTGCGGCTTCTGCTCAATGAGCCCCAACGAGTCCAGGGTCTGGAGCGCCAGCAGCAGATCGCCCGGGCGGAGCTTGAGCAGGTCTCCCAGTTCCTCGGCGGTTCGGGAACAGGACGCGCCCGAATCGGGCATCCAGCGGACGATTTCGACCAGCACCATGGCCGCGATGCCGCGCCGGCCGGCGCTGAGCGGCAAGGCATTCAAACGGTCCCGGAATTGGTCGTGTTGATCGTAGCTCATCGCTCCTCGTTCGGCCTCATCGCTTCAGGACGGGATGCGGAGATAGACGGTGGGCGCAACCGCGCGCAATGGCAAATCGAAACCGGCGAGGGTTTCCGAATGTCCCATGAACAGATAGCCGCCGGTCACGAGGCACGCGCAAAGCCGCCTCAGGACCGCCAGCCGCACGAAGTTGTCAAAGTATATGATAACATTGCGGCAAAATACGATATCCTGCATGGCTGGCAAGCGGTACTCATTCGCCATAAAATTGAGGTGGCGAAACTCCACCAACGCCCGCAACTCCGGAACGATCCTGATTTGCCGGGCCCGGCGGTCGAGGCTGCGCAGCAGGTAGCGGTGCCGCAGGTCGGGGGCGATGGGGCCGGCCATGTCTTCGGGATAGATCGCCCGGCTGGCGGTGCGCAGGACCGTCGTGCAGATATCGGTGCCGAGAATCCGAAAGCTGAAGCCGGGGCACACCGCCTGGTACTCGGCCAGGACCATCGCCAGGGTATAGGCTTCGGCCCCAATCGAGCTGCCGGCGCTCCAGACCTCAAGCGGCCGGGCGATACCGGGACCGCGGCGGATCAGGGCGGGCAGGACGGTGGTCTTCAGAATCTCGAAATGCTTGGGCTCGCGGAAGAAATCCGTCTTGTTGGTGGTGACGGCGTCGATCAGGTCGCCCAGTTCCTCGTCGATCCCGCCCTCTTCGAACAAGAAATGGCAGTACTCGCGAAAGTTACCGAAGCCCCGTTCCCGCAGACGGCGGCGCAGGCGGCCTTCCAGCATGGTCCGCTTGCCCGCCGGCATGCGGATGCCGGCCTGGGCTTCCACCAGCCGGGACAGGTGATCGAATTCCCGATCGGAGAGGCGGGGGGGGCTGTCCTGGAAGGAATCGGGCATCGGCCAGTCTCGTCAGGGTCCAGAGCGTGCGCCGACATTTCCGCCGGTGACACCCTCACCGGTGATGTCCGGGGCTTCCGGCGGAATGCCGGGTGTCGGTCAGGGGGCCGCGTCGTCGGCGGCGAAGACCTGATCGAGGTCGGCAATGATGATGAAATCGTCGCCGCGTTTGCCGATCGCCCGGATGAATTCGCTCCGCCAGCGCATGCCGATCCCGGGGGCCTCCGCCATCATGGCCGCCGGCAGTTCGGTGGCCTCGTAGACCCGGTCGGCCAGCATCCCGACCAGGGTCGGTTCGCCGGCGATCCGCACCTCGGTCACCACGATCCGGGTGTCCGGGGTGGCCGCCGCCGCCGGCATCCCGAATTTGACCCGAAGGTCGGTGACCGTGATCACCCTGCCCCGGACGTTGATCAGGCCCTTGATGAACGGNNGGTCTCGATGGCGAAGATTTCCTCGCCCAGCCCCAGGGTCAGCACACCCAGCATCGCACCCCCTGCCGTCGCGACCGGAAGCGGCCGGCCGCCGGCGGTGACCGTCTCAGTACCGTTCGAAACCGCCATCTTCGGCATCCCCATGCAGGTGGTGGTGATCGTCGAGCTTCAGCGGGTAGCCCTTGCGCTTCGCCGACACGGCCGGCGGCTGCGACGCCCCGCCCTGATGCCTCGTGCCCGGCGCCGCCGGCACCGACGGGCGCGGGGCCGGTGGCGAACCGCGGTGGACCGACGATTCCGGCCCGGGGTGCGGGTGCGGCGGGGACTGCGGGGGCCTCGGCGCGCCCGCCGACCGCGGTCCCGCGGGGGCCTGCCGGCCCAGGGTAAAGAAGGAAATGGTGGCCTGAAGCTGCTGGGCCTGACTCGAGAGCTGCTCGGAGGTGGAAGACATCTCCTCCGCGGCGCCGGCGTTATGCTGGGTGACCTGATCCAGTTGCTGGATTGCCACGTTGATCTGCTCGGCCCCGCTGTTCTGCTCGCGCG
>PLTC01000030.1 GCA_003165295.1 Rhodospirillales bacterium | reverse complement strand
CCAATAGCCAAAATGAGAACTGCTGATCGCCCTGACGGCCGGGGTTGCGCCTGAAATGATCCGGCACCGATGGCCGCGATGATCGCTTCCCGGTTCGGCGCGGCCTTGGTGCCGATCCGGTTCGGCAGTGGGACGCCGGCCGGAGGACGCCGATCGCTGTGCTCGATCGGCACCGGCGCGCACTCTCCACCCGATAGCCCCTTGGCCGCCCTCTCACGCCGCTACCGTCTCATCGGCCTGATGCACCCGTTGGGAGGGTATGACCACCCGGGCGGTGGTGCCCACCCCGACCTTGCTTTCCAAAACCAGCAAGCCACCATGCAGCTCGATCAACTTCTTGGCCAGCGGCAGACCCAGGCCGACACCACCCTGCTTGCGGGCATGGACCGGTTCGACCTGGCCGAACGGCGTCATGACCTTGGGCAGGTCCTGGGCGGCAATGCCGATTCCGGTGTCGGCGATGGCAATTTCCAGGGCGCCGTCGGCCTCAATGGTCACCTCGACCCGGATCGTCCCGCCCTCCTGGGTGAATTTGATGGCGTTGACCACCAGATTGACCAGCACCTGCTTGATCTTGAGTTCGTCACAGCGCAAAATCGGTGCCGGCTGGGGCAAATGGCAGGTCAGGGTCAGCTGCTTGGTCCCGGCGCGATCGCGGACCAGCGCCAGCACCGCCGCCACCATCACCCCAACATCCACGTCCGCCTCGGCCAGCACCTGGCGCCCGGCTTCGACCACCGACAGATCAAGCAGATCGTTGACGATGCCCAACAGCAGGGTTCCCGCGGCACGGATGTTATTGACATATTCCACCTGCTTGGTGGTCAGCGCGCCAAAGATGCCAAGCCCCAGCGCCTCGGCATAGCCGATCACGCCGTTGAGCGGCGTCCGCAGCTCGTGGCTCATATTTGCCAGAAAGTCGCTCTTGGCCCGGCTGGCGGCCTCGGCGTGATAAAGCGCCCGCTCAAGTTGCTCCGCCACCGCTTTTTGCTCGGTCACATCGCGGGCCACCGAGTAGACCAGGTTATCCTTGGGAAAGGCGTTCCAACTGAACCAGCGATAACCGCCATCCTTGCGCCGGATGCGGTTCTCGAAGGCCAGCATCGGCCGGCTTCCGGCCAGTGCCTGCAACTCTTCCAGGGTATCCTCGACATCGTCGGGGTGGACGAAGTCGATGATCCGGGTCGACAGCAACTCGGCCTCACCATACCCGAGATTGGCGACCACCGCCGGATTGACCCTTCGGAAATAGCCGTCGATGGTCGAGATGCTGAGCATGTCGATGGACAGATCAAAGAGCCGGTCGCGTTCCTCTTCGGCGTTGCGCCGCACCGACATCTCTCGCTGAAGCGAATCATTGGCCCGTTTCAGCGCGCCGATCTGCTGCTCGATCACCACCGCCTGGGACGCCAGTTGCCGGGTCTGGGAAATCTGCCGGAACGCCGCATAAAGGGTCATCAGCAGGAACAGGGTCAGCAGGGTTGCCCAACCCACGGCGACGGCAAAAAAGTGCCCAAGCGCGTCGTCGCGCCGCATGGACACCTCCAGCACCAACGGCCAGGGACTCATGGTCCGGTAGGCGACGATCCGGTCCGCGGGATCCACCACCGAGGACGCCTGAACCACGTCGAGATTGGCCCGGGGCAGAAACTGGCGGAACAACGGCTGGTCCGCCACCGAGCGGCCGATCTGGGTGAAGTCGAAGGGAAACACCGAGACCACCTGGCCGTTGCTGTGGAGCAGCACCTCAAGCTTGTGCGGCCCGGCATCGATGGACGAGAACAGCTTGGCGATGTACCGCAGGTCCATTGAGGCGACCACCACCGCCAGCAGGTTGCCCTTGTCGTCGCGCACCGGACGCGAGATCGGCATTAACCAGGCATTGTCAACCCGCGAGCGGATCGGGGCACCGATGAACAGTTCGCCCTCGCCGGTATTGCCCTCGGACATGACCGGCCGATGAGCGGTGAAATAGGCACGATCCGAGACATCGATGCCGACCGAAAGGCGTTCGGGCCGGGATTCGGCGATGACGATGCCATGCGGGCTGACCACCGACAACGCCCGGGTCGCCGGCATGTCGTGGTCCATGGTGAAGAGAAATTCGCTGAGATTGTGCTCGCTGACACCGCCGGTGCGAATACGCTCACCAATCGCCCGCATTACGCTTTCGAGGCTGGAGATGGCCAGCTTGATATTCTGCTCGGACGCCGCGATGTCGCTTTCGACCCGGCGCTCGGCATCCTTGACATAGAGGTTGTACTCGGAATAGGCGGCAAAGGTCGATAATCCGATCAGAACAAACAGAACCGCCCCCACCGCAAAAGCGATGGAGCGAACGATCTGCTCGCCTTGTTTGACTGCGGACTCGCCCTCGCCGGCCACCGCCGGCGGACGGGCCAGGGCGCTGTCCTCGCGTCGTGACCGGATCGTACCCATACAACACCACGTGGAGCGAGCGCCGAGGCCCTCCGCGACCCCACCACAATCCTGATTCGCCGCCGGAGAATCAATTCAAATCCGAGCGGCCCACAGGGACCCGCCCGACCCGCCGCCGGCCGCAGCCGCCAGCGCCCCGGCCACGCTCCGAACCACCGCCGGCCAGTCGCCGGGTCGAGGTTGCCGGAACAGACGCAGGGTCGGGTACCACGGACTGTGGTCGCGCTCGAGCAACCAGCGCCAATCGGGAGNNCGGTGTCGACGGTGACGACCAGATCCAGCGCCGCAACCGCGGCCGCGGTGTCCGCCCAGTCGGTCAGGGCCGGCCCAAGGTCGTGAACGGCGGCCACGCCGCCGGCAAGGCCGGCCTTCTCCTCCGGCGTGGCGTCCTGTTGCAGGATGAACCAAACAAGACCTGGAATGTCGCACAGTGGGGCCAGCACCTCCGGCGCCACCGAGCGGTTGCGGTCATTCCGGTGCGACCGGTTGCCCCGCCACGCCAGCCCGACCCGGAGCCCGGGACCCGCCGCCGCCATCATCAGCCGCCATGTGGCAAGCCGGACGGGGTCCGAAAGAAGATAGGGCACCTCCCGGGGGATCGAGTCGGACATGGTCCCGAACAGATGGGGCAGACTGAGCAGCGGCGCCTGACAGGCAAAAGCCGGCAACTCGCGCCGATCGGAAAACACCCCCCCGACTCCGGCCACGGTTCCGAGCACGGGCGCGAGACTTTGGGGGCAGAACAGGATCACCCGGGCGCACCGTTCCCTGACCATCGGCAGATAGCGGATGAAGTGCAGGCTGTCCCCGAACCCCTGTTCGTGATGCAGCAGGATGGTCTCTGCCGGCCGGACCGTGCCATCCCACAGGGGGCCGGGGAAGCCGTGGGGACGGACGTCCCGCTTGCGCCATCGCCACTCGTAGCGCGGCCAACCGGCCGCGAAGTCGCCCAGCAGCAGGGACGCGAAGGCCGCGTTCCAGTGGGCCTCGGCGTAGTCCGGCGCCTGCCGTACCGCCTGCTCGAAACACTCCAGC
>PLTC01000215.1:29647-30010 GCA_003165295.1 Rhodospirillales bacterium | reverse complement strand
CAGCAGGCCCTTGGCGTCGGCCGCGGACCACGGGGCGACGACCTTCAGGCCCGGACAATGGGCGTACCAGCTTGCAAAGCATTGGGAATGCTGGGCCGCCACCCGGGAAGCGGCGCCATTGGGGCCGCGGAACACGANNAAGTTGAAGGTCATGAACTCGATGACCGGCCTGAGGCCACCGAAGGCGGCGCCGACGCCAAGGCCGGTGAACCCGTACTCGGTGATCGGGGTATCGATCACCCGGGCCGGACCGAATTCCTGGAGCAGGCCCTGGGTGACCTTGTAGGCGCCCTGGTACTCGGCGACCTCCTCGCCCATCACCAGCACCGTGGGGTCCAGGCGCATCTCCTCGGCCATGGCGTC
>PLTC01000215.1:174-29616 GCA_003165295.1 Rhodospirillales bacterium | reverse complement strand
CCGGGGCCGGCGAAACCGGGGCCGGGGTCGGAGCCGGCACCTGAGCCGGTTGGAGAACCGGGGTCGGGGTCGGTTCGGCTGTCCCCAGGCTTTCGCCCTCGCGCAGCAACACCGCCACCGGGGTATTGACCGCCACGCCCTCGGTACCGGCGGCAATCAGCACCTTGCCGAGCCGGCCCTCGTCGACGGCCTCCACCTCCATGGTCGCCTTGTNNATGGTCGGCGACAGCGCGGGCATCAAAATCTTGATCGGCATGCCAATTCCTCCGGCCCCGAGCGAACTTCCCCGGGAAAAACACTCACCTGATCCCCGCGTCACAGCATCCCCGGGTCGCAACCCCCGGGCGCAGTCACGCCTGCCGCAGCACGTCGGTCCACAACTCGGCCGGATCCGGTTCCGGGCTTTGCTGGGCGAACTCGGCGGCATCGGCGACGATGGCCTTGACCTCGCGGTCGATCTCCTTCAGCGCGTCCTCTCCGGCGATCCCGCGCTCCTGCAACAGCTTCCTGAAATTGTCGATGGGATCGGCCTCGGAGCGGACCTTGCTGACCTCTTCCTTGGAGCGGTACTTGGCCGGATCGGACATGGAATGGCCGCGATAACGGTAGGTCTGCATCTCAAGGATCGCCGGCCCCTCGCCGGCGCGCACCCGGGCCGCCCATTCCGCCGCCGCCGCCCGCACCGCCAGCACCTCCATGCCGTTCACCTGAACGCCGGGAATGCCGTAAGCCTCGCCGCGCTGATAAAGCTCGCCGGCGGACGCCCGGGCCTGGGCGGTGCCCATCGCGTACTTATTGTTCTCAAGAATGTAAAGGCAGGGCAGTTTCCACAGCGCCGCCATATTGAAGGATTCGTAAACCTGGCCCTGATTGACCGCGCCGTCGCCGAAATACGTCACGGCGATCAGGCCATCATTCCGGTACCTGTGGGCGAAGGCGAGACCGGTGCCGATGGGCACCTGGGCGCCGACGATGCCATGGCCGCCGAAGAAATTCTTTTCGCGGCTGAACATGTGCATCGAGCCGCCCTTGCCCTTGGAATAACCGCCGCGCCGGCCGGTCAGTTCCGCCATCACGCCCTTGCCGTCCATGCCGCAGGCGATCATGTGGCCGTGATCGCGGTAGCTGGTGATCACCGAATCTCCCGGTTTCAGCGCCGCCTGCACCCCGACCACCACCGCTTCCTGACCGATATAGAGGTGACAGAAGCCGCCGATCAGACCCATGCCGTACATCTGTCCGGCCTTTTCCTCGAAGCGGCGGATCAGCAGCATGTCGCGGTAATACCCCAGCATCTCCGCCACCGGGGCGTCACCGCCGGCGGCCTCGGCGGATGCCGCCGCGGGTTTCCTGGACGTGGCCAAATGCCCCTCCCTTTGCTGTTCCGGCACGACGGGCGGGTTCCTGGATTTTGGCGTCGGAAATCCGCAGGCGAAGGCCCCGGTCCCAATCATCGCCCCCCATCAATGGCCAAGGTGTAGCGCCGGTCAGAGACGCATTCAAGAGGTCTTGGCGGTCAGGTCCGGCGAGACCATGCCGGGATCAGGTCACGGCATGGTCTATGTTGCGCCACAGCAAAAACCAGCCGCATCGATTCTTGCGTCCCGGCCCGGACGATTTTTGAACTTGTTGCGGCCGGGACCGGCTCCGGTGACAGGAATTGCGCTTACCGCCAACCATGACGGAAATACTGCACCCGGTCCGCCATCTGCATTGCAGCCGGCGCGGGGCTCGGGCCGCGGATGGCGAAACCGCCGCCGGCAATCCGGCCGGCACTCAGGGCGAGCTTTCCACCGGGAACAGCCGGTCGCGGCCGCCCACATACTGGGCCTCGCCGTCCTTCAGGTTGGCGTTCATCGCCTCGCGCAGGGCGGCGTCGGCTTCATCGTAGAAAAAGGCGACGAAGGCGTGGCGCCGGCCGCGCGTGACCCGCCGGACCTCGTGGAGCATGCCGCACGAGAACACCGCGGCAGCGCCGATGGGCGGCCGGTAGAGGGTGGGTCCGAACTCGGGAAAACGCAGCTCTCCGCCTTCGAAATTCTTGTTGAGGTTGATCGACAGCGCAAAACGGCGATGGCGGGCACCGGCATTGAGGTTGTCCCGGTGGCGGAAGAAGTGACCGCCGCTCTCCGAGTCGTACCGGCACAGGCGGTAGCGGTCCATCCGGGTGGCGCGGAACTGGAAAAAGCGTTCGATGGCCGGCAGCAGGCGGCGGACGATGCGGTCGCGGACCAGCGCCCGGGCCTCGTCGTTGACCAGCGGCACGTCCTGGCGCCGCTTCAGGCCGTAATCGATCACGGTGGCGGTCTTGCCGTCCCGGTCCAACAGAAAACCCGACTCCTCGCCGCCGCAGCGTTCGAAGACCTCGACCAGCGCATCGCAGAGGGCGAAATCGAGGACCCGCGGCACCATCAACACCGGCGCCGGCAGCGGCACCCCGGCGGATTCGCCGGGCGGCGGCAGGCTTTCCAACAGGCCCCGCAGCATCGCCCCGTGGCCATCGGGATGGTCGAAGCCGATATTCGCCACCGCCCGCAACAGCGGGTCCAGGACCACCGTGCGCGGCGCGTCCACGGCGCCGAAGGCCGCGGCCACCGCCCGGTCATAGTCGGCCAGGAACGCCATGTGCGGCCCGCTGATCCGGGCCAGCACCCCGACATCGGGAGGGGGTTCGGACAGCACGCCGTAAAACACGCAGTGGTCCTCATGGAACCGGGCGGCGCCGCTCAGAACCCCCGCCAGTTCGGCCGCCGCCCGCGGCCCGGCCAGCGACCCGAGGAAGCACAGCACCACCCAACGGCCGGCATCCACATGCAGGTCCACGGTTTCGCCGGTGACGGTCCGGGCACTGAACCACGGCACCGGGTCGGCCAGCGCAATGGCCGGGGCGGAGGATGGGGCAAAGAGAGGGGTCATCGGGCTGCCGGTCCTTTCCTGGGGTGCGGAAGATGCGGGTGACGGACAGGTTCTTTCTATCACGGCGACTTGGGCTTATAGAGGGCGGCAACCCTGTGCCCTGCCCTTTGCGGAAGCCCGCCCATGACCGAACCGCCCGTCCCGCTGATCTCCGGTGATGCCCTGAAGGCGTCGACCATGGCCTTTGCGGTCTGGCTGCGGACCAAGATCGAAACCGAGCAGAGCGGCATCTTCACGATCTTCGACAAGTGGTTCGCCCGCCTCCTGACCCGGTTGACCGAGTTCGATCAGGACCGCTCGTGGGAAGCCGGCGTGCGCGAGGCGGCGGCGCTGGCCCCCGACCATGGCCGGGCGCTGGAATGGGATCTGTTGCGCCTGCGGCTGTTCCTGGACCGCTGGACTCAGGGGCGTTACGTCACCTTTGCCCGGCGCGAAGCCTCGCGCCGCCATTATCACCCGCATTACGGCAGCGAGTTCGGCAGCGAGATATTCCTGACCTGCCAGGGCGCCCCCGCTCTTCTGCGCTGGCGCGGGCTGCCGCTGATGAAGACGGTGTTCGATTTCGCGATCTACCCGATGTTGATCGATGAAGTGAGGCCGCGGACCGTGATCGAGCTGGGCTCGGGTACCGGCGCCAGCGCCGTGTGGTTGGCCGATCATCTGGCGACGCTGGGCATCGCCGGCCATGTCCATTCGGTGGATCTCGTCGCGGCCGGATTGGAGCATCCCGGCGTCACCTTCCACCAGGGCGACTGCCAGGACCCGGCCGCGCTGTTCGGCGGCGCGGTCACGTTCGCCCGGGCGCCCCACCCCTGGCTGGTGGTGGAAGACGCCCATGTCAATGTCGAAGCGGTCCTTCACCATTTTCACCAGAGCCTGGAGCCGGGCGACTATCTGGTGATCGAGGATACCGACGTGAAACGCGAGGATCTCCGTCGTTTTCTCGCCGCCCATCCCGGATGCTATCTGGTCGACACCAAGTATACCGACTATTTCGGGCGCAATGCCACCTGCGCCAACGATTCCATCCTGGTCCGAACCGGGCCGGACGGGACCGTCCCGGCACCGGAGGGAGCGCCGGGCACGTCGCGATGACTGCCGCCGATGCCTACCGCCTGATCTCCGCCAAAGCCAGCACCACCTCTTCCATCTCGTCCCGCCGGCCGATGGTGATCCGCAGGCAGTGCGGCAGCCGATAGACCCCCATCTGCCGGACCAGGATGCCGCGGTCCCTGAGGGCCAGACGGATCGCCTCCGCCTCGCCCCAGGGCGAAAAGTCCACCAGCACGAAGTTGCCGGCGCTGGGGAAAACCCGCAGGCCGAGTGCCCGGAGGCGGTCCCCGAACCAGTCCCCGCACTCCTGGTTGTGACGCCGGGCGGTCTCGACGAACGCCTGGTCGTCCAGCGCCGCGAGCCCCGCCGCCTGGGCCGCGGCACCGACGTTGAACGGGCCGCGGACCCGGTGCAGCACCCCGGCCACCGCCGGCGGGGCGAGGCACCAGCCCAGCCGCAGCGCCGCCAGCGCGTAAATCTTGGAGAAGGTCCGGGTCATCACCACGTTGTCGGCGGCCTGAACCAGTTCGACCCCGGCGCTGTAATCGGCGGCGGTGACGAACTCGGCGTAAGCGGCGTCGATCACCAGCAGCACATGGCCGGGCAGTCCGGCATGCAGGCGACGCAGTTCGGCCGCCGGCAGGTAACTGCCGGTGGGGTTGTTGGGGTTGGCCAGGAACAGGATGCGGGTTCGGGGGGTCAGCGCCGCCAGCAGGGCGTCCACATCGGCGGTCAGGTTGGTTTCGGCCGCCGTCACCGGGGTGGCACCGACCGCACGGGCGGCGATGGGATACATCAGGAAGCCGTGGGCCGAATACAGCACCTCGTCGCCCGGGCCGGCGTAGCTGCGGGCAAGCAAGGCCAGCAACTCGTCGGAGCCGGCGCCGCAAACGATCTGCCGGGGGTCGACATCCAGACGTCGGGCCAGGGCCAGGGTCAGCGCCGCCGAGCCGCCGTCGGGATAGCGGTGCAAGTCGTCGCCCAGGGCGCGATAAGCGGCGGCGGCCCGGGGGCTGGGACCGAGCGCGCCTTCGTTGGAGGCCAGCCGGATCAGCCGCCGGACCCCCTCGGCCTGGGCTTCGCCGCCGACATAGGGGGCAATCTCGAGAATCCCCGGGCGGGGCGACGGTGCGGTCATGGGGACGCGGTTCCTGATGCTTGCGGATCCCGGGCTTTTACCGCGCCACGTCGCCCGGGGCAACGCCGCCCGGGGCAACGCCGCCCGGGGCAACGCCGCCCGGGCTAGCCATGCCACACCGCCCCGGTGAAGAAGAAACGCCCGAGACCGATGGTGAAAATCAGGCAGCCATAAAGGGCGTGCTCCAGCCACACCAGCGCCAGCGAGCGATGGCGGGCGTAACCGGCGGCAAACAGCAGGCCCCCGGCGGTGCTCAGCGCCACCGCCACCGGATTGAGGAAGATGATATGGGCGTAACCGAAGGCAAAGCCCGAGGCGAGGACGAAACCGCCGCCGGAGCCGACCAGCGGCGCATAGCGGACCAGGGCGAAGCGGCGATACAACATCTCTTGGGGCCAGGCGGACAGCAGCGGATAGCCGGCCATCACCGCCAGCCATAACCACGGACGGTCCCGAGGAAAGGACAGGAACGACTCAGGCAGGAACTGCCAAGTGGCAATCCCAAGGGCCAGCGCCACCACCGCAAAGCGCAGACCAAGCCCCCGCAACTCCCGGCCGAGCGCGTCCCGGCCCAATACCGGCAGGGGTTCGGTACGGGTCAGGCGCCAAGCGACCAGCGCCCCCGCCCAGAGCAGCAGTGCGAAAACCAGCCGCTCCTTAACGGTCAGCACCAGCAGCGGTCCGGCCCCGAAGATCGCCAGAGCCTCAAACAGCAGAAGGGTCCTGACCATCGCCTCTCCGCCACGCCTCTGCGTCGGACCCGGTGCTGCCCGTCCGTCGGGGCATCATCATACCAGCCAGGGCCGGCGGCGCAAGCCCGACCGGAACCGGCCGGACCGGCGGCCTTATCCCACTCCGGGACTTGGACAAACCACAGATTTCAATTATTACTGGTAATTTATGGCTGGTGCGCGGCGCCGGGCGAGGTATTGCGGGACGCTCTCTACCGAACATAAAAAAGCCCGCTACGAATAGCCGTGGCGGGAGAAAAAACATGCAGGAACATGCGATTTTCGATTGGCCTACCCGATGACGTCTGATGCACCTCTTCCCGTGGTCAGGGGGCGGGGACGGCCCGCCCCTCCGCCACAGGAGGAAAAGCCATGAAGATCAAGATTGAGTTGATCACACGGGCAAAAGCCTTCCTCCTTCTCCTCGAACTTGGGGTCGGTCGTTTCAAACTGACCATCAAGGCCGAGGCTTAGGAGCCGGGGGGCGGGTCACCACCCGCCCCCCCCACTCCGAGACCCAGGATAAGGGATGTCCGATGTCGAGACAAGGGGTGGCACAGAAGGCGGATATGACCGCGGCGATGACCGCGGATGACCTGAGGGCGTGGCGCCAGACCATGGGGCTGTCGCAGCGGGCGGCCGCGGCGGCACTTGGGGTTTCCAGCGCCACCGTCGAACAGTGGGAGCGAGGTATTAACCGCATCCTGTGACACACGGTGGCCTGCTACGCGGCCTTGAAGACCGGCCGCCGTTTGCGCCCGGCCGGGGTCCCGCCGGGGAGGGCGACGGTTACCGGCCGGCCAGACTCGCCCGCAGCCCGGCGCTGTGATCGCTCCAGGCCGGCAGATGATCGGGATCGTAAACGAAGTACCAGGCGTGGGGCGCGGCCAGCCACGCCCGGCCCTGCTCCGGGGTCAACGCCTCCAGCGTCGGCACGATCATCTCGTTAAGGGTCGGGTCGAGATAGGCGAAGCGGAACAGCCGGCCGAGGCCGTACATCCACGAGTTTACCCCGGTGGCGTAAAGTACGGTGGCCCCGTGGGGCATGGCCTCAGGCGCCACCGGCGGGTGAAGCATGGCCTCGGTATTGATACGGAACAGGGGCAGCCGCGCGTCCATCTCCCGGGAAAAACTGGCGACCGACAGCGCCACGGGCAGCGCCGCCGCCAGCGCGGCGACGGCCAGCAGCCGGCGCCGGTCACCGCGGGCCAGCCACCGGATCGCGGTCGCGGTCGCCCGGCCCTGGATCAGGGCAAAGCCGGCCAGCGGCAGCGCGTAGTGCCAGGGCCGGCCGCCCGAATAGATCGGAACCGCGATGAAACAGGCGACGAAGGCAGCGGCGATCAGCACCCGGCGCCAGTCCTTCCGATCTTCCGCGCGGAACACCCGCACCGCGTACCAGCCGGTCAGACCGAGCACCGCCAGGCCGTAAAGCGTGTTCGGCCAAGTGTTCTGAACGGTCATCCAAGGCCAGCTCCCGCTGTCCCTGACGAACAGATGGGCCAGCCACAGCGGCCCCGAGGCGATATTGCCGAGAATCTCGGCGTAATTGACCCCGGTCCGATATTCGCCGCTGTCGACATAGCCCAGGCGCGGCAGGTTGAACAGGATATAGACGACTGTCAGCGCCGCCGTGCCGGCCAGCACCAGCCGGCGCGCCGGGACCGGGCCGTCCCGCCGCTCCACCATCAGGGCCAGCGCCAGGAAAGCGGGCAACGCCACCACCTGTTCCTTGGTGGTCAGCGCCACCAGATAGAGCCCGAGGCACAGGCCGGCAAACCACCAGCGCCGGCCGCCGGTCAGGACCGGGCTGAGGAACAGAGAGACGAGGGCGAGGATCAGCAACTGATAGAGCAGATCGAAACCGGTGGTCTCGTAGACGCTGACGAACATGATCGGGTGAACCACCACCACCAGCGCCGCCAGCCCGGCCGCCAGCCTGTCACCGACCCACAGCACCAGCCCCAGCCGATACACCGCAAGCCCGAGCAGCACCAGCAGCCCGAGCCCGATCAGCTTGAAACCATAAATGTCGTGCCAGCCCACCAGCCCGGTCACGACCTGAAAGTACGTGAAATAGATGGTCGGCCGGTAGAACAGGTCGCCCACGGTCAGGTAATGGAGCAGCCATTCGCGCCCGGTCATCCCGGCATTCAGCATGTAGTGAAACGCATGCTCGGGATTGAAGGTCGGGTAAGAAAAGGCGCGGGCGTAAACCAGCGCCACCGCAACAACCAGCAGCGCCGGCACGATCAGGCGGGAAAACAGGGGTCTGAGGTCGATCATGGTGCGTCGATCATGGAGCCGGGACGCCGGGTGCCTTTGACCCGTTGCCGGGAGCGTCCCAGTGATAGCCGGTCGCCGGTGCCGGCGCCAATCGAAAACCAACGCCGGCCTTCACCACCCCGGACACCCCGCCGAAACGGAACCGTAGCAATCGCCGGGAGCTTCCCGTAAAACCGGAAGCGCGCCCCGTCACCCCACCGAGTTCGAACCGCCCCATCGCCATGACCGAACCGTCCTCGACCGCCACCCTGCCGTCACCCCTGATCCCGACCGTGATCAGCTACCTGTCGCAGACCCGGCTCGGCCGGCTGGTGCTTCAGTTCGGCAAGTTCGGCATGGTCGGCATCGTCGGCTTCATCGTCGATGTCGCGGTGCTCTATTTGCTGCTGGCCACCACCGGGCTCGGACGTTACGGCGCCCGCGCCCTGTCGTTCCTGAGCGCGGCGACCACCACCTGGACGCTCAACCGCAATTTCACCTTCCGCGGCCAGCATGACGGCACGCTGTGGCGCCAATGGGCCAAGTTCGTGGCGGCCAACAGCTTCGGCGGCCTGCTCAATTACGGCACCTATGCCGCCCTGATCGCCTACGACCCGCTGGTCGCGGCGCATCCGGTGCTGGGCGTTGCCGCCGGTTCGGTGGTCGGCATGTTCTTCAACTTCGCCGCGGCGAAAAAACTGGTCTTCAGAATGAGGTGACAACCCGCTGCGAGGGTGCGGTCCCGGCGCCCCCGGCCGGTCAAGGTCCAGGCTCCGACTCAAGGTCAAGGCTCCGACCCATGCGCGTGGCCCCGTTTATCGTCCTGCTGGCGCTGCTGGCGCCGTCCTTCGGGCCGCCGGTCCGGGGTGCCGACTACCGTTATTCGGTCCAGCTCGGCGATCCGACCACAGTGATCCGCACCGACCGCGACACCGGCGCCACCCTGGTCTGCCGCAACACCGGACACGGCATCTGGTGTCCGCCGGCCGCCGGGGAGTGCCGGCCCCTGCTCGACCGGGTCCGGGCCTGGCAGGCCGAACACGAATTGCCGTCCCAGCAGCAGGTGATCGACTGCCTTCAGCACGACCGCTGCGACACCCCCCCGCCGCCGGTGCCCCCGGCCGGGGCGATTCCCGGCGCCGACCCGCAGACGCTGACCTACTGCCTTGAGCACCAGGGCGACGACCGGCCGAGGGTCGAAGGTTCCGGCGTCAAAAGGCCCGATTGACTTTCCGGGCCGAGGCGCTACGCTCGCCCCGGCATGCTGACGATCCCTGGCGGGAGAGACCGGCGGACCCTGGTCCGGCGGCGCCGAAGGAGCAAACGCCCCACAAACTCTCAGGCAAAAGGACCGCGGGGAGAAGCACTCTGGAAAGCAGGCGGTTCCGGGGCAGGCGCCCCCGGGACCGCCTCACCGAAGGCGAAAACCGACGCCCTGGCTCTGTGGCTTCCGCCGGAGGTCCACCGATGACGGGCAACGGTGAATCTCTCAGGTCCGGCGACAGAGGGGGCAGGATCGTGCCGCGGCAACGGCGCGCAACCATCGTCGCACCGCAGGAGAACCGCTTGTGAGCGAAACGCCGGATACCCTCGTCGAGCCTGCCCTGGCTCGGACTCCGCTCGACGCCCTGCACCGGGAGCTTGGGGCAAGGCTGGTCCCGTTCGCGGGCTATGACATGCCGGTGCAGTACCCCACCGGCATCCTCAAGGAACATCTGCACACCCGCAGCCAGGCCGGGCTGTTCGACGTCTCGCACATGGGCCAGTTGCGGCTCTGCGGCCGCGCCGCCGACGCCGCTGCCGCCGCGGCGGCCCTGGAAACCCTGGTGCCGGGCGACCTGCTGGGTCTGGCGCCGGGGCGGATGCGCTATACCCTGCTGCTGAACGACGGCGGCGGCATCCTTGACGACCTGATGGTCACCAATGCCGGTGATCACCTGTTCGTGGTGGTCAACGCCGCCTGCAAACACGCCGATCTCGCCCATCTGCAAGAGCGGCTCGGCGACCGCGTGGCCATCGAGGTGCTGGCCGACCGGGCGCTGCTGGCCCTCCAGGGACCGGCGGCGGCGGCGGTGCTGGCGCGGTTCGTGCCCGCAGCCGCGGCGATGCCGTTCATGAGCTATGCCGAGGCCCGGCTGCGCGGCATTCCGGTGCTACTCACCCGCTCGGGCTATACCGGCGAGGACGGCTACGAAATCTCGGTGGCCGACGATCGGGCCGAAACCGTGGCCCGCCTGCTGCTGGCCGAACCCGAGGTCGCGCCCATCGGGCTCGGCGCCCGGGACTCGTTGCGGCTCGAGGCCGGACTGTGCCTCTATGGCCACGACATCGACCGGACCACCACCCCGGTCGAGGCCGGTCTGAGTTGGACGCTGGGCAGGCGCCGCCGGTCCGAAGGCGGCTTTCCCGGCTTTGCCACCATCCGCGACCACCTGGACCATGGCCCGACCCGGCGCCGGGTCGGGCTGCGCCCCGATGGCCGGGCGCCCGCCCGGGAGGGCACCGGGATCGTCGACGGCGGCGGCCGGCCGCTCGGCCACGTCACCAGCGGCGGCTTCGGCCCGACCGTCGGCGGCCCGATCGCCATGGGCTATGTGGCAAGCGCCGGCGCCACCCCGGACACCCCCGTAACCCTGGTGGTCCGCGGCAAGCCGCTGCCCGCCCGGGTCGTCACCCTGCCCTTCGTGCGGCAGAACTATTACCGCGGCTGACGGCGTCCACCGGCACCGCCGTCCCTGACCGTCCCCGGCCGGGGACGGTTCCACCATTCCCCCCCGGGAGGAAAACGGCATGAGCCTGATCAAGTTCACCAAAGACCACGAGTGGATCAGAGTCGAGGGCGAGGTCGGCACCGTCGGCATCACCAACCACGCCCAGCACGCGCTGGGCGACATCGTCTTCGTGGAGCTGCCCGAGATTGGCCGCGAGGTGGTCCAGGGCGGCGAAGCCGCAGTGGTGGAGTCGGTCAAGGCCGCCAGCGAGGTCTACGCCCCGGTGGACGGCGAGGTGATCGCGGTCAACCAGGCGCTGATCGAGGAGCCGGCACGGGTCAATACCGACCCGCAGGGCGACGGCTGGTTTTTCAGACTCACCATCGCCGATCCGGCCCAGCTTGAGGCGCTGATGGACGAAACGGCCTATCAGTCGCATCTGGAGGATCTGGCCTGATGCGTTATCTGCCCCTGACCGAGGCCGACCGCCGGGCCATGCTGGCCGAGATCGGGGTGGCGTCGGTGGCCGAGCTTTATGCCGATGCGCCGGCGGCGGCGCTGTTGCCCGGACCGATTCCCGGCCTGCCCGGCCACCAGGGCGAACTGGAGGTCGAGCGGGCGCTTTCGGCGCTGGCGGCGCGGAACCTGCCGGCCGGCAGCGTCCCGTGTTTCCTCGGCGGCGGTGCCTACCGCCATCACATCCCGGCGACCGTGGATCACCTGATCCAGCGCGGCGAGTTCCTCACCTCCTACACCCCCTATCAGCCCGAGGTCAGCCAGGGCACGCTCCAGTCCCTGTTCGAGTTCCAGACCCAGGTGGCGCTGCTGGCCGGTCTCGATGTCGCCAACGCCTCCATGTACGACGGCGCCACCGCCTGCGCCGAGGCCGTGATGATGGCCAACCGGGTGACGCGGCGGCGGCGCGCGGTGCTGGCCGGCAACCTCCACCCCCATTACCGCGACACCACCGCCACCCTCGGCCGCTTCACCGGCTTCGAGGTGGTGGCGCGACACCCGGATCCGCGCGGCCGGGAAAGCCTGATCGACAGCATCGACGACGCCACCTCGTGCGTGGTGGTGCAGACTCCCGATGTCTTCGGCCACCTCCACGATCTGGCGCCGCTGGCCGCCGCCTGTCAGGCCAAGGGCGCGCTGCTGGTGGCGGTCGTGACCGAGGTCATGTCGCTGGGGCTGCTGACCCCGCCCGGCGCCATGGGCGCCGACATCGTCGCCGCCGAAGGCCAGTCGCTGGGCAATCCCCTGTCCTTTGGCGGTCCCCATCTCGGCCTGTTCGCGGCGCGGGAGAAATATCTCCGCCAGATGCCGGGCCGGCTGGTCGGTCAGACCGTCGATGCCGACGGCCGCCGGGGCTGGGTGCTGACCCTGTCCACCCGGGAGCAGCACATCCGCCGGGAAAAGGCCACCAGCAACATCTGCACCAACGCCGGCCTGTGCGCCCTGGCCTTCACCATCCACCTGTCGCTGCTGGGAGAGGCCGGCTTTACCGCGCTCGCCCGGTTGAACCACGCCAAAGCGGTCCAGCTTGCCGGCAAGCTCGGCGATCTCGACGGCGTGCGGGTTCTCAACGACGGATTCTTCAACGAATTCACCCTGCGCCTGCCCCGGCGGGCCAGCAAACTGGTCAACAAGCTGGCCCGGCGCGGCATTCTGGGCGGGGTACCGGCGGTCCGGCTGTTCCCCGAGGCCGACGGCATGTCCGACCTGCTGCTGGTCGCCTGCACCGAATGTACCACCGAAGCCGACATGGACGCCCTTTGCCGGGCCTTCGCGGAGTTGCTGTGACATGACCACGATCTCCGGCCACCGCGGCCTGGAAATGGAAGAGCCGCTGATCTTCGAACGCGACGCCCCGGGCCAGAGCGGCGTCGATCTGCCCGCCCCGCCTACCGCCCAGACCCGGCTGGGACGGGTGGCGCCGCGCGCCCGGGTCGGCCTGCCCGGTCTGAGCGAACCCGAGGTGGTCCGCCACTACACCCGGCTTTCGCAAAAGAACTTTGCCATCGATGCCGGCTTCTACCCCCTCGGCTCCTGCACCATGAAGCATAACCCGAGGCTGGGGGAACGGTTGGCGCGGCTGCCGGGTTTTGCCGATCTGCATCCGTTGCAGCCGGTCGCCACCATCCAGGGGGCGCTCTCGGTGATCGACCTGCTGGCCGGCTGGCTGAAGGCGCTGACCGGCATGGCGGCGGTGGCCATGACCCCGGCGGCCGGCGCCCACGGCGAAATGTGCGGCCTGATGGCCATCCGGGCCGCCCACGACCATCGGGGCGGGCCGAGGCGGCTGCGGGTCCTGGTACCGGAATCCGCCCACGGCACCAATCCGGCCACGGCGGCGGCGCTGGGTTTCACCGTCGACACCATTCCGGCCACGGCCGAGGGCCGGGTCGATGTCGAGGCGCTCAAGGCCCGGCTCGGCTTCGATGTCGCGGCCCTGATGCTGACCAACCCCAACACCTGCGGCCTGTTCGAACGCGACATGCTCGCCATCGCCCAGGCGGTCCATGACGCCGGTGCCTTCCTCTATTGCGACGGCGCCAACTTCAACGCCATCGTCGGTCGCATCCGCCCGGCGGATCTCGGCGTCGATGCCATGCACATCAATCTGCACAAGACCTTTTCCACCCCCCATGGCGGCGGCGGGCCGGGCAGCGGACCGGTGGTCTTCGCCGCGGCCCTGGCGCCGTTCGTGCCGCTGCCCCTGGTGGTCCATAACGATGACGGTCTGCGGCTGGCCGAAACCCAGGACGAAGACGACGGCACCGCCCTGGCCTACGGCCGGATGAAGGCGTTCCACGGTCAGGTCGGCGTGTTCGTGCGGGCGCTGGCCTATACCCTGAGCCACGGCGCCGACGGCCTGCACCAGGCGTCGGGTGACGCCGTGCTCAGCGCCAACTATCTGCTGGCGCGGTTGAAGGACCGGTTCAACGCGCCGTTCCCGGGGCCGTGCATGCACGAGGCGCTGTTCGACGACCGCAGCCTGAAGGGCACCGGGGTTACCACCCTCGACATCGCCAAGGCGTTGATCGACGAGGGATTCCATCCCATGACGGTCTACTTCCCGCTGGTCGTCCACGGCGCCATGCTGATCGAGCCCACCGAAAGCGAGAGCAAGGCCACCCTTGATCAATTCATCACCACCATGAGCGGGCTTGCCGACCGGGCCAAGGCCGGCGACGTGGCGTGGTTCCAGGCGGCGCCGCGCCTGACCCCGCGCCGCCGCCTCGACGAGACCCTTGCCGCGCGGCGGCCGGTGTTGCGCTGGAGACCCGAATAACACCGATGAACCTTGGGAATGATCCATGGGGGCGTTGCCCCCGGACCCCAGACCAGGGCGTTGCCCTGGACCCACCAAGGGCGGTGGCCCTTGGAACCCATGACGTCATGCGGGTCCAGGGCCGTCACGGCCCTGGTGGGGGTCAAGGGGCAAGGCCCCCAACAATGGTCAAAATCGACCAATATTCATTAGACGATGCGGGCGGGTGACCGATCATATCGGTCATTCCGGGACATGATGTTATTGTTTTATGGCAATCGCGTAAGCAATGCTTTTCTTGGAATGGGGCGAGCGGCCATTTCACAAAATACCAACAAAAGGCCGGCCCCGAATTGCGCAGCGGCCACGACGCCGGCACTTTGGTAGAGTACCGCCGGGAAACGATTGTTCAGATTCGGCGACCCCGGTATGATCTCCCGGCCGCCGGCAAGCTGGCCCGTGACCGCTCGTACCACCGGTTGCCCGGTTATTTTTGGAGTGGTCGCGCGGTCAACACGGGTGGAGATGGAACCGCCGATGGGCGGGCAGTTGGTACCGGAGCGGGAACCTTATCGAAAGACGATCGCAAACGCCACGACCATTAAAGGTACGTCCTCATGAACCCGAATCCTGATAATCTGGTCCTTGGCATCGAATTTAAGATTTCCATCGAAAAGCGCCACCTTGAAGTGGTTGAGCCAAGCCTGATTGCCCCTAAGAACGCGCTGCAATGCACCAGCCGGGAAGAAATAGATCAGGATTCCAAGGCATTTTACGAAGCCATTGACCGGAGATCGTTATTCGTCAGTGCAATCAATGAAATCCAAAAATATGAATGGGGTACTATTTCGACTGACACAACCTATCAGATTAATATTCCCGGCTTCGACGTCTCATACTATTATGTGGATATCACAAGCTTGCAGACCCACATCCTGAAATATTATGTAGTATGCCATTTCGTTTCGGATATTGCGACCACCTTGGGCAAACCGGCCGCCATCGGCGCCGATGGCGTGACGCAATTACTCCCGGATGGCCAGCCCTCGCGGTTCAATCTGAAGAGAACCTACCGGCGCCTTACCGGTTTCCGAGAGTGGGCCACGCCCCTGGGGCGATGGACCACGCCCTTCAGGCAGTGGGCCGGACTGCGGTACGCCGCATTTCCCATTAAGAATGTGGCTTGGTATGGGGTGCTGACCCTGGCCGGTTGCGCGATGATCATCCTGACCCTCGAGTCCCCCAGGCTGTTGCCATCCCATTCCGCACCAACCCCCGGGACAACCTCCAGAGCCGCTCCCCCCGCCTTTGGGGACGTTCAAACGGGAACGCCGGCCGGGACCACGGTGGCCGCGCCGCTGGCGCTGCCGCCGGTTCCGCCGGCGCCGCTCCCCACGATTTTACCCGCGTCGACAGCGCCGCCGCCGGCGGTGGCGGCAAAGCCGGTGGCGGTTCAGCCGGCAAAGCCGGTGGCGGCGCCGGCAAAGCCACCGACGCCGGTCGCCACCGGACAACCCGCACCCCACCCCGCCGAAGACGCGGCGCCCGCGGTGCTGCCCCGCACCAAGCCGACGGAGAGTCCCGGCGCCGCACCGGCCCACGAAGACGGGCAGGCCCTGCGTCTGCAACAGGCCCTGATGACTCTGGGATATTTTGACGGGCCGCTCAACGGCCTGATGGGGCCGAAAACCCGGAAGGCCATGGCCGACTTCGCCCGTGTCGTGCCCCCGGCGGCGTTGCAACGCTACGGCAACAACAGCCTGGCCCTGGTCGAAGCGGCGTTGCGGGGCGAGTTCGCTCTGGTTACCAACCCGCCACGCCCTCCGAAATAAGACCGGGGCCGAACGTCCGGTTTTGTGGGCTCTGCCCACACCCGCAAAGGACCGGTCGGCCCTTTGAACCCGTGATGTTTTCGGTCACGGCATCACCAGCATCCCGACCACCGCGCCGCTCAGGCAGGTGGCGATGGTTCCGGCCACAATCGACTTGCCGCCCAACTGGACGACCTCGTGCCGGCGCTCCGGCGCCATGGCCCCCAGGCCGCCGATCATGATGCCCAGGCTGCCGAAATTGGCGAAGCCGCACAGGGCGTAGGTCACGATCAGGCGCGAATGGCCGGACAGCGCGCCTTCGGGCAGTGCCGCCAGATCGAGATAGGCGACGAACTCGTTGAGCACGGTCTTGCTGCCCATCAACTGGCCTGCGACCACGGCATCGCCCCAGGGCATGCCGATGGCCCACATCACCGGCGCGAACCCCGCTCCCAGCATCCCTTGCAGCGTCACCGGACCGGCGCCGAAGTCGGGAAGGCGGCCGAGCGCCATGTTCACCAGCGTCACCAGCGCCACCAGCACCAGCAGCATCGCGATGATGTTGACCAGCAGGCCGACCCCGTCGCCGGTCCCCTTGACGATGGCGTCGAGGGCGCTGGCCGAACGCAGACCGTCGTCAAAGGTGCGGCGGTCACCGTCGGCGCCGTCATCCGGGGTAAACGGCACCATCAGCGCGGCGACGGCGAGGGCCGCCGGGGTGCTGATCAGGGACGCAATCAGGATATTGCCCAGGGCGTCGGGAATCACCGGACCCAGAATGGCGGCGTAGAGCGCCATCATGGTCCCGGCGATGCCGGCCATGCCGCAGGTCATCACCGCGAACAACTCGCCCCGGGACAGGCGCGATAAATAGGGGCGGATCAGCAGCGGCGCTTCGATCATGCCGACGAAAACATGCACCGCGGCGGCAAAGCCGAGCGCCCCGCCGACCCCCATGCTGCGGCGGAGCACCCAGGCAAAGCCGGCGACGATCCGTTGCAAAATCCCCCAGTGGAACAGCAGAGCCGCGATGGCCGAGATGGTCAGCACCAGCGGCAGCGCCCTGAAGGCCAGAATGAAGGCAGCGCCGGGACGGGTTTCGGCAAAGGGCAACGGCGCGCCGCCAAGATAGCCGAAGACGAAACCGGTGCCGGCATCGGTGGCCTTCTGGATGATGTCGACCCCATCGTTAAGCACCAGAAACACCGCGGACACCCCGGGAACCAGCAACAACAGCAGCGCCAGCGCCAGTTGCAGGGCAAGACCGGCGGCAACGGTCCGCCAGTTCACCCGGCGGCGGTCCTCGCCTGCCAGCCAGGCCAGAACCAGCAGTCCGGCCACACCGATCATCCCCTGAAACGCCATCACACCGCCTCCCGCGGGTGCCGGGGCGGAACTTGGGGGCTTCGCCCCCTTCCCCCCGACCGGGAGCTTTGCCCCCGGACCCCACCAAAGGCCGGTGGCCCTTGAAACCCTGGACGCCCGCTGCGCTTACTGATACCACAGCCAGTACATGTAGCGATGGTCGGCGGCCTTGGTTTCCCGGAACTCATCGTTCTTCTGGCGCTGCATCTCGCGCAGGCGGCGGCGGTGATCACGCAGCGCGGTGTCTTCGTGGCGCGAGGCCGCCAGTTCGGGCAGCCGCTCCTCGATGCCGGTATCGTGCAGCACCCGCTCAAGAAAGGTCTCGGCCCCCGAGACCCGGAAGCCCGGGTGCTTGGCCTGAAGCACCGAGATCAATTGCTTCCAGAACGCCGCGCCCGAAACCTCCACCTGATCATGGACATCGGGCCGGGTCGGGCGAATGGTCAGGGTCGGCCCGTCCTTCAAAACCTGAACCGCCCAGCAGATCCGGCTCTGGTCGGTAATCGAGAACACCTTCTCGTCCCACGGGTAGGCATTGAAAACCCTGGTCAGGTCCTCCAGACTGTGAACGCGATCAAGTGCGGTATCGAGTTTGGTGACCGAGGTCAGATGCCGGAAGGCTGCCGAAAGCAGTGCCTGTCCTTCAGCGTTCTTCATGGACGCCCCTTTCTTCGCATCTCGTGCCGCCGCGCGCCGGGTCGGCCCGGACGCGGCCGGGCATGGGGATGAACCTAGGTCATTCCGGCACCGGAGCAAAGCCCGTACTGCGGCGGGAGCCGGACAATCGGGAACGGCCGGGCGGCGGCAACCTGGCGGCTACAGCGCCCTGAGCGCCGCCAGCACCGCCTCGGCATGGCCGTCGACCTTGACCTTGCGCCAGACCGTGCGCACCACACCTTCGGCGTCGATCAGAACCGTGGTCCGGTCCATGCCCATGTAGGTCCGGCCGTACCGGCTCTTTTCGACCCAGATGCCGTATTCCCTGGCCACCGCCGCCTCCTCGTCCGAAGCCAGCGGGAAGGTCAGGGCGTATTTGGTCTTGAACCGGTCATGACTCCTGGGCGGGTCCTTGGAAACCCCGATCACCGCAGCCCCCAACGCCGAAAACTCCGGCAACCGGTCGCGAAAGGCGCAGGCTTCCCGGGTACAGCCCGGAGTATCGTCCTTGGGATAGAAATACAGCACCACCGGGCGCCCCCGCAGCGCCGCCAGGGACACGCTGCCGCCGCCATCGGCGGGCAGGGTAAAATCGGGCGCAGGCTGGCCTGCTTCGACGGTCATGGGCACGGTCCTTTTGTTGGGGAATCTTTTGTTGGGGAATCTTTTGTTGGGGACTCGGTTCCTGAGAGATCTGTCCTGGCGGAGTCGGAGCGCGACAGGGCCAGCCGGGCACGTTCGGCCGGCTCGTCGACGAACATCTGAAGATACTGGAACGCCCGGGCCGCGATGTCACGCACATGGGCGTCCACCTCCCGGAAATCAACCAGTGGTTCCCGTCCCGGAAACACGCAGCGGGCCAGGGCGAGGCGCAGCGCCAGCGGCGCGTCGTTGGGCTCGAAACCGCCGCCGGTGGTCAGGCGCAAAAAGCCCTGGATGCGCCGCCAGGTGCGGTGGGTGGCGATCAGGTCCGCGGCGATGACGGCATCCAGCACCCCGGCCCCGGCCAGCCCCTGAAGCGCCCGCACGGTGTTGGAACTGAAAACCTCGGGATGGTCGTGGCCATGGCGCAGCATCAGGTACTGGGCAATGAAATTGATATCGATGAAGCCGCCCCGGGCGTATTTGACCTCCCACGGGTTCTTGGTCGCGAATTCCTTGTGGATGCGCCGGCGCATGTCGGCCACATCCATGACCAGCCGGACCGGGTCGCGCGGTCGGGTCAGCACCTCGCGGATCACCTGAGCCAGTTGCCGGCACAGCCAGGGCGAGCCCGCCACCAGCCGCGCCCGGGTCAGCGCCATGTGTTCCCAGGTCCAGGCGTCGTGGTGCTGATAGCGGGTGAAGGCTTCCAGGCTGACCGCCACCGGTCCGGCATGGCCCGAGGGCCGGAGCCGCATGTCGACCTCGTAGAGCCGGCCCTCGGGGGTCGGCGCGGTGATGACGTGGATCAGCCGCTGGGTCAGCTTGATGGCGTATTCCGAGGGCGACAGCGGCTTCGGGCCATCGGACGGGGTCCCGTCGGGCGGAGCATGATAGACCAGGATCAGGTCCAGGTCGGAACCGATGGTCATCTGGCCGCTGCCCAGCTTGCCCATGGCGATGATGGCGACGCTGCCGCCGGCGATCCGGCCATGGAGTCGCGAAAACTCTTCGGTCACGCGCTCCAGCAGGTCGGCCAGGGCCAGATCGGCGACATCCGAGAGGAACCGACCGCAGCGGTCACCGTCGGTGATGGTGCGCAAAATGTGGACGCCGGCCCGAAAGGTCTGGTCATGGACCCAGCGCCGCGACAGGTTGAGGACATCCTCGAAGTGACCGGCCTGGGCCAGGGTCTCCCGGTAGCTCTCGGCCAGAATCGCGGTGTCGGGCAGCGGGTCAAAGAAGTCCGGGGCCATCACCGCATCGAGCAACGCCGGATGGATCGCCAGCAACTGGGCCAGCCGCGGCGCCGTGCCCATCACCTCGGCGATGATCTCGAGCAACCAGCGATTGGCATGGAACAGCGAGAACAACGGCACCCCGGCGGGCAGCCGGCCCAGGAAGTCGTCGAACCGGCCCAGCGCCTCGTCGGGATGGCGGGTCCGGCCAAGCTGCCGGAGCAGCGCCGGGGTCAGTTCGGTCAGCAACTCCCGCGCCCGGCCGCTCCGCATCGCCCGGTACCGGCCACGGTGCCAGCCCGCCACCGTGACGATCACGGCCGCCGGGTTTTCGAAACCCAGCCCGCGCAGGGTGTCGACGGTGCCGGGATCCGGGTCGGTGCCGGTGAACACCAGATTGCCCGGCCCGGCCAGCGGCGGCGCCTCCTCGAACAACTCGGCATAGTGCTCTTCGACCCGCACCAGATGGCCGAGCAGGGCCTCGCGAAACCGCGCCGGGTCGTCGTAACCCAGGAACACCGCGAGCTTCGCCACCTCGGCGTCGGTCCCGGGCAGTTGATGGGTCTGGCGGTCGTCGATCATCTGAAGGCGATGCTCGACCCGACGCAAAAAGCGATAGGCCGCGGTCAGCCCGGCCGCCACCCCGGACGCCACCCGGCCCGCGGCCACCAGCGCAGCCAGGGCGGCACAGGTCGCCGGCCGGCGCAACCCGGGTTCGCGACCGCCGTAGATCAGTTGCTGGGTCTGAACGAAGAACTCGATCTCGCGGATACCGCCCCGGCCGAGCTTGATGTCATGGCCGTTGACCGCCGGCCGGCGGTAGCCCTTGTGCGCCTGAATCTGCCGTTTGATCGAGTGGATGTCCTGGATCGCCGCGAAGTCCAGATTGCGGCGCCAGATGAACGGCTTGAGAAATTCCAGGAACCGCGCCGCGGGCGCCGGGTCCGAGGCCACCGGCCGCGCCTTGATCAGCGCCGCCCGCTCCCAGTTCTGGCCGACGCTGGCGTAATAGGTTTCGGCGGCGGTGATCGAAACCGCCGGCGGCGTCGCCCCCGGATCCGGGCGCAGCCTGAGATCGGTGCGGAAGACATAGCCGTCCCGGGTCCGTTCGTCCATAATGCGGACCAGATCGCGGGTAAAGCGAATGAAGACGCGGGACAGGCTGTCGGGCGGCGCCGCGGCCACTTCGTCGTCGTACAGCACGATCAGGTCGATATCGCTGGAATAGTTGAGTTCACGCGCCCCGAATTTACCCATGGCGAGAATGATCAGACCGGAACCCGAAATGGGCCGTTCGAGGTCCGGCAGACGCAGCAGGCCGGCGGCGGCGGCACGGCGCAGCAGATGCCCGGTGGCGAGTTCCAGCGCGACCTCGGCGAGGTCGCTGAGCGCCGCCGTCACCGTCTCCAGCGGCCATGCGCCCGAGATGTCGGCGAGCGCGATCAGCAGCGCCGCCCGCCGCTTGGCCCGGCGCAAAGCGGTCATCAACCGGCCGGTGTCGGCCTCCCGGGCACAGTCCCGGCGCAGCTCCGCCAGCAGCCCGGCCTGGGTGGCCTCGAAGCCGTCGGCGAGCAACCGGCGCACGAAGCCCGGGTCGCGCACCAGACTGTTGCCGAGATACGGGCTGTTGCCGCACACCGAGCGGACCAGCCGGTCGCCTTCGGGGGTTCCGACCAGCGCCGTGGCGAACGCCCGCAACTCCGGTCCGGCCGCCGCCGCCGCGGCGTTCCAGTCCTCCAGGCCGCGGGCGGCCATGGCGGCGTCGGCGGGATCGGGCAGAGCAAGGCCCGACAGCAGGCCAGACAACAGGCCGGACAACAGGGACGTCATGGGAACAACCTCCGGGCACCGGACAGGGACGGCGTCGGCTCACCATAATCATCACCACGGCAAAAGGGAGATGCCATGATCGGCCGGACCTCGCTGCTGTTGCTCCGGGGCCTCGGTTATCTGGTGGCGGGCCTCGCCGTGCTGACCGGGCTTGCCGCGTGGCGGCTGGCCTCCGGGCCGATCACGCTCACCCTGCTGACCCCGACCCTGGCCCAGGCGCTGGACGATGCGGTGAGAAGCGCCGGCGACCTGCGGGCCACGGTGGGCGAAACCGTGGTGGTTTGGGACGGCTTCGAGCACCCGCTGGCGCTGCGCCTGCATGACGTCCGGATTGCCGCCGCCGATGGCGAGACCGTCGCCACCGTCCCCGAACTGGGCGTCGGCCTCTCGGTTCCGGCGCTGATCGGGGGCCGGCTGGCGCTGGCCAGGGTGGTGGTGGTCCGGCCGACCCTGCATCTGGAGCGGACCGGCGACGGCCGGCTGGTGCTCGACCTCAACGGCCCCGGACATCCCGGCGGCGGCGCCACCCTGGCGGTGCCGGGGACCGGTCCGGCAACCTCCGGGAACCCTGAGCGCGGTTTGGCCGCGGCACTGCTGGCACCGTTGCGCCGGCCGGCGGATCCGACGGGTCCGCTCGGCGCGCTGGCCGAGGTGGCGGTGACCGGAGCCGCACTGACCGTCGATGACCAGATTGCCGGCGTCACGTGGTCGGTACCGACCGCCGATCTGACCGCAAGCCGCAGGGCCGACGGCCTGCACGCGGTGGCGCACCTGGAACTGCGGCTGCCCGGCGGCAGCGCGACGTTGGACGCCGACGCCTTCGACCGGCAGGTCCCGGCCGAAGACCCGGGCGGCGGCGGAACCACCGCGACGCTGCGCTTTACCGGCCTCGATCCCGCCGCCTTGAGTCCGGCCTTTCCGGGGCGGCCCGAACTGGCGGGCGTTCATCTGGCGCTGTCGGGCAGCCTCGAAGCGGTCTTCGACCACGATCTGACGCCGCGGCGCCTGACCCTGTCCCTGCTCGGGGCCGAGGGCGGCACCCTGGACCTGCCCATGGTCCGGGCCGAGTCGGTGGACGTGCATGCCCTCGCGCTCGCAGCCGACCTGGACCCGGGCCGGAACCGGCTGGTGCTCAGGCGCGCCCGGCTGGAACTGGACGACCCGGTCCTCACCGTCACCGCCCGGGGCGAGGCCAGCGGCCTTTCCGGCCCGCCCGCCGGCACCCTGCATCTGGAACTGGCCGCCGGTCCCAACCCGGACCAGACCACACCCGCCACCCTCGACGCCGCCCTTGTCCCGGCCGGCGCCGAAGCCGGAGGCCGGGCCACCCTGACGCTGCATCTGGCCGGACTGGAGCCGGCCCGGCTGGCCGGGCTCGCGCCCCGGCTCGCGCCCCTGGCCGCGGCGGCCTTTCCCATCGGCGGCACCGTCGAGGCGGCACTGGATACCGGCTGGCTGCCGGTCGGGCTGACGCTCGCGCTGGACACCGGCCCCGGCGCCCTGGTGCTGCCGCCGTCGCTGCTGCCCGACCCGGTGCCGATCCGCGCCATCAGCCTTCGGGCCAGGGTCGACCGGCCGCTGGACCCGGTCCCGGCCCGTCTCGACCTCAACACCCTGGCGCTGGACTTCGGCGGCCCCCATGTGGCCATCGACGGCACGGTGATCCGCACCGGCGCGCGGCTGGCCATTACCGGCGGGGTCGAAGCAGGAGCGGTGCCGGCCGGCCGCCTGCCCCGGTTGTGGCCGGTTTCGGTGGGCAAACACGCCCGGGACTGGATCACCGCCAACATCACGGCCGGGACGATCGACAGGGGCTGGTTGCGGGTCGAGGGCTCGGCCCCCACCGAGGCACCCGACGACATCCTGGCCACCACCCTCAACGGCGGCGTCGAAGCCAGCGACCTGACCGTCGGTTACTTCAAGACGCTGCCGCCCATCGTCGGCATTTCCGGCGGCGGCACCAGCGACGGCCGCTCGCTGACCCTGCACACCACCGGCGGCCATGTGGGCGACCTTGCGGTCGGTGACACAACCATCGTGATCAGCAAACTCGACACCCCGCAGGAATGGATCGACATCGACGCGCCGCTGTCCGGCTCGATCCGCTCGGCGCTGGAGGTGCTGGACACGCCGCCGCTCCGCTACGCCCATCGGGTGGACATCGACCCGGCCCGGACCGAGGGTACCCAGAGCTGCCGGCTTCACTTCTATTTTCCGCTCAAAAAGAGCATCGACATCGAAAATGTCGAGATCGGAGCCAGGGCCACCCTGCACGGCGCGGCCGTCGCGGGAATTGCCGGGGGCCTGACCGTCAGCGACGGCGACCTCAGGCTGGCGCTGGACGGCACCGGTATGGATGTCACCGGCACCGCCCGCCTGGAAGGCGTACCGGCCACGGTCGGCTGGCGCGAGAACTTCCGCGACGCCGCGGATCCCCGCACCCGGGTTGCGATCCGGGGCGAGATCACCGAGGCCGATCTGTCCGGGCGCGGCCTGCATCTGGCGCCCTATGCCGCCGGCGCCGCGGTCGCCGATGTCCAGTTGCTGGTGGACCGCGCCAGACGGACCTCGCTCCGGGGCCAGTTGGACCTGGCGCCGGCCCGGCTGGCGCTGCCGCCGCTGGGCTGGACCAAGCCCGCCGGAACCGCCGGCAAAGCCCGCTTCGTGGTGGAGTTCGACAACGGCAGGCCGGTGCGGCTCACCGGCCTCGACCTTGACGCCGCCGGGCTCAAGGCCGGCGGCAGCATCGACCTGACCGCCGGGGGCGGAGTGGGTCGGGTGGCGCTCGGCAGCTTCCGGTTGGGTGCCACCGACCTTGCCGCCGAGATCAAGGTCCGGGCCGGCGGCGGCTATGACATCGCGGTCCATGGCGCCGGCCTGGACGCCCGGCCGATGCTGAAGGGACCTGACGACGGGCAGGAGAAACAGCGGCGGCGGGCCGAACGTCTTGCCCGGCACACCCAGCCACCGGAGTCCGGGCCACCCTATGATCTCTCGATCCGGCTCGACCGTCTGATCACCGCGGACAACCATCGTGGTCTGACCGGCGTCCGGGCACAGCTTGACAGCCGGGGCCTGGGATGGGACAGCGCCGACCTCAGCGCCCAGGTCGCCGGTGACGGTGACGGTTCCGGCGCCGTGGCGCTGCATTACCGGCCCGAAGGGAGCCAGCGCCGGCTGACCGTCACCGCGGACGACGCCGGGGCCTTGCTGCGCGCCCTCGACCTCACCGGCAGCGTCCGCGGCGGCCGGCTGACCCTGAGCGCGGCGGGCGAGCCGGGCTTTCCGGTTCATCCGGTCAGCGGCCGGATGGAGATTGGCCCCTACCGGGTGGTCGATGCGCCGCTGCTGGCCCGGGTGCTCAACGCCCTGTCGGTCACCGGCCTGATCGAACTGCTTCAGGGCCAGGGGCTGGGATTCTCCCGGTTTGACAGCGATTTCACCGCCGACCAGGACCGGATCACCCTGAACAACCTGCGGACCGCCGGGGGTGCGCTGGGCCTGACCCTCTCGGGCGCGGTCGACCTCGCCGCCGAGACCCTGGCGGTTCAGGGAACCATCGTGCCCCTCTACGGCCTCAACCGCATCGTCGGCATGATCCCGGTGCTGGGAGACCTGCTCAGCGGTGGTGCCGGCCAGGGGGTCTTCGCCGCCACCTACGCCCTTTCGGGAACCATCGACGAGCCCGAGGTCTCGGTCAACCCGCTGGCCGCGCTGGCCCCCGGCTTCCTGCGCAACATGCTGTTCCTGAACGACGGCAAGGACTCCAGGCCGCCGCCGCCGGGCCGGTAGCGACACCTGCGGACCGGCGCCTCACGCCCGGATCGCGAACAGCGGGGCCTCGTTGGTTTGGGCGTCGCGGTCGGTCAGGGCGATGGGATAGTCGCCGGTAAAGCAGGCGTCGCAGAACTGGGGCGCCTCGTTGTTGCGGCCGTCGGGACAGCCCATGGCCCGATACAGGCCGTCGATGGTAAGGAAGGCCAGGCTGTCGGCCCCGATATAGGTGGCCATCTCGTCCACGGTCATCTTGTGGGCCAGCAGCTTGCCTTCTTCGGGGGTATCGATGCCGTAAAAACACGAATGGCTGGTCGGCGGGCTGGAGATGCGCATGTGGACTTCGGACGCGCCGGCGCCGCGGACCATCTCGACGATCTTCTTGGAGGTGGTGCCGCGGACGATGGAGTCGTCGATCAGCACCACCCGCCTGCCCTCGATGATGCTGCGGTTGGCGTTGTGCTTGAGCTTGACCCCCAGATGGCGGATGGAATCGACGGGTTCGATGAAGGTCCGGCCGACATAGTGGTTGCGGATGATCCCGAGCTCGAAGGGAATGCCGCTGGCCGCGGCATAGCCCAGGGCGGCCGGGACGCCGCTGTCGGGCACCGGCACCACCAGATCCGCGGCGACGCCGCTTTCCCGGGCCAGCTCGCGGCCGATCCGCTGGCGGCTGGCGTAGACCGAGCGTCCTTCCATGATACTGTCGGGGCGGGCGAAATAGATGTACTCGAAGATACAGAAGCGTCGCGGCCGGGGTTGGAACGGACGCAGGCTGTGGACCCCCGACTGGTCGAGCACCAGCATTTCGCCGGGCTCGACGTCGCGGATGCGTTCGGCGCTGATGATGTCGAGGGCACAGGTCTCGCTGGCCAGCACATAGGCGCCGCCGGCGCTGCCGGTGGTCCGGCCCAGCACCAGCGGCCGCACCCCCAGCGGGTCGCGGACGCCGATCACCGCCTCGGGGGTCAGCGCCACCAGGGAAAAGGCGCCCTCCACCTGCCGCAACGCCTCGACCATGCGGTCGATCACCGAGCCGCCGCGGGCGGTGGCCATCAGGTGAACGATGACCTCGGTGTCGGTGGTGGACTGGAACAGGCAGCCGCGCCGGACCAGTTGCCGGCGCAACATCAGCGCGTTGGTCAGATTGCCGTTGTGGGCCAGGGCAAAGCCGCCGCATTCCAGCTCGACGAACAGCGGCTGGACGTTGCGCATCACCGTGACGCCGCTGGTGGCATAGCGGACATGGCCGATGCCGGCCCGGCCGGTGAGCCGGTCGATCACCTCGCGCCTGGAAAAGTGCTCGCTGACATGGCCGAGCCCGTGATGGGGCAGGAACTGGTCGCGGTCGAAGGTGACGATGCCGGCGGATTCCTGGCCCCGGTGCTGGAGCGCATGCAGGCCCAGGGCGGTGACCGCCGCCGCCTGACCGTGACCGAACACGCCGAACACCCCGCATTCCTCGTGCAGCGTGTCATCGTCGAAGGGATCCGTGGTGAACATGGGCATGGCCTCGGCGGCGGGAGCGGGTTGGGTTGGGCGGGCGGCCCTCTTTCAACCGTATCCCAAGGGAAATGGCGTCGGTCCCGGTCAGTTGGTATTCTTGATCAACCGGTCGAGATCGCCTCGATCCTGCTTCTTGTAGCCGCCATCGGCGGGCGGCGGCGCGTTCTGGGGCGCCGCTTCGGGTTTTGGCGTGGTCAGCCGGCGCAGGGCTTCGGCATCCTGGAGCGTCTGAAGCGCCTTTTCCCTGGCGGCATCGGCCTGGGCCGCGGCGTCGCTGCGGACCCCGCTCGGCACCAGGGACTGAAGATAGGCGGCGCCGGCCTCGGCCAGCGGCCGGGTGCGGGCCTCGCGCAGCCAGTCGGGCTGATCCTTGGGATCGGGAATCAGCCATGATACCACCATCCAGGCCAGCACCACCAGCACCAGACCGCGGCCGATGCCGAACACCAGCCCGAGCGAGCGGTCGACGGCGCTCAACGCCGAGTCATGGACGCCTTTGGAAATCTCGTGGGCCAGTACCGACAGGATCACCAGGGCCAGCACGAAGACCCCGGCAATGGCCATGGCGTCGGCCAGCCATGACGGCTCCACATGGGCGCGCATGTAGGGGTCCAGGTGGGGATAAAGGGTCAGGGTGGCGAACACCGCGCCGACCCACGCCGCCACCGACAGCACCTCGCTGACCAGGCCACGTACCAGGGCCAGCACCGCAGAAAGGGCGATCACCACGATGACGCCCAGGTCAACCAAGTTCACGGACGTTCTCCCCCCAGATAAGGCTCGGCAGCACAGGCTCGGCCGGCGGCAGGCAGTCTCCCTGCCGGCTTCTGGCGTTTAAGGCATGACGGCCGGACTGGCAAGCGCATCGGACTCTCCCCGGCCACCGGTCAGCCCCTGGCCACCGGCCGGCCGGGCTGTTCCTGGAACAGCGGCAGCAGGTCGCTGACCTCGGCGAACTCCAGGATGCGGATGGTCTCGTCGCCGCGCCGGCCGCGGGGCCGGCGCGGCATCAGGGCGCTGGCAAAGCCCAGCTTGGCCGCCTCCTTGAGCCGCAGGTCGGTCTGGCTGACGGCGCGGACCTCGCCGGCAAGGCCGACCTCGCCGAACACCACCGCATCGGCGGGCACCGGAACCCCGGTCAGGGACGAGACCAGCGCCGCCGCCACCGCCAGATCCGCCGCGGGCTCGTTGATCCGCAGGCCGCCGGCGACGTTCAGGTACACGTCGTTGGCGCCCACCGAAACCCCGCACCGCGCCTCCAGCACCGCCAGCACCATGGCCAGCCGGCCACCGTCCCAGCCGACCACGGCGCGACGGGGCGTGCCCAGGGGTGACGGCGCCACCAGCGCCTGAATCTCCACCAGCAGCGGCCGGGTGCCCTCCATGCCGGCGAACACCGCCGCGCCCGAAACGTCGCCCCGTCGTTCGGCCAGGAACAGTGCCGACGGATTGGGCACCTCGGACAGGCCGTGGTCGGTCATCTCGAACACGCCGATTTCGTCGGTGGCGCCGAAGCGGTTCTTGACCGCGCGCAGGATGCGGAACTGGTGGCCGCGCTCGCCCTCGAAGTAAAGGACGGTGTCGACCATGTGTTCCAGCACCCGCGGTCCGGCAATCGCCCCCTCCTTGGTGACGTGGCCGACCAGCAGCATCACCGTGCCCCGGCGCTTGGCCACCCGGATCAACTCCTGGGCGCTGGCCCGCACCTGCGCCACCGTGCCCGGGGCACTCTCCAGAGTCTCCACCACCATGGTCTGGATGGAATCGATGACGCAGAAGTCGGGACCCTGGGGGGCGTCGAGGGCGGCCACGATGTCGCCGACATTGGTGGCCGCGGCCAGTTGGACCGGAGCGGTGGCGATCCCCAGCCGGGTCGCGCGCATTCTGATCTGGTCGGTGGCCTCTTCGCCCGAAATGTAGGCGCAGCGGTAGCTGCCGGCGAGCCGGCACATCACCTGGAGCAGCAGTGTCGACTTGCCGATGCCGGGATCGCCGCCGACCAGCACCACCGAGCCGCGGACCAGCCCGCCGCCGGCCACCCGGTCGAACTCGGCAATGCCGGTGGCCCGCCGCGGCGCCACCTCGGGGCTGCCCGAAAGGTCGGCGAAGTCCACCCGCCGGCCACCGACCCGCGCGCCGCGGCCGGCCCCGGCCTCGCGCACGGCCTCCTCGACAAGGGTGTTCCACTCGCCGCAGGCGTCGCACTTGCCGCCCCATTTGGGGAAGGCGGCGCCGCACGCCTGGCAGACATATCGGTTGGTCGGTCGTGCCAAGATTCGTCGCAGGTCTTGCCCGGAAACTTCACGGCCGCGACCTTAGCATGCCGGCCCGCGCCCACCTAGTGCCCTGCGTCAGCGAAATTGCTGGGTTAACGGTTTCCAAAGGCCGCNNCTTTTACCGTGCAATTTAGCTGACGGGGGCCACTCGCCGGAATCCCGCCGGCCTTCCGTCCCCCATTGGCCGTCACCCTGCCGGCCACTACTCGTCGCGCTGGGTGCGTTCCAGACGCTCGTGGCGCTCCTGGGCCTCGA
>PLTC01000215.1:0-132 GCA_003165295.1 Rhodospirillales bacterium | reverse complement strand
TGCGTTCCCGGTCGCGGGTGCGCAACTCCAGCGCGCGCTCGGCTTCGGTGGAGGCCCGATCGGCAATGTCGGCCTCGGACACTCCGCCCTCTTGCAGGTTGTGGAGAGTCTCCGTCGATTCCTGAAGCAGTT
>PLTC01000005.1 GCA_003165295.1 Rhodospirillales bacterium | reverse complement strand
CGTCATGGCTCTACTTACGATCGGGGACCGCCCTAAAGCAATCAATCACCACGAGCCATACTCACCCACAGGACCTGTCCCGCCGCCGACTGCCCCCGTAAGCTTGCCAGCGTGCTCACTGCGGGGAAGAGGCATCGAGCAAGCGTCAGGGCCGCGTCGCCCGCATGCGACCCGTCCGCCGGGACCAAGATCAGACCATGGCGAGCGCATGCGTTCGCCGCAACCCGGCCGCCCTCCGACCCCTCTTCCCCTCCGTTGCGCGCGCCGGCCTGCCCAAAGGCAGGTCGGGACAAAGGGATGGCCGCTTCCATCGAACCAAGGGATACCGCTATAGCTTCAACACGACCACAGACGATTCCCCTTGACCTGAGAACCCTCATACGAGGGCCGGGCGGCCCTTTGAACCCTTGACGTCGCGCGGGTCACGGGGCGTCACGCTCGCCGGTATAACGGGTACGCCCCCGGACTACGCCCCATGCTCCATGGTCCCGGTGTCCGGCTTGCGCTACCATGGGCCGATGGGCGCCTTTTGCGCCCGGTTTGTTGCCACAGCCAGGGAATGCGTCCGCCATGACCATCACCGCCGTCCCCAGCGTCTCGCCCAACCTCAACCCGCCCGCCGCCGGCCCGCTGGCCGGTCGCAATGCCGTGGTCACCGGCTCGACCAGCGGTATTGGCCTGGGCATCGCCCGCGCGCTGGCCGCCGCCGGGGCGTCGGTGACCCTCAATGGCTTTGGCGAGACCGCGGAGATCGAGCGGATGCGGGCGGAGCTTGCCGAACAGACCGGCGTCGCGGTTCGTTGGTCCGGGGCCGACATGTGCCGGCCCGAAGAGATCGCGGCGATGATTGCCGAGGCCGAAGCGGCGCTCGGACCCGTTGACATCCTGGTGAATAATGCCGGCATCCAGCATGTCGCGCCGGTGGAGTCTTTCCCCGCCGAGCGGTGGGATACCCTGATCGCCGTCACCCTGAGCGCCCCGTTCCATGCCATCCGGGCGGTGTTCGGCGGCATGAAGGCGCGGGGCTGGGGCCGGATCATCAATACCGGGTCGGCCCACGCCCTGGTGGCGTCGCCGTTCAAGGTCGCTTACGTGGCGGCAAAACACGGCATCATGGGGCTGACCAAGGTCGTGGCGCTGGAGGGCGCGGAGTTCGGGGTTACGTGCAACACCATCTGTCCCGGCTATGTCTGGACGCCGATGGTGGAAAAGCAGATCGAAGACCAGTGCAAGGTCCACAACAAGTCGCGGGACGAGGTGATGCGCGACGTTCTGCTGGCGCCTCAACCGACCCGGCGGTTCGTCACCATTGAGGAGGTCGGCGCGCTGGCGGTGTTCCTGGCCGGCGACGCCGCCCGCTCGATCACCGGCACCGCGCTGTCGGTGGATGGCGGCTGGGTGGCCCGGTAGCCGCCGGGCGGCCGGTCGGAAACCCAGCCATGCGTTTGCCGGGTTGGCGTAACTGATAAGCGTGCTTATAATAGGCGCGCTTGTTATTCCTACGCCCGGTGTCCCGATGTCGCCAAGTCCACCCCGTTTCGAAGGCCTGGATCGCAGGCTTGGTTTCGTTGTCCATGACGTGGCCCGGTTGCTGCGCAAACGCTTCGAGCAGCGGGCGCGCGGTCTCGGGCTGACCCGTTCGCAATGGTCGGTGCTGGCCCATCTGGCGCGCCAGGAGGGGCTGAACCAGAGTGCCCTGGCCGAGATTCTGGAGGTCGAGCCGATTACCCTGGCGCGGCTGATCGATCGGCTGGAGGCGGCGGGTTGGGTCGAACGCCGGGGCGATCCCCGGGACCGTCGGGCCAGGCTGTTGTTTCTTGCGGAAAAGGCGCATCCGATGCTGGCCCGGATGTGGGCGTTGGGTCGCGAGACCCAGGAAGAGGCGATGGCCGGGCTTGACCCCGAATGCCGCGAGCGGTTGATCAATACCCTGCTGCGGATCAAGGCCAACCTTTGTGACCGCCCGGCCATTCATGCTGACGCCGATGCCGTCGATGGCGGTGCCGATGGGGAGATGGCGGAAGAACCGGCGCCGATGGTGGTGGAGGCCGGGCGATGAGCGGGCAGCAACCGGGTCCGGTCCGTTCCCCCCGCCGTCCGTGGCGCCGTTGGGTTCTGCTGATTCTGGGGCCATTGGTGGTCGCGGCCGGCGCCGGAACGCTCTGGCTGGTCGGTGGCCGCTACGTCGCCACCGACGATGCCACGGTCGAGGCCGACAAGATCACCATCAGCAGCGACGTTTCGGGCATCGTCGCGGCGGTGCTGGTGCGCGAGAACGAACCGGTGGCGGCCGGGCAACCGCTGTTCCGGCTCGACGATGAGCCGTTCCGAATCGCCGTGGCCAGCGCCGAGGCGCGGCTCGCCATGGTGGCCAACGATCTTGCGGCGCTACAGGCGAACGAACGCATGACCGGGCAGCAATTGAAGGCTGCCGAAGATGATCTGCGTTTTTATGACCGGGAGTACCGGCGCCAGTCGGATCTGGCCCAGCGCAAGGTGGTGGCGGAATCGCAACTCGACGTGGCCGGCCACAATCTCGACTCGGCCCGGCAGAAGCTGGCGGCGTTGAAGGATCAGGTGGCTTCGGTGCGGGCGCAACTGGGCGGCAATCCCGACCAGCCGGTGGAGCAACAGGCGCGCTACCGCCAGGCCAAGGCCGATTTGGACAAGGCCCGGCGCGATCTGGCCCATACCCAGGTCTCGGCGCCGGTGAATGCCATCGTGACCCGTGTGGACAGCCTTCAGCCCGGCCAGTATCTGGCGGTGGCGATGCCGGCCTTGAGCCTGGTGGCCACCGGACGGGTGTGGGTCGAGGCCAATCCCAAGGAAACCGAACTGACCCACGTCGTTCCCGGCCAGCCGGCAGAGGTGGTGATCGACGGCTTTCCCGACCGCCATTGGCACGCGGTGGTGGCCAGCGTCAGCCCGGCCACCGGCTCGGAGTTTGCCGTGCTGCCGGCCCAGAACGTCAGCGGCAACTGGATCAAGGTGGTTCAGCGGATTTCGGTGCGCCTGCGCCTGGAGGGCATCACCGACGGCCCCCCGCTGCGAGCGGGCATGAGCGCCACCGTGAGCATCGACACCGGGCGTCAGCGTTCCCTTGCCACCCTGTTCCAGACCACCTTCGCCCGGGCCGGCGACACCGAGTAAGGGAAGGCATACCCCCATGGTTCGCGATGCGGACACGGAAAGCAGCCGGGAGTTTCAGCGTGGCGCCGTAACCGTCTGCGTGATGCTGGCCACCATCATGCAGGCGCTGGACACCACCATCGCCAATGTCGCGCTGCCCTACATGCAGGGCAGCCTGTCGGCGACGCAGGACCAGATCAATTGGGTGCTGACCTCGTACATGATCGCGGCGGCGATCACCACCCCGCCGACCGGCTGGCTGACCACCCGCTTCGGGCGCAAGCGGTTGTTCCTGGTTTCGGTGGCCGGCTTCACCGTGGTTTCGGTGATGTGCGGGCTGGCCCAGAACATCGAGCAGATGGTGATCTTCCGGCTGCTGCAAGGCGTGTTCGGGGCGCCGCTGGTGCCGCTGTCCCAGGCGGTGCTGCTCGACGCCTATCCCCGCGAGCGCCATGGCTCGGCCATGGCCATCTGGGGAGTCGGGGTGATGGTCGGACCGATTCTCGGGCCGTTTCTGGGTGGCTATCTCACCGAATACTACGATTGGCGTTGGGTGTTTTACGTGAACCTGCCCATCGGCCTGCTGGCCTTGCTGGGGCTGATGGCGTTTCTGAGCGAAACCGACCGCAATCAGGGATTGCGTTTTGACTGGTTCGGTTTTTTCCTGCTCAGCATGGCCATCGGTGCCTTGCAGATGATGCTGGACCGCGGCGAACAACTCGACTGGTTCAATTCGAACGAGATCCTCGTCGAGGCGGTGCTGAGCGGTCTTGCCGCCTGGATGTTCGTGGTGCATTCCGCAACCGCGGAGCATCCGTTCATTGATCCCCGGCTGTTCCTTGACCGTAACCTCAGTGCCGGACTGATCCTGATCACGACGATCGGCATGATTCTGTTTGCGACCCTGGCGTTGCTGACTCCGTTTATCGAAAACGTGCTCGACTATCCGGTGATGACCGCCGGTACCGTGCTCGCGCCGCGCGGGATCGGGACCATGGTGGCCATGATGATGGTCGGCCGGATGATCAACCGGGTCGATTCCCGCCTGATCATTCTTTTCGGACTTGGCCTGACCGCGGCATCGCTCTATCAGATGACCGGCTTCAGCGGCGACGTGTCCGAGGCCACTCTGATTTCCAACGGGGTTATCCAGGGTTTCGGCCTTGGCTTCGTGTTCGTGCCGCTGTCGGCCATCACCTTCGCCACCCTGTCCCCGGCGTTACGGCCCCAGGCCACCGGTTTGTTCAGCCTGATGCGCAACATCGGCAGCAGCATCGGCATTTCTTATGTGATTTTTCTGCTGTCCCATAACACCCGCTTGCTCCATGCCCAGATTACCGAGAGCGTGACGCTGTTCGGCCTGCCCGGGCGGATGCCGGCGGCTTCCGCGGCGCCGGCGTGGTGGGACCAGAGCCTGCTCGGCGGCCGGGCGGCTCTGGACGCCGAGATCACCCGGCAGGCCGCGATTATCGCCTATCTTGATGATTTCAAACTGCTGATGATCATCGCGGTGCTCAGCATGCCGCTGGTGCTGTTGTTGCAGCAGTCGCGACCGGTGGCCGCGAAGACCTGATGCCGGCGGGCATAGAGGATGATCCGCCTCGACCAGGGCGGCAGGCGCCGGGCTTGGCTGCGCGGCATGGGGCCCTGCCCGATGGCTTGGCGCGGCCTGTTTGCGGAAAGTCCGTGAGGTTGGTCGGGCCGCCGCTCAGGGCGCCTCGAGATGGTCAGCGGCGACGAATCCGGCAAAAGCCGACAGGACATAGGCGGTTACCGAAAAAATCAGAAAGACGGCGGTGTTGAACCAGTGCGCGCTGTGAAGCATATGCAGGGATTCGAGGCTGAACGCCGAATAGGTTGTGACACCTCCGGCGAAACCGACCATGAAGGAACGGGTTTCGGCGGTAACGGCCCGGCTGGACAGGCTGGCGGTGAACCCGGCGACAAACGAGCCAATGGTATTGACCAGGACCGTGTCAAGAATGATCGCACCGTGGGCCTGACGGAACAGCGGATCCAAGGAAATGGCATAGCGGAACATTCCGCCCAGTCCCGACCCGATGGCAAACAGCAGGTATTCCAGGATCATGCCGGCTTGCCCTCCTGACCGTTGCGGACCGTCAAACCCTCAAGACCATCGAGGTCCCGGCATAGCCGGCGGCGACCGCCATAATTCCGGCGGCGACCGACACCGCGACATTCAGCAAGGCGAGCCCCCGGTCGCCCTGACGGAGCAGCGTCATGGTTTCCAGACTGAACGATGACAGGGCGGTGAAGCCGCCGCACATCCCGGCGCCGAAGAACAACCGGGACGAGTCGGACAGGACCTCCACTGGTGCCGCCGCCACGATACCGATGGCAAAGGAACCGAGGATATTGATGATCACCGTACTCCACCGGATGTCGACATCAATGATCGCCAGGTATTCTTCGATACCGGCCAGCAACCGGCGCAGCAAGCCACCGAGCGCACTCCCGAGTCCGACCAGCAAGGCGCCTTCCATCACACCATCCCCGTCTTCATGTGCGGTCCAGCATCATAGCAGCGCGAACGCTTCGGCGACCAGGGGCGTTACTCCTTTGGCTCGGAGGCTGCGGTTGCGCGCACCAACCCCGAACCGACCACCTTGCCCGGGTTCATGAGACCCAGCGGGTCGAGGGCTTGCTTGATGGTGCGCATCACCTCCAGCGTCGGCAGACCGAACTCTTCGGCCAGGAATTGGAGCTTGCCGGAACCGACGCCATGCTCTCCGGTGCAGGTGCCCCCGGCCGCCAGGGCCCGGCGTACCAACCTGCGGTTCAGTCGCTGGACCTCCATCATTTCGGCGGCATTGCCGGGGGTGACCACGAACACGAAGTGAAAATTTCCATCTCCGACATGACCAACCAGCGGCGCCGGTACCGGACAGGTGGCAAGGTCCGCGGCGGTTTCGGCGATGCACTGGGCCAGCGCCGAGATCGGCACACAGACATCGGTGGGAAAGCCCTTGGCGCCCGGTCGCAACGCCAGTATCGCGTAATAGACTTGATGTCGGGCCTGCCACAACCGAGAACGATCCTCGGGCCTGGTTGCCCATTGAAAGTCGCCGCCGTCAAAGTCGCGGGCAATGGCCGCCGCCGCCTGGGCCTGCTCGGTCACTCCGGCCTCGCTGCCGTGGAATTCGAGGAACAGGGTCGGTGTTTCCGGGAGGGTCAGCCTGGAGTAGCGGTTGACTGCGGAAACGGCCAGCCCATCCATCAACTCGAGCCGCGCCACCGGAATCCCGCACTGGATGATGGCAATCACCGCATTGACCGCTTCGGCGATCCCGGAAAACGGGCAAACCGCCACAGAGACGGCTTCGGGCAAGCCGTGCAGGCGCAAGGTCAGTTCGGTGATGATGCCGAGCGTTCCCTCCGAGCCCACGAACAGCCGGGTCAGGTCGTAGCCCGCCGCCGACTTGCGCGCCCGCCCGCCGGTACGGATCACCTGACCGTCGGACATGACCACGGTCAGCCCCAGCGCCGCCTCACGCATGGTCCCGTACCTTACCGCGTTGGTGCCGCTGGCCCGGGTCGCGGCCATGCCGCCCAGGGTGGCGTCGGCGCCGGGATCAATGGGGAAAAACAGACCGGTGCCGTTGAGGTGATCGTTGAGTCGTTTGCGGGTGACCCCTGCCTCGACGGTGGTGTCCATGTCCTCGACGCTGACCCGGAGGATGCGGTCAAGCCCGGTCAGGTCCAGGCACAGGCCGCCGCGCAGCGCGCCGACTCCGCCCTCCAGAGAGGTTCCGGCGCCGAAGGGAATCATCGGCACCCGGTGACGGGCGCAGACATTCACGGCCTCCGCCACCTCGGCAGTCGAAACCGGGAACACCACGCCACTGGGCGGCCGGCATTGGTGATGGGATTCGTCATGACCATGCTGTTCACGAACGGCCGCACCGGTGGCGAACCGCTCGCCAAAGCGTTCCGCCAGTTGCCGGGCGGCAGCAGGCCAACCTTCGGGCACCGGCGCCGCCTCGTGCGCCATCCTAGCCCGCCGCTTGGGCACGCTGGGGCTGATCCTCGCCCTGGGGATCGCGCAACACGTAGCCGCGGCCCCAGACCGTTTCAATGTAGTTCTCACCGCGGGAGGCGGTTGCCAGCTTCTTGCGCAGCTTGCACACGAACACGTCGATGATCTTCAGTTCCGGCTCGTCCATACCGCCGTAAAGGTGGTTCAGGAACATTTCCTTGGTCAGGGTCGTCCCCTTGCGCAGCGAAAGCAGTTCCAGCATTTGGTATTCTTTGCCGGTCAGGTGAACGCGAGCGCCGGAGACTTCCACCGTCTTCTGGTCGAGATTGACGATGAGGTCGCCGGTCGTGATGACCGATTGCGCGTGGCCCTTGGACCGCCGGACGATCGCATGAATTCGGGCGACCATCTCATCCTTATGGAAGGGCTTGGTCAGATAATCGTCCGCGCCGAAGCCCAAACCTTTGACCTTGTCCTCGATCCCGGCAAGTCCGGATAGAATCAGGATCGGCGTTTTGACCTTGGCGACGCGCAGGGTGCGCAGCACCTCGTATCCCGACATGTCAGGCAAATTGAGATCGAGAAGAATAATATCGTAATCGTACAGCTTCCCGAGGTCGATGCCCTCCTCCCCGAGATCCGTCGTATAAACGTTAAAATTTTCGGACTTGAGCATCAATTCGATGCTCTGTGCAGTCGCGCTGTCGTCTTCAATTAATAGAACGCGCATCTTTGGCCCCCAGCTTGCCCACGTCGGTTACCCGACGGCGCGACAGCATCCTGAAATATCACGCTTGCCCGAAAATGGAGGCGCGATACCTCTTTGTACGAATTTTCATAACGTTAACGGGGATTGGTTAACGAATTCCATCAAAACCCGGTCAGGCAGAGCTGTCTGCATAATTTTTCCCACCTAGTTATTTGTTTTAGCGCGCGGAGCGCCTCTGGGTCTCAAACGCGGCACATTCACAGTTGCCCAACGGAGGATTTCTCTCGGTGGCGGGTCCCTGACAGGACATCCTAACCGCGGAAACAGCTCTGCCTTCAGAGACTTGGATGCGTTCCCAGTGGGAAAGCTCATAGCCTTTCGGGAGAACGCCTCGTGAATAAACCGGCACGCAAACATTGCACGTAAAGTCTTTACGCTTGATCCGGCGGCCTGATTACTCGCGCCGTCCGAATCACCGCATCGCCGAATATACACATTGAAACGCGGACAGAGCATTTTTTGATGCATCCGGTAACAAACCAGCAACTTTGATGCGGCAAGATCACACTGTCTCGCGGAAGTCCTGTAAATATGATCGGGCCCGGTCACCGGCCCGTATCGCGGAGTCACGGTATGAAATCGCGGGATTCTCTCTTGCGTCTGAAACGCTTTCAGGTCGATGAACGCCGCCGCCGCGTGGCGCAAATCGAGACCATGATCGCGGAATTTTTACGGATGGCCGGCGACCTTGACCGCGAAATCGCGACCGAGGAACAAAAAGCCGGAATCACGGATATGGCGCATTTTGCCTACCCGACGTATGCGCGGGCGGCACGAGCGCGGCGCGAGAATCTCACCCGTTCGGCGGATGAGCTCAAGGAACAACTCGGAGAAGCTCGGCAGCAAGTTGACGAAGCCATGGTGGAATTCACCAAGGCGCAAGGGCTCGAAGGCCGGGAAAAGAACGGCGACCGGACCGAGTTCCCGGTCAAGAAAGCCGAGCCGGTCCTTTTGGGCTTGCGCGCCGGCTAGCTTTTCAAGCGCCGGTCCACGGTTTCGACGCAGCGGACCGGCGCCCTTCCAAACCACATTTTCGCCTTCATGAACGTGGGCCACGGCGCGACGCGTCTTTCTTCGCGGCGCAAGGAGTGGGTAGCCGCGTTGTCTCGTCCGGCCGCGAGATTCGCCGCGCTGGCGGACCCAGCGCTCGGGGACCGAGACGCCGAAACATTCAGCAATCCCTGCGTTTCTTATGCCTAAGGCCTCCTCGGCCTTTTCATGGCGGCCTCAAAGGCCTACGAACTTTCATTCATGCCATTGGCCTGGAGCAGAATGAAACGCGTTCAAGACTTTATTTGGCCAGCCATTGGTTTGATCGCCGTCGTCGTGTCCCTGAGGCTGCTGTTTCAGGAGTTTCATGGCGACGCGGTTGCAACGCAGGTCTGGGCCGCAATCCTCGCGATTACGCCCGCTCGTTACGCGCTCGCGATCCTATCGACGATTTTCGCTTATACCGCCTTGGCTTGGTACGACCGGATCGCCTTGATGCACCTTGGCATCAAATCGATTTCCGTCACGTTCATCGCACTTTGTTCGTTCACGACCTATGCCTTGAGCCACAATATCGGCGCTTCGGTTTTTTCGGGCGCCGTGGTGCGGTATCGCGCTTATTCCTCGAAAGGACTGAGCGCGGCGCAAGTGGGCGTGCTCGTCGCCATTTGTTCGCTGACCTTTTTCCTGGGAACGCTGCTTTTGGGTGGCCTCGTCCTGGTATTCGAGCCCGGCCAGTTGAGTCGGTTGGATGGCCTGCTTCCGTCGTTTCTCACCAATACGGCCATCGCGCGGGTGTTCGGCACTTTGTGCCTTGGCGTGATCGCCGCCTATATCGCGGGATCGATTCTGCAATCGAAGCCCCTGCATATTGGTGGTTTGCGGATCGACTATCCGCGCTGGCCTATTGCCTTGCGCCAATTCATCGCGGCGCCGTTGGAGCTTTTGGGCGCGGCGGGCATCATTTATTTTGCGCTGCCCGAGGCTGGCAACCCTGGCTATTTCGCGG
>PLTC01000287.1 GCA_003165295.1 Rhodospirillales bacterium | reverse complement strand
GTCAAGAATCTCGCCAACCAGACCGCTCGCGCCACCGAGGGCATTCAGACCCAGGTCGAGGCAATCCGTGGCGCCACCGCCAATGCCATTCACGCCATCGAAGGCATCGCCACCCTGATCAAGGGCATCAGCGGCCTGAACGGCGAGGTGGCGACCGCGATTCAGCAGCAGGAAGCGGCAACCCAGCAGATTTTCGCGAGCGCGCGCACCGCTTCCGATAATTCCCGGGAAGTGACCCGCAGCGTCGAAGGGCTGTCGGCTACCGTCGCGGCCACCAGCCAACAGATGCACCTGGTCAATAACCGTGCCGAGAGCGTCTCCGACCAGTCGGAGCGCCTGAAGGATGAGGTCCGACGGTTCGTGGCCGCGGTCAACGCGGGGTAGCCGCGCGGAAAAGCCGGGGCCGGGTAACCGGGCCGGTGCCGCGCGGGGCGCCTTCGGGAACCGCCCCGAAGAGCGACGTTACCGGGCAGGCCGGCCGCCCCTGTGGCGCTGACGTCGCGACTCCCGGACAAAGAGACCTTTTGGCGACGCAGCCTTTTCCAACCGCTTGCCAAACCGCGTGGGCTTGCCTATCCATAAGACGGACATGATGGCTGCACCGGTGGAGCGCGGCGTCGCGGGCAGGTGGCCTCTTTGGGATACGCTTCGGCGCAGAGCCCACCGTCCCACGTCGCGCCGCCGGCACCGGGACCGGGGACCGGGATCAAGGCCGAAGGGGTGGAGGTTACGGTGAGAACACAAGTCGTCGCGGCATGTTTGGGTTTGGTGGGATTGATGGCCGCAGCGTCACCGGCGGCGGCGCAGGATGATCCCTCGCTGATCAGCATCGGCGGCGGTCTTTATGACCAGACCGCGATCAACCCCGGGTTCCTGTTCCTTCGGGTATCCCCGAATGACAAGCATGAACAGGCGGCTGACTTCCGGGCGGAATACCGGTTCGGCACGTCCCTGCTGCCGATCATCGAGCCCTACGCCAAGCTGAAGCCCTGGGTCGGCGGCGAGGCCACCTCGGATGGCGCGGTTTATGGTGTCGGCGGCATCCTGATCGATGTCCCACTCGGCCCGTTCGTGTTCACCCCCAGCTTCGGTGCCGGCCTCTACGCCAGCGGCAGCGGCAAGAACCTGGGTTCGCCCGTGGAATTCCGGTCGATGGTGGAGCTTGGCTACCAGTTCGAAAACCAGTCCCGGTTTTCACTCGGCTACAGCCACATTTCGAACGCCAATATCGCCGTCACCAATCCCGGCTCGAATATCCTTTCGGTCTATTACCATGTGCCGACAACCTGGCTGATCGGTCAGTAGGGCCGCGCACCGGAACAACCGCAGCCCGTCGTCAGGAAACCACCGGCCGCTTGGCGGTCGGTGGTTTTGTGTGACTCCGTGACGGCGCGGCGCGCCCGCCGGCCCCGGCGAAGCGGCCCCTCCCGCTTCGCCCCTAGCGATCGTCCCACTCGCCCTCGTCGCCTTTCAGCAGTTCCACGAGGCGCCCCACCCGACCGGCCTGCGACCGCCCAAGATCGCCGCCAAGATAATCGTCGGAGTGCAGCCAGGTCCGGGCCTCCATCAGTTCGGCCGGGGTCGCACCGGTTGCGATGATCAAGGCCATCTTCATGTCATCAAGACGGCCAACAATGTCGATGACCTGCTGACGGGTCAGTCGCTGGTTTTGCTGGGGCATGGCGGCCATCCTTTTGCTTTTATCAGCCGGTCGCTGCGACGGCGGACTCCACGCAGATAGCGGCACCCACGGGCATTTGCAAGACCAACCGGACCGGTGCGCGGCGACGCGGCTGGCGACCCCGCGCAGCGTCCGCCCCCCAGGCGGCCGGTCAGTCGGGAACCGCCATCCCCCTGACCACCCCGGGCCGGCCCCCGAGCAGATCATGCCAGCGTTTCAGATTCGGAAAACGGTCGAGCAGCGCCCCGGGAGACAGAGCCGCGGCGGCGATGAAGGGATAGCAGGCGATGTCGGCGATCGAGTACTCGCCCGCCAGATATTCCACCGCCGCCAGTCGCTGGTCGAGGGCACCGTAACACCGTATCAACTCGCCCTTGAACAGGTCGATGGCCGAGGGCAGTTTCTCCGGCAACCGCACCGAAAACCGGAACATCTCCACCGCCGCCGGCCCAAGATCGCTGATCCCGAGGAAGAACCAGCTCAGGCACTCGGCCCGCACCTCCGGCTCGACCGGCAGCAGACGGCCGGTCCGCTCGGCATAATGGAGCAGAATCGCGCCGGAGCCGAACAGGCGCAGCGAGGCGCCATCCGCCATGGTCTCGATCAGCGCGGGAGACTTGCCGATCGGACTGAATTTCAGATAGCCCGCGGCCCGGTGCTCGCCGGCCATGACGTCGAGCTTGTGGACGCTGTACGGCAGACCGAGTTCTTCCAGGAGAATCGAGGCCTTGTGGCCATTGGGGGTGGCGAAGGTGTACAATGTGATCATGACGCGGGGCTCCCGATGCCGTGGCCGGCGCCGCAACGAAGCCAGGAACGGCTGATCCGTCACCATTGCCCAACCGGCCGCATCTTGGCCAGCGGGATAACGGTCAGCCCTGCCCGGCGGACGCCGGCCTGCCGGGCGGCGCTGAGCCGTGGCCCCCGGCAACCGGCTACCAAAACCGCGGATATTGGACTAAACAGAGGACCTGCCCTCTGCGCCGGGCGCGCCTCCGCCTGAGCCTGACGCGCCACCGTAAGGAAGAATGGGGAAGACCGTCGTGAGTGTTGTTGCAGGGCCGATCGCCGGGCGGGAGACCGCTTCGTTGTCCGTGGAGATGGTGCGGTTGGGTCGCGCCGCGCGGGACGCTGCCGCGGTGCTGGCCCAGGCGCCGACCGACATCAAGAACCGTGCCCTTGCGGCGGCGGCGGCGGCGGTTCGTTCGGCCGGCGCCGCCATCCTCTCGGCAAACCGGCAGGACGTGGCCGCGGCGCAAGGGCGCGGCCTGGCCGCGCCGCTGATCGAGCGGCTGGTGCTGGACGAGCGGCGACTCGAGGCCATGGCGGTCAGCCTGCTGGAGATCGCGGCATTGCCCGACCCGGTGGGCACCGTCCTCGCCCGCTGGCAGCGCCCCAATGGCCTGGATATTTCCCGGGTCAGGGTCCCGCTCGGGGTGATCGGGATCATCTACGAATCCCGCCCCAACGTCACCGCCGACGCCGGCGGCCTGTGCCTCAAGTCCGGCAATGCCTGCATCCTGCGCAGCGGTTCCGAAAGCTTCCGCTCGGCCACCGCCATCGCCCGGGCCCTGGCCGAAGGGCTGGAGACCGCGGGCCTGCCCGCCGCCGCCATCCAACTGGTGCCGACCACCGACCGCGCCGCGGTGGGCATCCTGCTGACCATGACCGACAGCGTCGATGTCATCATCCCGCGGGGCGGCCGGGCACTGATCGAGCGGGTGGCCGCGGAAAGCCGGATTCCGGTGCTCAGGCATCTGGACGGCCTGTGCCATGTCTATGTCGACGGCGCCGCCGACCCGGCCAAGGCCCGGGCGGTGACGCTGAATGCCAAGATGCGCCGGACCTCGGTCTGCGGCGCCGCCGAAACCCTGCTGGTNNCCGACTGGGACACCGAATATCTCGACGCCATCCTCGCGGTGCGGGTGGTGGATGGGGTTGCCGGGGCCATCGACCACATCAACCGCCACGGCTCCCACCACACCGACAGCATCATCACCGAAGATGCCGCAACCGCCGAAACCTTCCTCGCCCGGGTGGACAGCGGCATCGTGCTGCTCAACGCCTCGACCCAGTTCGCCGATGGCGGCGAATTCGGC
>PLTC01000238.1 GCA_003165295.1 Rhodospirillales bacterium | reverse complement strand
GTCCGGGATTCCGGGGCCACCTCAACAAGCCCAGGAGGCATGGGCAAGTCGGCTCAAACAGATCGTCGAAGGCACACCGGCAAACGTCACCTCCCTTGCGCAAGCGGGAAGGCGATCGTGACCTCATGAAGAGCATCGGAACCGTCTTGTTTTGACACCCATATGGTGGCAAAGTAGCTCAATGGAAAAGCGGCGGGCGACCTATGACCTGGATGCCGTCAGGGCTGTGCTGGGCGATATCGAGACCCTGGCCATCACGCGCACGGCCTTGACCGGTGCCTATGGGCTCGGCTTCGATCGGGCCGGCATCGCCATGGTCATCCGCGGCCTCCAGCGCCCGATGTTCGTGAAGTCGATGACCACGCTGACTGATCACCGGGCTTGGCAGGACGTTTACCATGTCCCGTTGGAAGACCTGACGCTCTATGTCAAGGTCCAGGCCGATCTCGTCACCGAGTTTCGCGTCGTCTCGTTCAAGGAGAAATGACCATGGTGCGCATATCTTCTCAAGTGCCCGAGACCATGCCCTGTCCCGAGACCGGGGCGCCACTCCGACGCGATACCCGTCCGTTTGTCGTCAGATACAAGGACCTGGAGGCCACCGTCGATCTTCCCGGCTACTATCCCGACGGTGAGGGCGAATCCGTCCATGTCGGCGATGACATGGCGGTCGCCGACCAAGCCCTGCGCCTGCTCAAAGAGCGCGCCGATGGCGTCCCCTCGCCGACGACCATTCGGCGCATTCGCACCAAGCTCAGCCTGAGCCAGCGCGAGGCGGGTGTGCTGTTCAAGGTCGGCCCCGCCGCCTTCGACAAGTATGAACGCAGTCTGGTCGAACCCAGTGGCCCAACCAGCCAGTTGCTGAGAATACTCGACCGTCACCCGGAACTACTTGCCGAACTGAGAAGCGGCGATGTCCAGTCATGAAGGCCGGTGAACGACTCTGCTATTGATTTCCAGGATTGTGCAGTGGATATTGATCGTTTTTGCCATCGGAACTAGTTGAACTCGACCGATTGTCAAGACTTTGACGTGGTTGCGCGTATCATGCCTCATCGCCGCCCGTAACCGGCAGGTCGGCAGCGCATCGCAACAGCCCGCTCTCGCGGTCGAATAGCAGGACCGTCCGCTCCGGTGCCAGGATGTCGTCATATGGGCGGAAGCCTTCGATCTGCTTGAGGAAGAGCCGACGGCCGCAGTCGGGGACCAGGCACTCGCGTTTGCCCTTGGGACAGCGGTTGAAATTGCACAGCCGGCCGCAATAGTGGGACCCGCCCGGCTCGAACAGGAAGACGTCCACCTGGTGACCGGGAACGCCGAACATCGGGTCGACCTCGTGGGCCTGGACCAGGGCGGTATCGCAAGCCCGGCGCAGGGCGCCCAGATCGTCGAGGGCGTCGAGCCACAGCGCGAGGTCGAGATCGCCGCACTCGTGCCAGAGTTCGACCCCGGCCCGGCGGAAAGGCTGAAAACGCGGCACTTCCCTCCGTAAGGGCCGTGCCACCGAGCCGATCAGCGCCACCGCCCGCACCGAGGGGAACGGCAGCCAGGCGGCAATGACTATGTCCGCGGCCCGGCAGAACAGCCTCTGCCGGTCGAGCAGTAACCTGTTCTCCCGCTCGATGTCCGCCCGCGTGATGCCCCGGTTCCCCGCCATGTCGCGTTTCTCCCGACGGTTCAACAAGAACTGGTGGAGTAGATGGTGCGACCGGACGATGCTGCGGGCAAGGCCTCCTCGAAACGATCGCAACGTCGACCGTCAGCTTGACACCCGCCCCGGCTTGGGTTTTGATCGCGGCGGGACGGTGGATGGCCGTCCCGGGGCCTGAGAAACCCCTCAACAAGCGGCTGGCATCGAGCCGAAACGATGCTGCTTCCCGTCAGGGTTCTGACCGGGAGGCGGCACTGCATGTCCAGGCCTCCCGGCTAAAGGGTGCCGCGGTCGTCTTGTTGCGACTTTCTCAGCTCCCGGTCGCCAGCCCTGCTGGCGATCACTCCACCTTATGGGAGTTGGGCTGATGATCAGGAAGCGATTACCGGGGATCGTGCCCGGCACGATACCGGACAAAAGACGGGTGACGCGCGACCCGCGCCGTGGATCGGCGGAAAGCCGGAGCGACTTCACGATCCTGGTGGTGGGGTTCGACCGCGAGAACTTTTGCGCCGTGATCGAATCCATCTACGTCCCAGAGGCCTTGAACCAGGCCGAGGCCGGCCGGCTGGCTGGCTGCCGAGGGCTACGAGGCGCAAACCGGGATCGCGGTTCAGCCCCTCTACGCCGTCGCCGGGCGGGTCAATCCGGAGAAACTGGGGGCCGACGACGTGGTCATCTGACGTCGTCGCCACTACCCCGGTCTTGCCGTTGACCGCCTCGGAGATGGTCGATCGCCATGAAGACACGCCCCATCGACTGGTCCGACGCGCTTTCGGTGGGAGACGATCAGATGGACTGCGATCACAGGTTGTTCGTTGAGACCTTGAATACCCTGTATCGGACCATCGATGACGGCGGCGACTTCGGGGTCATCGAAGGTCTGCTGTGCCGGCTGGTCGAGGTGTCGGAGGTCCATTTCGTCCGGGAAGAACGGCTGATGGGCCGGACACGCTTCCCCCTGCGCGCCGGGCACGTGGCCGAGCATTCGCGGCTCCTGCATGTCCTCGACGCCATGATCCTCTCTTACGAGAACCGGGAACTCGCCACGGTGCGGACGACGGCGGACGCTTTCCGCGACATCTTACTGCACCACGTCACGACCTTCGATCAAGACTTGAGACAGCACCTCGCCGAGACCGGACGGGCACGGTTACGGAACGGTGGCCGCCCCTCCGCCGGGCATGAAGGAACAGCCGATGAAGGAAAGCGAACTCGTCGCTAATATCGCCGAGCTGGCCGGCGTGTCCCAGGCCGACGCCGGGCGCGCGGTCGACGCCTTCGTGGCGATCGCGGCCGAGACTCTGGCCCGGGGCGGGGACATCCGGCTCACCGGCTTCGGCTGCTTCGAAGTGGTCGCGCAACCGGCCCGCATCGGCCGCCACCCGCGCACCGGCGAGGAGATCGCCATCGCAGCCTCCAGAGTGCTGAAGTTCCGGCCCGGCGCCCTGCTGAAGGCCGCCGTCACGGGCGCCAGCGGGACCGATCCCGACGACTGAAGCCGTTTCGTGATCGCCTCACCCAGCATTCGATCAATTTTTTCGTTAGAATTGGCGCAAATCCCGACCAACCTTCGCGTTTTTTCTTGAGCGATAGTGCTGGACTTTTCAGTCCGGGATTCCAAGTCATGATCAGTGGTTATCATGGCCTTCGCCAAGCTGGATGGGAGCGTGTTGGGCAGGACGGGTATCGGGTTCCGGGTGATGGCGGGAATGCACAAAGGGCCGCTCTTCGCCCTGCCTTCCGATAAGACGATGATCGACCTTCGGCATCTGCGGTTCTTCACGGTCGTCGCCGAGAAGCTGGGTGTCCGGCGGGCGGCCGAGTCTCTGAGGTTGCGGCCTTCGACCTTGAGCTATCATCTCCAGGTGCTCGAAGACCAGATCGGGGTTCGCCTCTTCGACCGTCGGCGGGGTGGACTGGAACTGACCGGGGCCGGACGGCATTTTCTGGAAAGTGCTCACCGGATTCTTTTCGAGTTGGAGCGGGCGGTCACCGACGCCGGCCGGTTCGGGCGTGCCGAAGCCGGCCGGCTCGGGCTCGGCTTCTTCACGTCGCTGGCCTCGGGGCGGCTGCCGGATCTGCTACAGAGCTACCGACAGGCGTTTCCTGGAGTCGAGGTTTTCCTGATCGAAGGCAACCGGGTAGACCTCTTGGGCCGGCTGCGCGACCGGCGGCTGGATGTCGTACTTGTCGCCGGGTGCCTGGACGGCGAGGACGGAATCGAAGCGCTGGCGCTGTGGGACGAGCGCCTGCTCGCGGTGTTGCCGGACGGCCATCCGCTGGTCGCGATGGGTGGGATTCGCTGGTCGCAACTCGGCCGGGAGCGGGTGAGGTGGCCCCGGAATCCC
>PLTC01000170.1 GCA_003165295.1 Rhodospirillales bacterium | reverse complement strand
TCGCCGGCGGGGGGCTCGACCTTGATCACCGAGGCGCCTAAATCGGAGAGAATCTGGGCGGCGAGAGGTCCTGGAAAGTACTGGCTGACGTCAAGGACCCGAATACCTGCGAGTAGAGCTGGGATCATGGTTCACCGCACCCGTGAAAGATATCGATGGGTTATGCGTCATTAGCGCGAAAGAGCGGACGCCGCTCCGCCTGACCGGCGGGGCCTGGCCTCGGTCAATCCCCGGTCGGGACGTGCGTATTGTAGCCGAAATGTTGACGCTTTTCCGCGATAATCCCGTAAGTGCGATTCCGATTGAGTTGCCGATCGTTACAAATTGTGACAATCCGTGACAACAGCAAGAAAAATATGGTCATTGACAACAATGGGCGGGGCCGGAGTGGCTGGTCGGGAGGTCTTGTGACTACAACAAACATCTTAAACCATTAGTTCGATCTTGACGGCGGTCCGATGATGTGCAATTGAAACCGACGTGTCACTAAATCGTATCGCCACGGGCGACATCAGCCAGTACGGATCCGTCATCATGGGTTGGCATCGGGCCGGCTTCAGGGAACGGGTATTCGGGGAAATGTATTGCCCTGGGGAATTTCATTATCGGACGGCTGGTGGCGGGATCACAGGTCAAGCAGACTGTCAGCGGCGGAACGGCTTCTGGCACCGGCAGATGGGGTGATTGCTTTTGATCTGTGCGAACGGCAGGGCTGCGTCTGTTGCAATCATTCGGCAGTCGACAACGGCGACCAGCACGGTACGAAATAGAATCCGTTAACAAATATTGCCAGACCAAATGAAGGAAGTGTTCCGTGAAGCGGAGAACGCGGGGAAAGGGCGAGGGCACGAACGAGATTGATGCTCTTGTCGGTGAGAAGTTGCGTGAACTGCGAATGCTGGCTGGCCTGAGCCAAAGCGACTTGGCCGCGGCCATCGGTTTGACCTTCCAACAGTTACAAAAGTACGAAAGGGGGGTCAATCGAATTTCCGCGAGTAAGCTTTATCTGCTGGCGCGCCATCTGAATGTTCCGGTCGCGGCGCTGTTTTCCGACCTGGACGGACCGCGAAGCGGAGAGCCGTCGGCACCGGCGGCTGAAGTCGTTGCGGCTCTGGGCACGGCGGAGGGCGGCGACGGTCCGTTGCGGTCCCGTGAGGCGCTGGTGCTGGCGAGGCACTTCATGCGTATTCGGGATGTGGAGGCCAGGGCGGCGATCAAGGCGTTTGCCGAAGCCTGTGCCGGGATGACGCCGGGCGAGTCGCGGCACGCCGCCTCGTTGGCAGCGGCGCCTCGGGCGGAACCGTTGCCGACTTACGGTTCCCAGGACATGCCGCGACGCACGCGGCGCCCGCGCGGGGTGGTCTGGCATCCCACCGATATCGGGCGGCTCTGATCGACCCAGGGGGGCAGGCGGCCGGGGGGCATCACCGGCCGGTGCCGGGGGTGGCCAGGGTCAGCGCCGGCGGTGAAGCGGCGGGGGTCGGGTTGCCGTCAGCGCCTGGTAGCGTTCCAGGAATTGGGCCATGGCCTGGTCGGGGCCGAGCGGCACGATGGTCGTCTCGGCCGGGGCCGGCAGGTCGCGCCAGTTAAGCCGGTGCGGCGCGCACAGATCGCGGAGTTCGGTGGCCAGGGCGCGTCGGTCGGCGATCTTCACCACCTCGGGTTCGGGGCAGCGGAAACCGAAGCGTTCGGCCAGCGCGTCCTTCAGCGGGGCGATGGCGTCCCGGATCGCGGCGCGGCCGATGCGAATCTTCCAGGGCGTCGGCCAGTCGCCGGTGAACGCCTCTTCGCTGTCGTGCATCAGGGCATCGAAGGCGAAGGCGGCGGGCGCCAGTTCGCTCGCCAGCACGCAGTGCTGGGCAACGCTGTAGAACGCCCGGGTGTTGCCCACGAACCGGCACTGGTAAGCCAGCGGCCGGGCGATATCCTCGATTTCGAAACGGCTGAAATCGGGACGCTCGAGATTAACCGTCCGCCCGGAATAGGTCAGCAGTACGGCGGTCGGCTCGGGCAGGTCGAGCAGATCAAACTGGTCGGGGTCGGGGCAGGAGCGGGGAAGGGGACGGCGGGCCATGGCCTGATGATACAGCAGAAGCCGGACCGGCGCCAAAGCCGTCGCCGGTGTTCCTTTCTCGTATTCCCGCCGAATACCAGCGAGCGTAAAGAATGACGCCAGGGGGCTGTGCCCGATAGGCGCCAGGAAACGACAGATCATTCAAATAAGAAGAGTTTTGTGGGCTCTGCCCACANNCAAGGAGGCAAGATTCCTTGCGGGTGCAGGGCAGAGCCCTGCAAAACCAAGACACCGGCACGATCCTGGCGCATAAAGGGCTTTGCCCCCTTCGACCCCCCGGCAACGGGGGAGGAAACCGGGTCAGGCCACCGGTTCCTGGACGATGACGCCGTACCAGCCAAGGCCGCGGTAGGTTTCGTAACCGGGGGTGAGTGCGAAGCCGACCAGATTGCCGGTTTCGTCAAGGTAGTTGCCCATGGTGGCGCCCGAGGTTTCCAGGTGAAAGACCTCGCGCAGCAGCCCTTGTTGGTCCGATGACGCAATGATACGTCCGGTGCTGTCGATCAGCAGGCAGCGCGACCGCTTCTTTTCCTCCTCGGACAGGCGCACGGTCGTAACCACGGTGGTTGACTGGGGCCGCCAGTCAAAAAAGATACCGAGCGCCCCCAGCGGCCGGCCGCTGGTTTCGCCACCCTCGCGGATTGCCGTGGAATAGGTCGCAACCTGGCTGTTGTCCAGGGTCTCGTTAATCGAAATATCGGAAACGGCGAATTCTGTGCCGTCCTTGGTCGCCATGGCTTCGCGGAACCATTGGCTATCGCTGACATCGGTACCGATTGCCTGCGGGAAGCGGCTCGGACGGCCGTTGGCGACGACCCGGCCTTTGGCGTCGGCGACCCAAAGATCCAGATAGACGGTGTAGGAATCGAGAATGACCCCGAGTCGCGCGCCGGCGTGGCGGGCGGTGGCGTCGCCGGGGGTATGGAGGCAGTCGACCATCGCCGAGTCGGTTGCCCACCAGCGAACATCGCAGGACCGTTCATAAAGGTTCCGGTCAATGATCTCGATCATATTGAGCGACAGATCGCCGAGGCGGGCACCCCGGACGTGCATCACCATCGCTTCGCCCAATTGAGTGAGCTCCCGGATGGTCCGGGACAGTTCGCTTTCCAGTTCATGGGTAATGGCGGTGATGCGGGTCGAGATGGTCTTGACCTCGTTGGCCACCACGGCGAAGCCGCGGCCCGCCTCGCCGGCCCGGTTGGATTCCACCAGCGCGTTCAGCGCCAGCGTCCGCGTCGCGGCCGTCACCTGTTTGATGGTACGAATTTTTTCGGCCGCAACATCGTCCACGACGTGGAGCAACTCGACAATGCGTTCCGGTTCGGCCATGGCCATGGTTTTTCCCTTGGTTGGGGTTCGGAACGATGACGTTTAGGGTCTGGAGGCGATCCCGCGGCGGTAAGCGTCCAGACCGCTGGCGATGGACAGGCCCGAGAGCCAGTCGAGAAAACGCATCACGTCCTGCCCCCGCAAGGCCAGACCGTGCTGCGGCACCAGAATGTCGATGGGCAGGTGCATGACACTTTGGATCCAGGCGTCGCGGGCTTCCCGGGAACCGAGATAGCGTCGATGGAAACCCGCCATGTGCTGGATGTGGGCGGCAAAATCATGGACCCAGATATCCCGGGTGGCGCCCGCCGGCAGCAGGGCGGCGCCGATGTCCCCGGAGAACAGCACCCGGGCGATCGGGTCATAGACGCAAAACGCCGCCGACGAGTGGAGGTAATGGGCCGGCAGGAAGCGAAGTTTGACCTGATTGCTCAGCGCCACCTCGCCGCCTTCGTCGGGGATGGGTGAAAGCACTGCATCCGTATCGAAATGGGCGATGTAACCCGTCCACAGCTCTGGAACGTGGATCGCCGCCCCGGGCGCCACCACCTGACGCCACAGTGGCAGCGCCGAGCCGATATCGGGGTCCTGGTGGGACAGGAACAGGTTGTGCACGGTGGCAATGTCGATCTCGTGAACCAGCGCCCCCATTGCCGCGGGAAACAGCTCCATGCCGCCGGGATCCAGCAGCATGGTCGAGCCGTTGGCGGATACTGCCACCTGATTGGTATCGACGGCGGCTTCGTTGGCATCGGTGTCCTGCCCGAACAGCAGCCAGCGGTGCGAACCTTCGGAATAAAGCGTAAAGCAGCGCATCATGTCTCAAATCCTCGACCCATCTCAGGCCAGCTCCGCGACCGCACGGATTCAGGCTGCAACCACCGTACCCTGGCGTTCCAGGCCGGCAAGGGCCTCACGCATCCGCCGGCACCCTTTCTCCGATAGCCTGATCGCCTTGGCCGAGCGGTCATTCATTGTACGCAATTCTTCAACGTAACGCCGCATGGTTTCGGCCACCGCAACGAATTCGCCTTCGTGACTGCCGGTTGTCACCGCCTCGGTGGCGATGTTGGTGGCGATGCTTTCGGCCTGACCGACAACGTCGTCGACGACTCGGACCAGCCGGGCTACGTCGGTGATGGCCCGCAGCAGCCCCTCGACGTTGGTCACCACCTGATCCAGATAGTGGCGGCGCGCCTGCTCCAAGGCCAGTCCGGCGTGCTGAGCGGTTCCGCCCTGAAGCGCGGTTCCCAGCCGGGCCGAGGCAATTTCAACCTGCCGCAAATGGCGCAGGAAGAGCAGGGACGACGCGCACTGGCGGTACAGACCGATCTGTCCCGCGGTGTTTTCGTTAAGTTCAAGCAGCCTTCGGACCAGACCGCGCGTGTATTGCGTGAGGGCCCGCACGCTGGCACCCCGGGTTCCGGCCCGGCCGGCGGCCAACTCGGCGTTAAGGGAAAGAATCCGCAGATCTTCCGACAGGCCAGCCAGCTTGCTCATGGCCGAATTGATCCGGGTAACTTCGGGCAACATTCGCAATACACTTGTTTCAATCTGACGCAACACTCCCTGGTAACGCTTGATCCCTGCGATGGTGCGATGCGGTGTGGGGTTGAAACTCATCGATCAGCCTCGGATTGCAGCGAATCACAGCAAACATCAAGAGAAGAGATTATCTGATCAGTCAAGGGGGTCGATTGACTCGGGGCTGGTGAGGACATCATAATATTTCTGTCACGCATTCGGACGGTGAGAGCGAGCCTACACCCTGCCATCGGCCGCCGTCTCCTGGAATGCTGGCGCTGTGGTCGATCAATGTTCTGGCCGGTCGCCGCCGGCTTGGCTTGGCTTGCCGATTATCCAAAGGTAAGCACATTTTGTGCCACATGATCGGGCGCTGTCCGGGGGGGCGGCTGCTGCGGTTGCTTCTTTCGGAGGCGGTTGACCGTCGGAATCTGGCGGTTTTGGCGGCAGTCGGACATCGGGGCGGGACTCCCGTTGAATCCGTGGCAATTGGAGGCCAAGGCGGTGGAGGTCAAGGAGGCGCGCCTCCTTGCCGGTGCGGGGCAGAGCCCTGCCAAATCAAGGCCGTAAAGTGTATTACGCCGAGGCCGGATGGGGATCGGGCCAAGGGCCGGAACCGGCTTTATCGCCGGGGTCGGGCGGGATATCCTGCCGGCCGGGGATAATCAGTCTATGAGAGGGGGTATCATGGTTCGACCGCAGGCAGCGATCTGTGCCGAAGGAGGGGTGTTCGGCATCTTTCTGACCCTGACACTCGCGGCCGACGAAGATGCGGCGCCGGTGGTGCGGCGGGTGGCGGCGGCCTTGCCGGCGCTGACGCCCGGAGTTGGTGACTGGCTGGGTGAGCCCGGGTTGGTGAGCGCCATCGGCTTCGGTGCCGCGGTCTGGCCGCGACTGTTCGGCGCCCGGCGCCCGGCGGCGCTGGCGCCGTTCGAAGCCCTGGCCGACGGGCCGCGATCGGCGCCGGCCACTCCGGGGGATCTGCTGGTGCACATCCATTCCTCCCGCCACGACGCCAATTTCGCGCTGGCGAGGGAGGTGGTGCGCCGCCTGGAGGGGGCCGCCCGACTGGTCGAGGAGATTCATGGGTTCCGGTATTCCGGTGGTCGTGACCTTACAGGGTTCGTCGACGGAACCGAGAACCCGAAAGGGGAGGCGCGGGCACAGGTGGCCCTGGTCGGGGCCGAGGACCCGGATTTCGCCGGCGGCAGTTACGCCCACGTTCAGCGATATGTCCACGACCTGAAACGTTGGGAGCGGGCGCCGGTAAGCGAGCAGGAAGCCGCCATCGGTCGCACCAAGGCCGATGATCTCGAGCTTGACGACGAGGTCAAGCCGGCCTCGGCGCACATCGCCCGGGTGGTGATCGAAGAAGGCGGAGAGGAACTGGAAATTCTGCGCCACGGTCTGCCCTACGGCACCACGACAGAGCATGGCCTTTATTTCCTGGCCTACGGCAGCAGCCCGGCGCCGTTTCGCAAGATGCTGGCCCGGATGGTCCGACGCGACGCCGGGGGCCACTATGACCACCTGCTTGACTTCACCCGTCCGGTGACCGGCGCCGCCTTCTTCGTGCCGTCTCTGGCGTTCCTCGAGACCACAGCCTGAGGCCGGGGCGTTGGCCGATGATCCCAGGTTAGGACATCTCCCTGAAAGGAAAGGGTTTTTGTGGTGCGCCCCGATGGCGCGTGTATC
>PLTC01000303.1 GCA_003165295.1 Rhodospirillales bacterium | reverse complement strand
TTCACTGAGTATTTTGTGCAGTAACCGGTCATTACCCATAACATGCGCGTTGTACCTTGACAAGACCATCATTCAGGCAGATTAATGGGCCGATCGGGGAGAAGGGTTGCCATGGCCGACATTTACGCCGCCATTACCGAAGCCGATCCGGGGCTGGTCGAGAAAATCGCCGAAGTGCTGGAACTGCGCGCCGCCGACCCGCGGCAGCAGGCTTTACGATCGGGCTATCTTGCCGACCTGGCCTTGCCGGAGGGCGCCCATGTCCTGGAGATCGGCTGCGGCACCGGCCCGATCACCCGTTCCATCGCCGACCTCGCCCCGGTGGCGCGCGCGGTCGGGCTCGATCCTTCGCCGACCTTGCTTGAGCACGCGCGTCGGTTGAGCCCCCAGCCCGGCATCGAGTTCCACCAGGGCGACGCCCGCGCCCTGCCCTTTGCCGACCGCGACTTCGACGCGGTGGTCTTCCATACCACCCTTTGCCACATTCCCGACCCCGAACAGGCGCTGGTCGAGGCTTGGCGGGTGCTGCGTCCGGGCGGGCGGCTCGCGATCTTTGACGCCGATTATTCCACGACCAACGTGGCCAATGGCCCGGCCGACCCATTGCAGGCCTGCGCCGACGCCTGCGTCGCCGCCATCGTCCACGACCCGTTGATCATCCATCGACTGGCGGCCCTGGTGCGCAGCGCCGGGTTCGATATCCACCACTTCCGGACCCACGGCTATGACGGCGTCCTCGATCCCGCCTACCTTCTGACCATCGTCGACCGTGGTGCCGACGCCCTGGAGCGCGACAGCCGCATCGGCATCGACCTCGCGCGGGCGTTACGGAACGAGGCCCGCCGCAGGGCCGAGGCCGGCACCTTTTTCGGCCACATCACCTATGCCAGCCTGATCGGGGTGCGGGGATGCTGACGTAAAGGCGTCCGCAACGCCGGCGGCCCTTGGGGGGGTGGGCCGGACCCGGGTCGGAGGCCTGGGGGCGAAGGCCCATACGCTCCAGGATAGTCGCTCGCCGATGGCTTGTGCCTGTTTTTTACGGCGACGCGGTGGGTCAAAAAGGTTTCTTCTGAGCCGTTCGATGGCCTGGATGATATCCCCCGCCGCCGTCGGCGCGTGCAACCACCGGCCCGCCCCCCGCCGCCGATCGCGATCGTCGCGCAGCGCCACCGAACCCCACTCATCGCCCCGGACCGTCAGGCCCGACCGGGAGCGAACAGGGCGCTCTCGGCGAACTGTTATGAGTATTTTCCGAATCTAATTTTTTTGGATCGGATGCTTTACGTTAAGCAAGGGTGGAGCTTGGACTGGGACTGGCTACCCATAGTTCACGAGGTATTCACCATAGGCTTGTCCGCGGACACTGCTCAGGAAAGAATGAAAAGAACACGCCGCCTGCTGTGGCGTGCCGAGCCGCCGTTGCTTAACAATTTGGCCAATTAACATAATTGGTATGCACTGTTTGCGCCCGCACGCGATCGGCTGCCAAAGGGAGTAATGCAGTTGCGAAACCGATGGATAACGTTCGAGCCGGAAGGACCACTCGCATGTTGCCAGGGATTCAACGTCGCCGAGCCCTTCATTGACCGGCATCTGGTTGAAGGGCGCGGTAACAAGGTTGCCATTCGCAGCGTTGAGGGTGACGTGAGTTATGCCGAATTGGCCGGGGGCGTCAACCGCTGCGCAAATCTACTGACGGCCTTGGCGATACCCCGAGGCGAGCGGATATTGATGATAATTAAGGACTGCCCCGCCTTTTTTTATGTTTTCTGGGGTGCGATCAAGGCCGGCATTATCCCGGTTCCGCTCAATACGCTGTTCCGGGCCAAAGATTTTGCTTTCCTGATCGACAATTCCGAATGCCGGGCTGTCATCTATTCGTCGGAGTACGCTGCTGAGGTTGAGCCGGCGCTCGAGCAATCGGCGTGGCGGCCCGGTCATCAGCTAACCGTTGATGGCCACCCGGACTCATTCCTGGCACAATTGCCCCAACACTCGGATCAATTCGCGGCGGTCCCGGCCTCCGCCACCGATGAATGTTTTTGGCTGTATTCCTCGGGTTCGACCGGACGCCCCAAGGGTGCTGTGCATCTTCACCGCGACATGGTGATCTCCAGCGAGTTGTATGGCGTCCGCACCCTGGGGGTGCGGGAGGATGATGTCTGCTTCTCCGCTGCCAAGCTGTTTTTCGCCTATGGCCTGGGCAACGGCATGACCTTCCCGTTATGGGTCGGCGCGACCACCTCGTTGCTGGCGATCCGTCCGACCCCCGAAAGCACCTTTGAGGCCATCCGGCGATTCCGTCCAACCCTGTTCTTCGGCGTGCCCACGCTGTACGCGAGCCTGCTGCAAGCAATGGCTGAGGGTGACTTAAGCCCGGACCTGTCTTCGATACGGCTCGGCATCTCCGCCGGTGAAGCTCTGCCGGCGGCCTTGTTTCATCAATGGCGCGAGCGCACCGGTTTAACCATCCTTGACGGCCTTGGCTCGACCGAACTCTTGCACATTTACGTCTCCAACCGTGTCGATGGTCTCAAGGCGGGTTCGAGCGGCAGGCCGGTGCCGGGCTACGAGGCGCGGATACTTGATGACTATGGCCATGAACTGGCAACGAACCAACCGGGCCGGCTATTCGTCAAGGGGTTGTCTTCCGCCAAGTACTATTGGCGAAACCCGGAGAAAACTGAAAACACGATGGTCGGTGAATGGCTTAACACGGGTGATGTGTATTATCGCGATGACGATGGCTATTACTTCTATTGTGGCCGCAGCGACGATATGTTGAAAATTGGCGGCATCTGGTGCTCGCCGTTGGAAATTGAATCGACCCTGAAAAATCATCCCAGAGTCCAGGATGTCGCAGTGGTCGCCCGACCCGACCACCAAGGGCTGATCAAGCCCGAGGCATGGGTGGTGTTGATCCGAAACTGCCAAAGCACTGGCGAGTTGGAGCAAGATTTATTACAGCACTGCAAACACAATTTGGCACCCTATAAATACCCCCGTAAAATTCATTTTGTAAAGGATTTGCCAAAGACCGAGACCGGGAAAGTCATGCGCTTTGCCCTAAGAGGGGCTTCCGGCTGACAATTGTAGTGGCGTACCGCACTCCAAAGTGGCTGAGGTGGTGATCATGTGGCTTCAACGACTTGTCGTATCAGGTCTTTGCGTACCGGCACTCTGCTGTGGCGTGGCCCTGGCCAACGCACAGACCCAAACCGGGAATTTACCGGCCCGTGCCGCCAGCCTGGTGATGACGTTGGGCGCCGATGCCGCGGCAATCATCTCCGACAAATCCATGACCACGGTGCAACGGGTCGATCGCTTCCGCAGCCTCTTTCAAAATGGCTTCGACGTCCCAACCATTGCCCGCTTTGCGCTTGGTCGCTACTGGAATGGGACGACGTTGGGGCAGCAGCAGGAGTACCTTCGGCAATTTGAGGACTTTGTGGTGCGTTCCTACGCCGTCACCTTCGATTCCTACGGCAGTGTGGCCTTCCGGATCGCTTCGAGCCGGTTCGATGGCGGCCATGACGTGTTCGTCGTCACCTTTGTCAAGACGGCAGGACGGCCGCCAATCACTCTCGAATGGCGGGTGCGCCAGCGTGACGACCACCTCGGCATCATCGACGTCGCCGTCGAAGGCGTCAGCATGAGCCTCTCGGAACGCCAGGAATTCTCTTCGGTCATCCAGGCCAAGGGCGGTAACTTCGACGCCTTCCTGCGGGCTTTGCGCGACAAAAATGCCGCGCTGGCGTCGTCCGTTCCCTAGGTGGGCGGTCGCGGCACCGTCGGGCGTGCCGAAACTCCGGGGACAACGGAAGACACCGCAACCGACCGCCACCAACGGTACGTCGAGAAGGATTATCCCTTGATCGGAGGCGTGCCCACCAAATGGATAATGGCTGGCCCCTGAAATCGCGTTACCTGATCATGGCAGAGGTGTGAAACCTTGCCAGCCCAGTTCGGAGGGTGCTATGGAGAATACGATTGGACGGATGTGCATCGCCCAATACCGGGCCTTTTTCAACTCGCTTCGGAGATATCATTCTCCTGATAAAGCGATGCGGCACCGCGGTTCCTATTCTGACTTGGCAGGTGGCGCAACCATTACCCCGGAAATGATCAACGCCCTAAGATTGGTGTTTGCTCTGTGCCCGGATTCCCCCCCGTCGGAAAAGACCGGAGAGGGGGCAGCCGCCACCATCGAAGCAAGCAACGCCCCCCTGCCGCCTCTGCCTTTGGTTCTGATCGCCACCGACGGTCAGAGGGACGACCCCGCTTCAGACCCGCGGTTCACCCAGCACCCGCTGTCCCAAAGACGATCGTGACGACCGGAGCACCGCGTAACGTCATTGAACCTGCGGGCGATTACGGTCCGGCTTATACCCGGCAAGGCGTAACGGCGCCGGTCGGCACCCGTTTCCACGACTGGGTTGCGCCGAGCAACGGGACCAACAGGTAGCCGCGCAGGAGCAGCGTATCCGAACCGTCGACGGTCAGTTCTCCCCGCCAACTCCGGCCATCCACCGGATTATAGATCATGCCGTGTTGCCAGGGGTCGTCCCCGGCAGGTCGAAATTCACGGAGGATCTCCAGCCCGCAGAGCACATGGCCGTTGATCGCCGGGGGATTGCTCGGCGGACCGCTTCCCTCCGGCGGCGGCCGGGTTACGTCGATCCAGGCGATCCAGCCACACAGCGCCGGCCCGCAGCGTGCGATCTTAACCGCGCCCGCATGGTCGGCAGTGAACCACATCCCCTCCGCCGGATCCGGCCCGGGGTTGATGGCGGCGATCCCGGTCGGGCACAGCCATGCCCACCCCCCCAACATCAGGGTCATGGCCAAGGCAAGACGGAGCGATCGCCTGCGGCCGACGGCCGGTGGCGTTGAGAACAGCCGAAATTGTGTCATGTGCCTCCCTCACCTCACCTCACCGCCGTTTCACTGCTGCGCCGACCCGATCTCACGTCCGATGGGGCAAGGGACGGAAACTCAGACCGAATCCCGGTCAACATTACCAAAAACAGTGGCGATCACGAGTCTGTCATTTCAGTTAAAAGTACCTGCCCCCCCCGGCCGCCGCCGAACCCCGTGGTCGGATCGCCCGAGACGGCTAGCCATATCATATCTCCGCGCCGACGTTGCAGTAGGCTCTGCGGAATACCAGACAAGTGCAGGGGGGATACGGGCACGGGCCCCCGCCGCAGACGGGCGTTGAGCCGCCGGGGCGACGGTTTTTGCGATTTGAATCTCCGCCATAATCGCGATCTCGCCATCGGGAGCCAATCGGGCCGGTCGTCGGTGTGCGTCAACCGCAAGAGGCTTGCCTAAGGATGCCACGCTTGCCTAAGGATGCCACAATGCCGCGGTAAAGAAGAAGCTGCCAAGACCAATCGTAAAAATGGCGCAGCCATAAAGCGAATGCTCGATCCAGACCAGCGTAAGCGATTGATGTCGGGCGAAATTCTTCGCAAACAGCAGGCCGCCGGCGGTACACAGGGCAATAGCGACAAGATTGAGGAAGATGGCATGGGCGAAACCAAAGGAAAGGCCAGAGGCCATGACGAACCCGGTACCGGTGCCGAACAGCGGCGCATAACGAATACGGAGAAAGCGGCGGTACAGGACCTCTTGGGGCCATGCGGAGAGCAGCGGGTAGCCAACCATTATCGCCAGCCACAGCCAGGGACGCTCCTGCGGAAAGGACAGGAACGTCTCCGGCATGGCGAGCCAGGTGGCGACCGCCAGCACAAAGACCGTCGCGCCGAAACGCAGGACGATCGCGCGCATCTCTTTAAGAAAGTCGCCGGTGCCGAGGGACGGCGGACATTGGTTACGGGTCAGACCCCAGGCGCCCAGCGCGCCCAACCAAAGCAGCGCCTGGAAAACCAATGGTTGATGGAAGACGAGGACGAGCAACGGCCCGACCCCGAAAATGGCCAGAAATTCGATCAACAAAGCAGTCCAAATCATCTTGGACATTGCCGGCCTCATGAACAGTCATTCCCGGGGCGACGATGTGCCCGTCCCCGCGCTGGTGCGCCCGCGCATTCCTCATGCCGCCTGCAAACAGGAACGACCATCTTCCATCCGAATGATTCGATTGGCGAACGGCAGAATGCGCGGATCATGGGTGACCACCAACACGCCCCGCGAGTGGTCTTTGGCGATTTCAGCCAGCTTGGTCATGATGGCGTGACCGTTCTCACTATCCAATGCCCCGGTCGGTTCATCCGCAAGGATTGCTGATGCCCCACCGACAATTGCCCGCGCAATCGCGACCCGCTGCTGCTCCCCCCCACTGAGTTCATGGGGAAAGGCGTTTATTTTATGTGAAAGGCCGACGGTCGACAGCACCTCTTTCGACCGGACGAGTGCCGGTTCGGCCGCCGTGCCGCGGATATCCAGCGCCAATCTTACATTGTCTACGGCGGATAACGTCGGAAACAAATGATACGATTGAAAGATAAAGCCGATATGATCTCGTCTCAGTTTCGCCAGGTCTCCCGGTCCGGCGCCCGCCGTCGACTGTCCGAGGACCCGCACGGTTCCGCTCGTCGGCGTCAGCATGCAGCCGAGCACGGAAAGCAGTGTCGTCTTGCCGCTGCCCGATGGCCCCATCAGAAGGATCAGTTCGCCGCAGGTCAGCGACAGGCTTATACCCTTCAAGGCCTGCACCTGCCCCGCGCCCTTGCCGAGGTCCTTCACGATATCGATGGCTTCTATAACTGGACAGGTCATTGGTTGAATACTTTCGCAGGATCGATGCGGATTACTTGCACGATCGCAGAGAGCGCCGACGCCACACACATAAACACGGTAAGCAAAAACAGTCCCGCGGTGAGTTCCGGCGTCATGACAATTGGCAACGCCGTCTCTGCGGTACTCTTAACGATAATCAGGCTGATTGCCGCCGCCAACGAAAATCCAATCGTCGCACTGAGCAGAGCCTGACAAATAATTATCTTATGAATATAGACGCTTGACGATCCGATCGCGCGCAACGTCGCAAATTCAATCAGATGATCTTTGGTGCTTGAGTAAAGCGTTTGAGCAACGATCACCGTTCCAACGATGATTCCCAGCAATGCGCCCGCGAAAAGCGCGGCTCCGGCTCCCGTGCCGAACAGCCAGAAGCTACGGCTACGATCGCGAAATTCATCGGGCGTCAGAACCTCGACTTTGGACAGGTGTTCAAGTAATTGTGCCCGAACATGGTCGATATTTGCCTTAGGAGAGACATTTATCAGGAAGTATGAGACCTTGTTGGGTCCGCTGCCCATGTAAACCTGCGCCGGTTCGAGCGCGGTAAAAACATATGGGGTGGTTGTGAAGGATCGGATACCCGCGGTGATCGCCGTTACCTGCGCCTTCTGATCCCGAATTTCGGTGGTATCGCCGATTTTCGTGATTCCGAGTCTTCCAAAATATGTTCGGTCAACCGCGACAGCATGTGGTGTCGAGAGCGTCTCCAGGTTGCCGGCAACAAAATTCCAAGGGTGCAATCCCGTCTTGCTCGCATCGGAACCAATAATAAACACCGGGGTCGTCCCGCCGCTGGGCACCGTCCATTGCGTAAAGCCGATGACGACCGGGATGGCTTCGGCGACTCCTTGCACCGATAGTGCGTGATCGCGATCGTGTTCGTCCAGCAATGACGGGTCTTCGAAGCATTTGGTTCCGAGTGGCACGATCCAAAGATCGGCAGGGGCGTGATCGATCATCGTTGTCACCATGCGCTCGAAACTCAAATAGAGTCCAAGTTGTATGGTGACCAGAACGATTGAAAAGACGATGCCAATAATCGTCGCAACGAACCGCAGTCGATCCTGAAACAGGTTCCGCGATGCTAACCTGTATATTAATGACATTGCGTCTCCAGTCGGGCGAGATTCGGATCGGGGTCGGACGGGGTTGGACTGACCGACTCCCGCTGATCGCCGTTATCGTCGCCCCGGCGGGCGATCCGGTTCCGGGATGGCGGCTGCCTTGCGGTCGTTCGGGAGTCCTCCCGCCCTCGCGGTTCCACGCCCCCAGGTGGCTCCTCGCCAATGAGCCGAGACCCGAAGCGAACCGAACGCAGGCCCTCGGTTGCGCCCCAGGCAAGAAGTGTGGTGCCACCAAAGACAATCGACGCCTTGGCAACCGCAGCGAGTTCGACGCCCAACAGGGCATATTGCAGCCACACGACGAACATATAGTGCAACAGGTACATGCCAAAGGCATTGTCGGACAGGCTGCTGAACAGCCTGGACGTAACCGCACCGAACCTCAGAAAAGCTGCCAGCATCGAAAAACAACCGCTGGTGCAGGCCAGCGCGAAGGCGATATCGACACTAAGTTGTAGGCCGAGTGGCGCAGAGTTCTGGAAAGATAGCGCCTGAGAGGTTAACCCCATCCACAGCATCAGGAAGACCAGGGCACCAATTAACCAGCGGCCCCACCCTCGGGCCAGGGCTCCCGTGGGTGAGAGCAGTCCACGCTCAAGACCGTATGCCCCAACCCCGAGGCCGGCGAAATAAAACAGGGAATAGAGCAACGGGCGGCAGAACTGAAGCGCGAACGGCCCCTGTTCCGACCAATGCCAGGGGGTAAAGGCGAGCGCCAGAGGGACATAGGCAAGGACGGCACCCACCGCCAAGCCAAGAACGTACCGGCCCGGACGGGTGCCGGCCGAAGACGACAACCGGCCGAGAAACTCGACAAAGTGGGGGGCAAAACGGTGAACGCCGGCGGCCACGGCGGTCAAAACCAACAACTGCCATAAGAACCACATCGGTCCGTTGGGCCAGAAGGGGAGCGCCAGGAAGTGCCGCCCATAAGCGGCCAGACCGGGATCGACTGCGGTAACACGGTAAACCGGATAGAGCGCGAGGGGCATCACCACGGTTAAAGCAAAAATAAAGGGCAGGCCGAGGCGGCGTATTCGGTCGCCCAGAAATTTAAGGCTTCGCTTACGTTTAAGACCGGGCCAAGTGAACAGAGCCGACAAAAAAAACATTAAAGACATCAGGTAGACGTCTTGCCAGGCACAAAATAAATCGAATCCAAACCAGCGATCACGATCAACAATTGGAAACGCCCGCCATTCATAGGGCGACAGATCAAATGGAAACGCTTGAGGTTGTAAGAAATTAAGATATGCCAAAACCGAGTGGAATGCCAGGACAATCAAAATAACAAAGCCACGCAAATTTCTGAGAGCCAGGCTGGACGTTCCCGGACTGACGGTTAAAGGCGTGCCGCCCGCCACCAACCGGTCACGATCAGTCGGGCTTGGTCGGGGTTCGATAACCACAACAGGTCTCCGTTCCTCTGTTCCGGGCGCAGGATCCGCTGGGAACACACCACACCGGCAGCGTTGAGCCTCGACCTGCGGCAGCACCAAACGACTCTATCGTGCTGTGAGAGATCGGGACAGGGCCGGATTCTACTCAGGTCGCAGCGGCGGGCGGGCAGATCACCGATTGGGGGCCTTGCCCCATATGCGCCAGGATACGATGAATCGTTGAAATGGAAGGGTTNNGGGTGCAGGGCAAGAGCCCTGCAAAATCAGGATAATAGCGATATCCTGGCGCCTATGGACTTTGCCCCCCACACCAGGAGCATGACGCCCGTGGACCCCCATAACTCAGGGTCCGCAGTGCCGCAGCATTTGGTGGGTAAGGCCCCCTGGTGGGGACCGGGGGCAAAGCCCCCTCTTACGGCGTACCGGTCTCACCTGTTGTTTTCGGACCGGACATCACCACCCCCGAAGTCGTGGAGCGGCCCTAGTTCAAATATTTGAATTCGGGCAACTCCTTCAAAGAGTCCCGGGTGGCATCGCGGAACACCAACTGCCCGTCATGGGTTTCCAGGACATGATAGGGTATGACGACATGCTTTTTGCCAATTCCCAGAAACCCCCCGACCGACAGCACCGCGTGAGCCACGTTCCGCGCCGGCGTCACAATCAGGTCATCGATTGTTCCGACAGTCTCGCCGTCCTGGTTGACGACGGTTGCGCCGATCACCTTTGTCGCCCGAATTCCGGTTGCCCCGGACTCATCGGGAAGGCCCTCAAGCGCCTCCCTGGTCGCGTTCGGATAAACCGCCTGGGTGTCGCCGATTTCAAGTCCGGCAAAGGAGACGGCGATATGCTTCGCGCCCATGCCAAGGAATCCGCCGACCGACAGTACCGCGAGGAGGACGTTCTCGTTCGGGTCGATGATCAGGTCTTCGATCTTGCCCACGGTGACCTCGGCATCGTTGACCACGGTCCTGCCGAGAATTGCCGATGCCGGGAAGCCGATATTGTTGGCCAGGAGATCCACCTCCAACAGCGAGATGCTCAGGGTCGCGCCGATCGGCTGGGCCGCGATCTTCGACGACGGCGTCACAATTGCTGACTCTGCGGAGGATGAGAGTTGATCGGACATATTACGACCTTTCCATGGGGTGACATGATCTGGGGTTGACTGATCGGGCTTTGTCGTGAAACGGCGTCGCAAGACGGTCCGGCGTCACGTCACCGGTGTCGGAACAGCGGCGGTCGCGGCTCCTGAACGTTGATTCTCGTGCCATCGGCGGTTTCCAGCGAAACCGCGGCCACCACGCAGTCTCCGTGTGGCCGAACCCCCCGCACCGTGACCTCGCCCCCCGGCTTGACTGCGGCGGCAAGTTCCGCCGACAGGTGCGGCGGAAAATGAACTTCGGTCCCATCGATCAACAGCAAGACCCAGGTGTCGCCGCGGATGTTGGGAATAAACCTGTCCACAGTTCCCTTCGCTTCGGTCAGGTTGAGAGCACTGACGCCGGACATGACGGCCACCTTTCGGATTTGGCTTGCTATCGACGGGATGTCGATTTCGAATCGTCGCGTCTAAAGAACGATATTACCAGACTCGGAATATACCTATAACAAAACTGGGATGATACCATTGCTGAATTGTTATAATTCGGAAGCCAACGCGCGGCCGCCCAACCGATTGGCCGGGCCAACCGGACTGCAAAAAAAAAGGCGAAGACAGATGTTGCCGGATTATGATGACTTTCATTCATCTTTCCGGCAGCGATACTTTCCCCGGACGGCCGCCGTTCGCGGCCTGCCGCTTACTTCGGGTCGTCCCGTCATTTGCCCATGCCGACGATCCCCGACTGGCAGACATCGACCCCAGAACGGTAGCCCAGGTTTTCGTCGCCATAGCGGACGCGAATATCGACCCGGCAACCATGGAGATCAGGAACCGTGATGTGGGTTTTCTCGCCCGGCGCCAACCTCGACACCGCCAGCAGATCATAACTCCAGTCACCGTTACCGGGGCTGGACACGTAGACGTGGGTGATATCCCGACTGGTGTTGTTTATCAGTGCGAACTGCGCCTCCGCAGCCCGCGCCTGACCGAACCCCAGGCCGGCCACGAAAACCACGCCCGTCAAAAAAAGCCGTCCCATGACTGCACTCCTCATCTTCCCGTAACCGTCCGGGCGTTCCACCACCGATGAAACGGCGATGCCGCCGGCCGACGGGAACGGCCATAGCGATCACCTGCGATGGAAGGACCACCGACGGCATCACCATGGGCAGGGTGCGCCGGCCGACGACGAATGTCGACCTGTGGAAAACCACCATGCCGTCGCCGATGTACGCCGCCGTCCGGCAGGGCGGGTTCCCCCGGCGGGGCGGGATTTCGGGGTCAGGCGATGGCAAAACGGCGGAACAGCAGGACCTTGATCATGTCCATGCCGAACGCCAACAGAATCGCGGCGCCGAAGATGCAGGCGACCACCGCCGGCGACATCGGTGCCATCAGGATGCCCCGGGTCGCAAGCACACTGAACAGGGTGATGTCGAGAAGCGACGATGCGATCAGCCAGGAGCCGGGGCGGGACTCCCACAGGTGTCGACGCTCGCGCGAAACATAGAAGATCGCCTGGCCGCTGAAGACCAGCGTGACCACCGCCAGCGTCCGCAGGGCGTCACTATCAAGCCCGAGAACAAAGCAGCCAACCGCCAGACTCGAAACACAGAAAATCAGGTCGCAAAACCCCAGGATGATCCCGATCAGGGTGAGGTTGCCGATCCGCCAGACATCGGGACGCGCCGATGGCCGCACATTGTCGGCGGCCGACGACAGGGCAAAGAAATCACCGGCCACCATCATCATAACCATCAGCAACGGCGTCAGCACCGCGCCTCCCGAGATCACCAGGCCAGCCAGCAGGAACAGCACCTGCACCACCTTGTGGACGATGGACCGGAAGGTGTAGGTCAGAATGCGCTGGAATGTCGCGCGTCCTTCCTGTACCGCGGCGACGATGCCACCCAGACCGGGTTCGGTCAGCACGATACCCGCCGCCGATTTGGCCACGTCGGTCGCGGTGAAAACCGCGATGCCCATCTGCGCCTGCCGCAATGCCGGCGCGTCGTTGGCGCCGTCACCGCACATCCCGACCACATGGCCGCTCCGCTGAAACGCCTGGACCAGCGCGAACTTGTCCTCGGGCAGGACGCCCGCGAAGACGCCGAAGTCTTCGGCCCGAATCCCGCGGGGCAGCGGTACCTCGGCGCAGGACGGCCCGGTAATGCCCACCGCGTCGGCAACCACCCGGGCGGTCGCCGGCGCGTCGCCCGTCACCATCACCGTCCGCACTCCCAGACCGTGCAGCCGGGCGATCAGCGCCGCCGAATCCTGGCGTGGCGGGTCGCTGAGCGCAATGACACCGGCGATGGCCAAGGGCTCGGCCGCCCCGAACGCCACCACCAGGACACGGAAGCCCTTGGCCTGAAGCTCCGCGACCGCCGCCGCCGCCGGCGGAGACGGCCCGGCGATCGCCGCAACCGCCGCAAAGGCGCCCTTGACGATCCTGACCGGCCTGCCGTCGACGTCGGTGACCGCCGCCTCGGACATTTTTCGCTGGGGATCGAACGGCGTAAAGTGAACCAGGGTCCAGCGGGCCACCGCGGCCGGTTGAGACGCCGCGCGGATGGCGGCATCCACGGTATCGGCCCCGCCGTCGGAGCAGGCCAGGGTCGCCATGGCCAGGACCTGCGCCTCATCGAACCCGGGCAGCGGCCGGCAGGCGGTCACCGCGAGTTCATTGCAGGTCAGCGTTCCGGTCTTGTCGGCACACAGAACATCCATCCCGGCCGCTTCATCGAGCGCGGAAAGGCGGGTCGGCAACACCCCGCGTCGTGCCACCGCCCGCGCACCGACCGTCGCCGCAAGGGTAAACATCGACGGCAGCGCCACCGGAATCGAGGCGAGCAGCGCAACCAGCACCAAGGACGCGACCTGTCCGATCGGCATGGCCAGGTGCGCGGAATAGCCGATCAGCAGGACGATCACGCCGCCATTGAAGAGCGCGAGATTCCGCACCACGCGGAAAATCGCCTTCTGTTCCGTGCTTTCCACATGGGCGGTTCGGATCAGTTCGGCGCTGCGCCCGAATTTGGTCCGTGCGCCGGTGGCGATGATCCCGGCAATCGCCTCGCCGCGCCGGACCAGTGCGCCGGCATAGGTCTCAAAGCCCGGCCCGGCTTCGATCGGTACCGATTCGCCGGTGAGCATCGATTGATCGACCAGGATCGATCCCTCAAGCAATCGCACATCGGCGGGAACCACGGTCCCCAGCGACAGCTTGACCACGTCGCCCTCGACCAGTTCGGCCGCGGCCAACGCGGTCCAAACCCGGTCACGCCGCGCCGTTGCGGTCAGCGCCAGACGGGATTTCAGGGCCTCCAGGGTTGCCTGGGCACGGCCTTCCTGGAAGAATCCCAGGGCGGCATTGAACATCAGGAGAAACGCGACCGCCAACGCCTCGACATAATCGCCGAGCGCAAGCTGCATCAGCACGGCCGCCTCCAGCATCCAGGGGATCGGCGCCCACAACTTCCCCAGCACCCGACTGAGCGGATGCCGGGCGATATCGGCAACGGCGTTGGGGCCGTGGTTGGCAAGACGGCGCCGGGCCTCCTGGCCCGTCAATCCGGTGGTGGACGCGGGGGCCGTGGACATCAGTTCACACCCGAATTGTGAAGCCTGGGCGCCGATGGCCGTCGGCGACCGGCCGTCAGCGCCGCTTGAAGGCGATCAGGATAAGTCCCGACCTTTGACATCGGCAGCCATCGGAAAATACTTACCGGGTCGCATCGGTGCTGAACCGGCCGGGGCGCCCCGGTTCAAGGCTTAAGGCGGAAGGCGGAAGCGCCGAGCCCCAAGACCAAAGACCGCGGGCGGTCGCGGATCGTCGAGATACTTGCCGCGTCTTGATGAGTAGTTTCCGACGGCTGACGACCATCGGTCGAATATCTAGACTGCGCGTGTAGACCGGCCTCAATCGACAGGCGCCGATGCCGTCCCGGCGCCATGCGTCCCGCACAGAAGGAAATCCAGACCATGTCCTCTGTCATCCCTCGGAATGACCGTATCCCGCTCGCAGCACGCTCAATCGCGATTGCCGCCTTGTTCGTTGCTACGGCGCTCGCCGGCCCGGCAACCACGCGCGCCGAAGACAACAGCGCCGCGACCGCGCCGGTGATGCAGGCCAGTCCTCCCGAGGCCGAACAGGAGGCGCCGGTCGAGACGGTCGAACAGCGAATCACCAGGCTTCACGAAGAGCTGATGATTACCGCCGACGAAGAAGAAAAATGGGCCGATGTCACGAAGGCCATGAAGGAAAACGCCGCCGCCATGGAACGGCTCATTGCCGAGCGCGACAGCCATGCAGGGGCAAAAATGACCGCCGTCGAGGACTTGAAGGCCTACGAGAAGTTTACCCAGACCCACGCCACCGCGTTGAGCAACCTGATCTCTTCCTTTGAATCGTTGTACAACTCAATGCCCGAACCGCAGAAAGCGGTGGCTGATGATGTCTTCGATAAATTCGGTAAAATGGGTGCGCCACCCCATAATTGACGATGAAACGCGCCGCGGCGGGGCACCCCGCTGCGGTGGGCGCGGCAATACGACCATCTGAGGATCTCGCCATGTCCGGCATCAACACAACTACGCCGAAATACCACACCTTGGCAATGCTTGCGGCGACTGCGGCGCTTTCCGCCTGTCTTATGGTCGGCGCCTACGCCGTCTCGTCGGCCGCGGAGAGCCATGGCGGGGGCGGGGGTGGCCATGGCGGGGGTGGCCATGGCGGAGGCCATGGCGGCGGGGGCCACGGCGTCGGCCACCGGGGCGGCGGCCACGGGGGCGGCGGACACTGGGGCGGCGGCCGCGGATACGGGGGAGGATATTACGCTTCGCCTCCCGTGACGTACGGTTCGCCATACTGCGATACGCCGCCGTTGCTGTACATCCCATTTGTCGGCATCAATCAGCGGTGCTACTGACGCCTGCGACCGCGCGGCCGGCGTTGCCCCCATGGGCACGCCGGACGGCGGCGCCGACGAAGCGGCATGATCGTGCGGCACAACCCGGAGGGCCGGTCCACGGCCCAGCCGCCCGGCGGGGTCTTGCCATCCACCGGGACTGACTCTCCGGGGGGACAGGCCCGATGAACGGTCGCTGTAGAAGAAGCCATGTCGCATGGCGATCGGCCGCCGGAACAGACTGGCACTTATTTCCAATATTACTTCCCCATGACGCCGGCATAGACTTGACGGCTGATACTTGACGGCTGATACTTCGTGAGTATTTTCCGACTCTGGTGGGTTGTGGTCGCGATGTGATTGGTTGGACTGCGCCAGTGGGCATGACGGGCTCTCCATACCGAACCGCAAAACCGGAAAAAATTGGCATAAGAGGTCGAGCCGATCGCGGTCGCGGAGACCCCGGGGATTCCCACGAGTGCAGGCTGCCACCAAAACTCTGAGAGACAACCGGTGAAGAGGTAGATCGTCATGGACCTGGAAAGCCCCGCGCAACAGGCCGTCAGGTCGGCCGCAAAAGAATTTGTCGCCAACAATATCATAACGCGCGCCAGCGAATTCGACAAATCCGGCGAGTTCCATTTGTACCTGCTGGATGCGGCGAAGGCCAGCCGGATTTTCGCGATGGCCGTACCCAAGGAATACGGCGGCCTTGGCTATGATGCCCTGACCCAGGCGCTGGTGTTGGAGGAATGGGGCTATGGTTGCGCCGGCATGGGCACGACGCTGGCGGCCAGCGTTCTCAGCATCGAGGCGGTGCTGATCGCGGGCAACGACGAGCAGAGGCGGCGCTTCTTCGCCCCGATGCTGAACGGCGAAATCGGCGCCTTTGGGCTGACTGAACCGGAAGCCGGGTCGGATGTCGGTGCCGGGACCACCACGGCGGTTCGGGAGGGCGAGGGATATCGGATCAACGGTGCGAAATGTTGGATCACCAACGGCGGCGTCGCCTCGGTCTATGTGATCTTTGCCCAGACCGATGTTAAAAAAGGTACAAAAGGTCTCAGCGCCTTCATTGTCGAGCGCGACCGCCCCGGCTTTATCATTGGCGACAAGGAGCACAAGCTGGGCCTGCGCAGTTCGAACACGGTTTATTTCGAGTTCAAGGATGTCCAGGTTCCCGCCGCCAACCGTCTGGGACAGGAGGGGGACGGCATGAAGATCGCGATGAAGACTTTGGATACCGCACGTCCGGCGATTGCCGCACTGGCGGTTGGCCTCGCCCAGCGTTGTCTCGACGAATGCGTCGGGCAGCTCCATCGACGCTTTCCCGACAGACCGTTTCCCGGCCAGACTCTCCAGTTCAAACTGGCCGATATGCAGATCCAGGTGGAAGCCGCGCGCCAGGTCGTGCGTCACACCATGATGTTGCGTGACGCCGGGCTGCCTTTTGCCAGGGAATCGGCGATATCCAAGACGCTTGGCACCGATGTCGCGATGACCGTCAGCAGCGAGGCGGTTCGCCTGATGGGGTCGGGCGGCTATACCTCGGAACTCGGCAAGTTCATGCGCGACGCCAAGGTCATGCAAATCTACGAGGGGACCAATCAGATCCAGCGTCTTGTGATTTCGCGGGCGCTTCTCGCCCCGACTGCGGGAGCCGCGCCGCTGCCGAAGGGAGTTGCGTCATGAATTTTGAACTGACCGAGGCGCAACAACAGGTCGGCCGGAACGCCCAAACATTTGCCAGGAGCCATCTGGATGCGATGGCGTTGGACCTGGATCGCTGCGGGGTCTTTCCGAAGGGGATCATCGACGAGCTGGCCGGCCACGACTTCCTCGGGCTGCTGGTCCCGATGGCATCCGGCGGTGTCGGGGCCGGCTTTATCAATCATATCCAGGTGGTCGAGGCCTTTTCGCGGTCCTGTCCGGCGATTGCCTCGATCCTCAACAACCATGCGCTGGCGGCCCATGCCGTCGCCCAGTGGGGCAGCGACGCGCAAAAGCAGCACTATCTGCCGCCCCTGGCCAAGGGCCGGAAACTTGGCACCCTGGCCATTTATGAAGATGGCCCAAGCCCGGGTATCGGCCCCGACCCGCTGCTCGCCCTCCGCCAGGGCGGCGGCTTCACGCTGACCGGCACCAAGGCCTTCGTGCGCAATGCCGGGGTGGCAGACCTTTATGTGACGTTTGCGACCCTTGAGCCCACGGCCAAAGAACCCCGCCTGACCGCTTTCCTGGTCGATGCCGACACCTCGGGCCTGACCATCGGCCCCGGCCTCGACACCATGGGCCTGAAGGGGTGTCCGGTGGCCCAACTGTTCTTCCAGGCTGCCGCGCTCGGCCCGGACGCCCTGCTCGGCGAAGAGAACGGCGGATCGGCGATCGCGACCCGCCTGTTGTCCCTCGGCTCGCTGGCCGAGGCCGCCCAAACCGTCGGGATAGGGTGGGCGGCGGTCAAGCACGCCGCCGAATTTGCGACCAGGCGGGTGCAGTTCGGCCACCCGATCGCCACCTTGCAGGCGATCCAGACCTTGCTGGCGGAGGCTGCCACCGACTGCCATCTGGCCTGGCTTGGGATTCAGCGCGCGGCGCAACTGGTCGAAGACGGCGCGCCCTTCGAGATCCACGCGGCGATGGTCAAAGCGTTCGTCGGTCGCTTCGGCTCCAGGACGCTGATCGACGCCATCCAGGTCGAAGGCGGGCTGGGAATCAGCGAATCCAAGCCCTTCGGCGTCGGCGGAACCATGCCCCTGGCCCGGCTGTTCCGCGATATGGCCGGAACCACGCTGCTCGACGCGCCCGCGGACTTCCCGGCCAAACTCATCGCGGAAAGCATCGTTTGACCCCGGCCCCGACCCCGACCCCGGCCCTGCTGCCGCGACACCGCGACACATCAACCAACCAGGACAGATAAAGATGTCGAGCAAAAACCACGACTTTACCGTCGGGCAAAAATGCACCAGCCACCAGCTTATCGACGATAAAATGGTCCATGGATACGCCGAGTTGACCGGCGATCACAACCCGATCCATCTCGACGATGCTTTCGCCAAAACCACCAGATTTGGCCAGCGGATCGCCCATGGCGGAATCCTTTTCGGGATGATTTCCAAGGTGCTGGGAAACGAGATGCCCGGAATCGGAACCGTTTATCTCAGCCAGACGGTCAATTTCGAAAAGCCGGTGTTCATCGGCGATACCGTCACCCTGGACGCTGCGATTACCGAAATTCTTCCCAAGCACGTCGCCAAGATCAACATCATCATCACGAAACAGACCGGCGAGGTGGTCATGGACGGCAAGGCCACGGTCAAATTGCCGGGTTGGCTCACTAAAATCTAGCACCGGCGGTTCGGGCCGGCCGATCCTCAGCGGATCGTCACCCGGACCACTTCCTCGCCGGCGGGCCCGAACACATGGGCGGCACAGGCCATGCACGGATCGAAGCTGTGTATCGTCCGCAGAATTTCCAACGGCTGGGCCGGAACCGCGAGGCGGTGCCGGTCCATCAAGGCGGCCTCGTAGGGGCCATGCTGTCCCCGGTCGTCCACCGGGCCGGCGTTCCAGGTGGTCGGCACCACGGCCTGATAATTGGCGATCCGGCCGCCGTCGATGACGATCCAGTGGGCCAGCGCGCCACGCGGCCCTTCGATGGTGCCGATCCCGCGGCTGAGCCCGGGCCAACTGTCCGGCTCCCATTTATCGCGGTTGAAAGTCCGCAGATCGCCGCCGGCAATGTTCGCCATCAGCCGGTCGTACCATCCGCTCATGCGATCGACCACCAGCTTGCTTTCGATCCCACGGGCCAGGATGCGTCCGAACGTCGAATNNTCGAATAGATCGCCTCGAACGGCAGTCCGAGCCGCCCCAGGGTCTCGGCGGTCAGCGCCTTCGCGGGGGCATCGCCCGCGGCATGCAGCAGGACCAGTCGGGCCAGGGGGCCGACCTCCATCGGCCTGCCGCGCCAGCGCGGGGCCTTGAGCCAGGAATAGGTGCCGCCCGGGTCGAGCCGCTCGAAGGGCGGCGGCGGACCGGTGTAGTCGAACGTCGTTTCGCCCGCATAGGGGTGAAGCGCGGCGTTCCGGCCGCCTTGGTAGCTGTACCAGGAATGGGCGACAAACTCCTGAATCTGATCGGGGTCCTGGAGATCCACCGGATGGACCTGCGACAGGTCGCGGTCCAGCACCGCGCCCCGCGGTACGCCGAAGCCATGATCGCCGGCGGCGCCCGCAAAGTCGCCATAGGTCATGAAATTGCGGACATTTTCGCCGCGCGTGAACCAGT
>PLTC01000061.1:1181-59480 GCA_003165295.1 Rhodospirillales bacterium | reverse complement strand
TGGCCATGCCGGCCTCGATGTCGCACCGGATATCCTGGTCCTTTTCCCGGGCGGCGAAGTAGGTCAACTGGCGGGCCAGCATGGTCTCGGCCGCCATCCAGGCGATCTTGTTGGCGACTCGAGGAAAACGGATCAGCGGTTTGCCGAACTGGCTGCGCTCCAGGGCGTATTTCAGGCCCAGTTCCAAGGCGTTCTGAGCGACGCCGGTCGCCCGCGCCGCGGTCTGGATGCGCGCGCTCTCGAAGGTTTCCATCAATTGCTTGAAGCCAAGACCCTCGACGCCCCCCAACAGGTTGGCCACCGGGACGGTAAACCCGTCGAAGCCCATCTCGTATTCCTTCATGCCCCGGTAACCGAGCACCTTGATCTCGCCCCCGGTCATTCCTTCCGCCGGGAACGGCTCCTCCACGGTGCCGCGCGGCTTCTCGGCCAGCAGCATCGACAGGCCCCGGTAATCGTTGGTGCCGGAATCGGTGCGCACCAGCAGGGTCATGAGGTCGGTACGGGCGGCATGGGTGATCCAGGTCTTGGCGCCGGTGATGCGATAGACATCACCGTCGCGCACCGCCCGGGTCCGCAGCGAGCCCAGATCCGAGCCGCTGTTGGGCTCGGTAAAGACCGCGGTGGGCAGGATTTCGCCGGAACACAACCGGGGCAGCCAGGCCGCCTTCTGCTCCTCGGTGCCGCCGAGCCGGATCAACTCGGCCGCGATCTCCGAGCGGGTACCGAGGGAGCCGACGCCGATATAGGCCGCGCTCAGCACCTCCGAGACCACGCACATGGCGGTCTTGCCCATGCCCAGTCCGCCGTATTCCTCGGGCACGGTCAGGCCGAACACCCCCATCTCGGCCATCTGCTCGATCACCGACATCGGGATCAACTGGTCCTTGGTGTGCCACTCGTGGGCAAACGGCACCACCTGATCGGCGGCAAAGCGCGAAAACTGCTCGCGCACCATCTCCAGGGTCTCGTCGGTGAAGCCGAGCCGGCCAAAGTCATGACGCTCGGCGATCAGTTCGGCCAGCCGGAAGCGCACCGCGGCCGAGCCGCCGCGGGCGATCAGCCGCGCCACCGCCGGGTCGCCGGCAAAGGCCGCCACCGCCGCCGGCGCCGTCCCCAGATCCGCCGGCCGCGCCATTTCCACCTGGGACAGGGGAATGCCGCCAACCATCTGGGCCAGGTACTCGCCGAACACCACCTGAAGCATCAGGTGTTCCAACTCGCCGAACTGGCCGGCTTCGCTCAGAACGCCGGCCCAACCCTGCATCTGGCGCAGGCCCTCGGCGTAGGTGCTGAGCCAGGCAAAGCCATGGGCGGCCAACTGGTGACGATCGAGCAGGGCAGCGTCGATCTTGCCATTGGCCCCGGTGACCCGCTCCAGCACCGAACGGCGAGCCGCCTCGACCAGTTGGTCCATCGCCGAGAGCGCAAGCGCGGTGGTCGGTACCAGATCAGGAAACACCAGGCCGGCAGGCTCGGCGGCGGACGAAGGGACAGCGTCGGTCATGGGACGGGGGCTCCAGCACTCGCGGATCAGAGAATGTCCGGCAAAATGCGGAAACCGTTCTTTCCGGTCAATCCTTACCTGAAGCAAGCAATAAAATTCTCACGCCGCCGCCCCGGCCGCGCTTACCCGACATTGGGATCCGCCACCTTCATCCGGTCGGTGCTGACCGATGGCTCCTCCTTGCCCAGCCCCGCAAAATCGGTCAGGTGCCGATTGACGAAATGGGTAATCCTGGCCATGGCTTCGTGGTTGGTCAGCGGTCCGTGGCTGCCGTAGAACAGCGGCCGGTTGGCCGCCGCCGCATGGGGCAACGCCGCGACCGCGGAGCCTTCGGGATTGTTTTGGGCGGCCCGGATCAGCCTCGCGGCACCGCCCGGCCCCAGAAAATAGGCGATGCGGTTCTCGGTCACCGAGGGTTTGCGCCGGAGGGCGTGCGCCAGGTCCTGACTGGATTCGTCGAGATAGCGCGCCGCCATGCCCGACGACAGGTTCACGTCGCTGCGCAAGTCGAGCAACCGTTTACGCAAGGCCGGATCCGCGACCGAGGCCACGCCGTTGTGAACCTTGATGTTTGCCGCCTCCTGACCCAGGCCATAGGCGGCGCCGTGGCGCTTGATCATGTCAAGCCAGGTGTGCTCGACGAACTGGAACGGCCCGGCGGCACTGCTCTGGTTCGAATGGGCGCTCGGGTTGAAGTCGCTCTCCTGCGCCGCCTTGGCCAGCACGTCGGTAAACGGGACGTTGGCGATCCGGGCGGCCGAGCGGGCGCTCTGGGCAAAATCATCCAGGGTCGGCGACCGCGCCGAGCCCGACGATGCCGGGGTGGCGGACGATGCCGGAGTGGCGGACGATGGCGGCTGCATTCCGGCCAGCGGTATCACGGGCTTGCGGCCGGGCGTCGGGATCACCGCCTTCCCCGCCGACCCGATCCCCTCGGGCTTGCGCGGCGCCGACAGTGCCTGCACAAAGCCGTCATCTGCCGGTGAAACCCCTGGGGCCGGTGAAACCCCAGGCCTGCGCCTGGATTGGGACGCCCGCGAACCCTCGGCCGAGGTGGCGGTCAGCCTTGTCGGCTGTCGCGGTGGCAGATTGAAATCGGACATGACCCTCTGCCGCACCCTCCGTTCCCTCGTGACCACCTCCGCCCCGCGGCCCGCATGACCGTTCGTAGTCCAAACGAATCACGGCTTCGAACGAAGGGTTAATAGAAAGGATACACCACTCGCCTGCCGAAGTCCATCGCCGCCGCGGCCCCGCCACTGCGGCCCGGCCGGCGCCGGCATCCCCGGCCCGCCGGCCCGATCGGACTTCGAACGACTTTACAGCCCTGAAACTGTTGGCGGAATGACGCTATTTGGTCCCGAACAACCGGTCGCCGGCGTCGCCGAGACCTGGCACGATGAACGCATTGTCGTCGAGATGGCTGTCCAGCGCGGCCAGGTAGATCGGAATGCGCGGATGGACGGTGTGGAACCGGCGCACACCCTCAGGCGCCGCGACCAGGGCCAGAAAGCGAATTTGCGCGTCGTCAACGCCGTGGCGATTGAGGGCATCGGCGGCATGCACTGCGGAATTGCCGGTGGCCAGCATGGTATCGACCAGAATGAACTGCCGGCCATCGGCTTCGGGTAGCTTGACCAGATATTCCACCACCTGCCGGGTGGCGGGGTCCCGATGAAGGCCGATGTGACCTTCGCGGGCCGACGGAACCAGCTCGTGCAGCCCCTGGGCCATGCCCAACCCGGCGCGCAGGATCGGCACGATCACCAGCCGGTTGCCGGCAACCACCGGCGCCTCCATGCGGGCCAGCGGAGTCTCGACCCGTTCGCTGACCAGCGGCAGGTCGCGGGTCAGTTCATAGCCCATCAGCAGCGACACCTCCTTCAACAACTGGCGAAATCCCATGGTCGACCGGCTCTGATCGCGCATCAGGCTCAGCTTGTGCTGGATCAGCGGATGATCGAGGACGAACAGATTGGGGAAGTCAGGTTGGGTGTGCATGGCGGTCGCGCCTCCGTGAACCGGAACCCTTCAACCATAGTCCCTCCCACCGCCCCGGCCAAGCATCCCGGCCCGGCCATTCCGGCGTCGCGGCCGAAGCTGCCGGGAAGATTCTGCCGGGACACCGGCGGCCCCGGGGGCAAAGCCTGCCGCCCCCTGGCCGGCCGCCCCGGCGCCTTGTGCCCCGCCGCCGCCCGCGCCGGGGCGGAAGCCGCGCGGCAATCGCTGGCACGGCCTTTGCTTTGAAACCAGCGACCAGATTTCACCCCGCCCCTGGCGCGGGGGACGCGACTTGAAAGGACGACGGACATGGGCGTCGGAAACGCACTCAACACGGCTCTCAGCGGAATGAGCGCCTTCGCCACTCAGATCGGCTACATCTCCGAAAACCTCGCCAACGTGAGCACGACCGGTTACAAGGGCGTTCAGACCAACTTTCAGTCCTACGTCACTGAATCCACGCCGACCTTCGAAAGTCCGGGCGGCGTCACGGCGACGCCGATCTACCAGAACACCGTGGCCGGTCAGGTCTCCAGCACTGCCACCGCGACCAATTTCGCGATCGCCAATGGCACCGGCTTCGCCCCGGTGGCACAGCCGACGTCGATTACCGGCACGACGGCGAGTTTCTCGGGCTCCGAGCAGATGTACACCCAGGCCTGCGACTTCACCATCAACAACGATGGCTATCTGGTCAACAGCGCCGGCGACTACCTGATGGGCGTCAAGGAGCAGACGTCCTATCAGGGCGACATCCCGGGCACGCCGTCACTGGGCAACCTCACCGGCGTCCGGGTGGACCCCACCGTCTACGCCACGATTCCCGGCAAACCCAGTACCACCATCGACTATAACGCCAACTTCCCGGCCAGCGCCGCCGCCGGGACCACCGCCAGTTCGCAGGTTCAGTTCTACGACAGCCTGGGGACCGCTCAGACCCTGAATATCGTTTATACCAGGGCCAATACCGCCAATACCTGGAATATCACCAGCGCCACCATTCCCAGCGACTCGGGCAATCCGGCCGTCACCATCGCCGGCGGTCCGCTGGTCTTTACCAGTTCGGGCGCGCTCTCCAGCCCCGCCACCGGCGATATCAGCTTCACCCCGGCAACCCTGACCGATGGCGCCGTGGCCAGCGCCGTGACGCTGAGCTACGGCACCCCCGCCTCCGCCGGTCCCCCGGTGGTCGCGGCCACCGGCTCGACCCAATACTCCGGCACCACCCTCGACGTGCACTCGGTGTCCGATCTCACCGGTCAGGCCCCCGGATCGTTCCAGAGTGCCAGCATTGACAATAACGGCTTTGTCGTGTTCAACTATTCCAATGGCGAACAGATGAAGCCTTACCGTGTGCCCCTGGTGACCTTCTCCAATCCCAACGAGCTGCAACGGGTCACGGGCGCGACCTTTGCCAGCAACGTGACCCTGGCCGGAACCCCGGTGGTCCAGTGGGCCGGACAGGGCGCCGCCGGAACCATCACGCCAAGTTCGATCGAAGGGTCCAACGTGGACATTGCCACCGAACTGACCCAGATGATCGTGGCGCAACGGGCCTACACCTCCAACAGCAAGGTGATCACCGCCGCCGACCAGATGATTCAGGATGCGCTGGCGCTGATCCACTAAACAGTCCCGAACCGGTAAGGACCGGCCTCCGGGCCGGCGGTCGGGCGCAGGAGCGGGGGAAGGGAGCGTGCCATGGGTCTTTCGACCATCATTTCGTCGAGCCTTTCCGGCTTGCAGGCCGTCCAGGCAGAGATTCAGTCGCGCAGCGACAACATTTCCAACGCCTCCAACACCAACTATGCCGACCGCAACCCGGTTACGGTCAGCCTCAACACCAACATGGTCACGGCGACCATCCAGCGCGCCGCCGACCAGGGCTTGCAGAATCAATATCTGAACGCCAATTCGCTGTCCTCGGGTGCCGCCGCCAAGACCGGCTACCTCCAGCAAATCAACAGCGTGCTCGGCACCACCCAGTCGACGCCCTATCTGCAACAGTCGATGGACGATTTCACCAGCTCCTGGCAGGCGTTCGAGACCGACACCAGCGACACCACGGCGGAATCCCAGGTGGTCGCCACCGGTCAGTCGTTGGCCCAGAACATCAGCCAGACTTCCCAGTCGCTGATCCAGATGGGGATCGATACCAGCAACAGCGTCACCTCTATGGTCACGAACCTCAACACCAACCTGAGCCAACTCGATGCCATCAACAAGGAACTGAATGCCAATCCCCTGGCCGCCACCACCCAGCCTGACCTGCTGGATACCCGGGACAGCCTGGTGAGTTCCATCTCGAGCCTGGTCGGCGTCAATGTGATCACCCATTCCGACGGCAGCGTCGCGCTCTACACCCAGAATGGCACGGCACTGGTGGACAAGACCGCCGCCCAGTTCTCCTGGAACAACCCCACCGGAGGCACCCAGGCCTGGCTGTCCCTGTCCCCGCCGGCGCCGTCCGGCACCAGCGCGCCCGGCATGAACAACGCCTTTGTCGGCGGCACCTTGGGAGCGGCGCTTGATTTTCTCAATCCAAGCGTGTCGTCAACTGACCCAAATGTCGGAACTCTGGCAAAAGCGCAAGCCCAGCTTAATATCGTGGCGTCGCAACTGGCGGACAACGTTTCCGGCACCTTCGGCGGCGCCTACTATAATTCGACGCCGACCCAGACCACCGACCTGCAAGGGGGCACCGCCGCCGGTCCGACCCCGGCCGGCACCGCCATGTCGTCGTTTTTCACCATCGACAACGGTAATCCGGCCACCCAGTCCCCGGCGGCCTCGATCCAGATCAACCCGGCGCTGGCCAACGGCACGGCCACGGTCATGGGCCAGGCGGCTACGGCTGTGGTTGCGGCACTGACCAGTACCAACCGCAGCCTGACCATCAACCAGACCGGTACCACCACCAACGGCAGCGCGAGCATCACCGGCCTCAGCCAGAATTCCGGGTTGATGCCGGGCATGACCGTCAGCGGCACCGGCATTCCGGCCGGGACGACCATCCTTTCGGTGAGCGCCGCCAACGGCACGACCATCACGCTCAGCAACGCCGCCACGGCCGGCGCGGCAACGGCACTGACCTTCGGTCTCAAGGACCCAAACATCACCAATGTCAGTTATTCCGGCCTGACTGCGGCGATTGCCACCTACCAGACGACCAGCCAGGCCGATGCCGCCACCAGCCAGACCGAAATGACCACCACCACGCAAACGCTCCAGACCCGCCTGACCGGAGAGGTCGGGGTCAACATGGACAGCGAACTGGCCCAACTGACGGTGCTGCAAAATGCCTACTCCGCCAACGCCAAGGTCATCAGCACGGTGCAATCGATGTTCGATACCCTGATGGGGATCGGAACCTAAACGATGATGGCCGCAGCGGCGTTTCACCGTCAGCCCTTGATCAGGAGGTCATGACCATGCAGCCGGTTTCCACTTACGGGGCGATCCTGAACCAGATCAACACCATGAACAACACCTCGCAGTTGTCGCAAAAACTCAGTCAGGAGTTGTCGACCAACAGCCAGGGCTTCGACATGGCCGACAACCCCAACCGGGCCCAGGTCCTCGACCTGACCGGGACCAAAGATCAACTCAACAGCTATATTTCCAGTTGCACCCTGGGCGGCATCACCACCTCTCTCTATACCGACTCCCTGTCCAACCTTCTCAGCATCGCCAAGACCGCGCTCAGCGCCGTGCAGGGTGTCCAGGGCAGCTTTACCGGCCAGGCCTCGCCGCTGCCGGCGGCCCAGACCACCGAGGAACAGACCACGGCCTACAACGCCTTCCTGAACATGGGGCAGACCATCGACCAGAGCATGGCCGAAACCAGCATCGCCCTGAACGAACAGACCCCAAGCGGCGCCTATCTGTATGCCGGACAGCGCAATCCGACCAGCAAGCCGCCGCTGACCGCCGGCGGCACCCCGGCCTACAACCTGCCCCCGGTCGGCGACCTCACCCAGATGCCCTACTTCGCCGCCACCGGCAACACGCCGGCGCCCAACCCGGCCGGAACCACCGTCGCCGGCTATACCGCGCCGCAGGCCGGCGTCGATGCCATCACCACCTCGCCGGCGCTGCCGGTCTATGATGTCGATTACACCACCGCGGCCCCGGCCTCGGCCAGCTACGCCAATGCCGGTACCCTGGCCTGGGGCACCCAAAAGGTCACCATCGACCAGGGCCAGACCCAAACCCTGAACATCACATCCAACGACCCGGCCTTCCAGAATCTGATCAACGGCCTGCGGGCGGCCAAGACCGCCTCCGATCAGGCCGGGAACTACAGCACCTCAGACCGTGACAACTTCGTCGGCCTCGCGTATTCGTCGCTGTCCAAGGCGGTTACCAGCCTTGAAAACCTGCAACAGACCAACGGTATCAACCAACTGGCGTTTCAGACCGCATCGAATAACCACAACAACGACCTGTCGTTGGTCACGACCCAGCTCGACAACGATGTCGCGGTCAATACCACAACCGTCACCGCTCAGCTCGCCTCGGTCAACAGTCAGTTGCAGGCGTCCTATAAGGTCACATCGGACTTGCTGAACATGTCCCTGATCAATTATCTGAAGTAATATCTGAAGTCAGTTTCGTGCTGGATTCCGCCTCATGCCACCGACGCCGTCGCCACCAGGTCCGCCGCCCCTGATCCTGACCGTGATCGCCGAGACCGCCGACCTTGCGCGGGAGCTTCTCGGCGTCCTGACCCGGGAAGCCGAGGCGCTGGCGCAGCTGCGCCTGAAGGCCCCCACCGGCTTTGCCGAGGCCAAGACGCGGTTGATCGCCGCCTACGCCTACAAGCTGGAAGAGCTTCGCGAGGTCCCGATGACCGCTGAAGCCGAGCCGGCATTGACCGAATTGCGGGCGCTTAATAACGAGGTCATGGCGGCGGCCAAGCACAATGCCGCAGTGCTGGCCGGGGCGATGGACGCCAATCGCCGGCTGATTGATCTCGTGATCAAGGCCGCAACCCACCAGGCCACCACCCAGGCCAGCGCCGGCTATGGCCGGATCGGCAACCGGGCGAAGGCGCCCAAGGCGTCGGAACGCGCCACCTCTTCGGTCCTGATCACCAGGAAGCTGTAGCCGGACCGGGGCAAAAGCTGCCGGACCGGGTCCCGGCAGAATCGCCCCGGGGCACCGCCCGAAGGGCCCTTCGAATTCGAGCAACCCTTTGAAATTCTGACTGTTCCTCTTCGTTGGGAGACCGCTCGGCGATCTGGCCCGGGGTTTGCTGATGCGGGTTTGTGCCCTCAGTCAGGACCTGCAGATCATGGGCCTCTTCGGTGCCATCGCCTCGGTCGCCAGTGAGTTCCGGATATTACCCTCCGGAGCCGCGAATCCGTCCGACGCCGGCATCCGCCCGACCCCGAGCGCGACCGACACCGGTACCCCGACTGCCCCGACTGCTCCGACCCCTGCGAACGCCGTCCCGACCGCTCCGGCAGCCGCGGCACCTCCCACTCCGGTCCTGCGGCCGCTGACCGGCGCCCTCGGCGCCCAGGTCAGTGACATCGCGGCGCGCCAGGGCGCGGCCGAGGTCCGCGACAGCACGCTGCACGACATCGGCACGCTGTTCGGCTCCAACGCCGGGACGTCCGATCTGGGCAGCAGCCTCGACGCCTTCGCCCAGGCCTGGCAACAGCTCGCAGCCGACCCGGCCACGCCTGACGGACAGCAGGAGGTGATCACCCACGGCGGCACCCTGGCCGCTACCGTGCGCAGCCTGTCCCAGGGGGTCGAAGACCTGTCTGCCCGCCTCAACGATGCCGCAACCGCCGGCATCAAGGACCTCAATCAGACCCTGAGCGACATTCATCAAACCAATCGGGTCATCGTCAGCCAGGCCGCGCTCAACCGGCCGACCGACGAGACCGAGGCCCAACGTGACCAGTTGGTGGCCAAGGTTGTCGATCTGACCGGCGCCAACGTCTTTCGCCGCGAAAACAAGACCATCGCGTTGTTTACCTCGGGCGGCCAGGCCCTGCTCGATCAGCGGCCGACCCGGTTCACCCGGGCCGGTTCCGGGCAGCCGGCCGCCCCCGACGCGGTGCCGGCCGATGGCCGGATCGACAACGGCCGGCTGGGCGCCCTGCTGCGTCTGACCGCCGACGGCTCGCGCCAGACGCCACCCCAGCGCCCCAGCCCCGACCCCGGCAGCGAAGTCATCCGTAAACTGCGCTCTCAGTTGGATGCGGTGGCCAACATCGTCCTTGGCCGCAGCCGCGCCAATAAACAGCCAACCAGTTTTGCCGACGCCTACGACTCGGCCCCGGTCACCGACGACAGCCAGCTCAGCAGCGGCTTCTTCATCGGCCGGAACCGGCTGAGCCTTGACGTCAACCCCGACCTGGTGGCGGGAACCCGGACCCTGAAGACCAACGCCGCTCCCGCGGTCGCCACCAGCCTCACCACCAGGGGCCGGCAACTCCCGGTCGACGGACTGCCGGTGCCGGCCACCAGCTATCCGGCGCTGGTCAACGCCGTCACCAATGCCTGGACCGCACTCTCCGATAACGCCAGCCGGGATGCCCGGGTCGCCGAAGCCGCCAATACCCTGATGACCAGCCAGACCCAGGGAGCCGGCAGCCCCGATCTCCAGACCGGGATGTCCCGGCTCCAGACCCTCCAGACCGCCCTTGGCTCGACCCGGCAGATCGGACATTCCCTGGGGGCGTTCATGTCGGCGTTGGGCCGGCAATGCCCCGCCTGACCGGAACCGCCCCGAAGGCGAACCGGTCTCCGCGCTTCCCCGACAGTACCGCGGCGCAGGACCGACCCTTCCATGCCGACCTTGCGCCGCAGGCTCCTCACCACTATGATGAGGTGTGGCGAACCGGGACAGTGGGAACCGGGACAGGTGAGCAGGGACGGCTATTTGCGTCCCGTCAACAGGGTGTCTCCTGGAGTGTTTGGGATATGCAGATTCAGATTTTGAAATCAAAGATTCACCGCGCCCGCGTGACGCAGTCGGAGCTGAATTATATCGGCAGCATCACCCTGGACGCCGAGTTGATTGAGGCCGCCGACCTCATTCCCGGAGAGAAAGTTCAGATTGTTAACAACAATAATGGTGAACGTTTCGAAACCTACGTCATTGAGGGCGAGCGCGAGAGTGGGGTGGTCTGTCTGAATGGCGCCGCCGCGCGCAAGGTCCAGGTCGGCGACATACTGATCATTATCTCCTATGGCCTGATCGACAAGAGTGCCGCACGAAGCTACCGGCCGATCGTGGTGTTTCCCGATGACCGGAACCGGGTCACCGACCGGTCCCGGCAGATTTCCACCTATGAGTTGAAGGGTCCCGTTCCGGGATGACGACTACGGGGTGAATGCGGATGGCCGGATCTCACTCTGACACCGTCGCATCCGACGGCGTGGCAACGTCCGACTCCGGCCGGCCGGTGGTGGGAATCACCGCTTGTTGCCGCTGGCTTTCGGATATGCCCTATCACGTCGCCGGCGGCCGGTATGTTCGGGCGGTGTCCGATGGTGCGGGCGGGGTGCCGCTGTTGATTCCGGCCCTCGGTCGCGACCTCGACCTCGACCGGCTGGTGGCGCGCCTGGACGGCCTGCTGGTCACCGGCAGTCCGTCCAATGTCTCGCCCGACCATTATGGCGGCGAGCCGAGCGAACCCGGCACGCTGCACGACCCCGATCGCGACGCCACCACCCTGCCGCTGATCCGGGCGGCACTGGCGGCGGGACTGCCGTTGCTGGGCATCTGCCGGGGGCTTCAGGAACTCAATGTCGCGCTGGGCGGAACCCTGCACCAGCGGGTCCATGAATTGCCGGGCAAGCACGATCACCGCTGGAACGAAGCCGACCCCATCGACGTCCAGTACGGTCCGGCGCACCCGGTACGCATCCTTGAGGGGGGCGTGCTGGCCCGCCTGCTCGGTGTCGGCGAAACCGTGGTCAACTCCCTGCATTGGCAGGGCATCGACCGGCTGGCGGCCGGTCTTCGGGTCGAGGCGCAGGCGCCCGATGACCTGATCGAGGCGGTTTCGGTGACGGCGGCGCCTGCCTTCGCGGTGGCGGTGCAGTGGCACCCGGAATGGGGCTTCCGCGAGAACCCGGCATCCCGGACCTTGCTGGCCGCCTTCGGCGTGGCCGCCCGCACCCGCGCCAGCCACCGGGCGAGGACCTCAGGGCAGGACGCCGCGACGGACCAGTCCCTCGGCCAGCGGCAAGGCGATCGATAGCGAGATCACCCGTTCGGACACCCCCGGGCCGATGGTCCCGACCGGAGGCCGGGTTTTCGCCCGCACGACGGCACCCGTCGCATCACCGGACGGCATACCGTCCCGGATCGTCAGGCTGGACGGACAGTTGGCTGTCATGGCCGGGTTCCCCTCGGTGCAGGCCCGCAAGGATCGTGGGCATCTCCTTGGTTACACGGTCACGGCCCCGGCTTCATGCGCTCTCCGGTCGGCAATTCCGTGGGCTCTGCCCACACCCGCAANNCCTTCGCGGGTGCGGGGCAGAGCCCTGCAAAATCAAGACAAGTGCACCAATCAGCGCCGGTCGGGAGGACCGAACAGCCCGGGTGGACCACCGTGCGGCGGCGGACCGTCGGGACCGCCCGGACCGTCGGGGCCGCCCGGACCGCCATGGGGCGGGGTAAAATCGGCGAGCTTTTGTCGCCCGGCCGGTGACATGGCGGTGGCGGCCTTGAGCAGCGCCCGGCCGATGGCCAGATCGCCGGCATCGCGGTCCTCATGCCCGGCGCGTAACGCTGCCTCCAGCGCCGCCGGATCGAACGGCTCGGCACGCAGCGCCCGCCGCGTCTCCTCCATGTTGCGCCACATGGCCTCCCCGGGGTCGCGTTGCAGCACGGGTTCGGCGGCAAAGGCATCCCGCAGAATCGCCGCGTCGGCGGCCGGAAGGAACCGGGCGATGCCATCCACCATGTGATGGGGACCCGGTGGCGGCCCCGGCGGCCGGTGCCACAGGTGAACGGCGATCACCGCGACCAGAAACACGTTCACGGCCAGCGACAACGGCAACGGCCAGCGGCCTTGCGGTCTTGAACTGCCAGTCATAGGCCGAACGGCTCCGAGGCATGGGGGGTGGCGATCAGGGAGGCGATATTGGGGGTGGTGTCACCGGAGGTGTCGCCATAGGCCACCTGATCGACGGAGACCTGGCCAACCACCACACCGAGAATCAGGCCGATGGCCACCGGTACACCGTAACGCCACAAGCCGTCGTCCGCAGATGGGAACAGGCCGGCACACCACCGTCTCAACCGGACCGGTAGCGGCGGTGGCACCTGCGGGGTCCGGCGCGCCGCGGCACCGGTGCGCGCGATCACCCGCAGGACGTGGTCCGGATCGATGTCGCCATCGGTGGGCGCACCGAGGATCGCCTCCAGCCGCTCGGCCCGTCTCAATGCCTCCCGCGCCGCCTCCGAGCCGGCGAGCAGGACACGCGCCGCCGCCCGCTCGGCGTCAGGCCACCGCTCCAGCGCCACCCCGTGCTCATCGATCAGGGACTCCAGTTCGAACGGTGTCATTGCTGATCTCCCATGCTGTCCGCTCCCCCGAGGTCGCTCAAACGCAGGCGTAACGCCCGTCGTCCCCGGACCAGCAGCGATTCCAATGCGGAAACCGAAACCTCGAGTGTTGCGGCCGCCTGTGCGACACTGACCCCGGCATAATAGCATAAAATAACCGCCTCACGCTGGCGCCGGGGCAGATCATCCAGCGCCCGGGCCACCAGACGCGCGGTTTCCCCGGCGAACACCTGCTCAAGACTGTCGGGCGCCGGGTCCAAAGGATCGCCCGCGACCTCCAGCGGCAAGGCCGGCAGTTTCCGACGCCGGTCCAGACACAGATTGACCACCACCCGATAGAGCCAGGTCTTGAATTGCGCATCGCCGTCGTGGCGCCAACGCGGCGCCACGGTCCAGACCCGGAGGAACGCCTCCTGCGCCACCTCGTCGGCATCGTCCCGGCTGCCCACCACCCGCCGCGCCAGCCGCAAAACAAACGGCATGTGGCGGCACATCAAGGCATGGAACGCCCGGTGGTTGCCCCGGCCGATAGCCAGCAGCAGCGCCCGGTCATCTTCGTCACCGACCACCGCCGCCGACGCTTCCCCTCCGCCTCCGCTTGCGACCTCATCTTCATTCTGGCCCGCGTTCAAGCCGCTCCCCATGACCTGCCAATCCCATCCGATTGTCCGTTTATACGGCAGGTCAGGCAATTCCATGCGTGACCTCTCGGCCACCCGGCGGCGAAATCGCCGGTCCGGCCGCCGCGGCGGCCGAAGATCGGGACAGAATGTCGCAGAGGCAAAAATTGCCGACCCAATCCGGCAAGAACATCCGATCAAGACTTCTCCAGGTCTGCCCATACCAGCTCTCATGGCATGAATACGTTGCACTTCAGTCCGATTTCCAACCCAACAAATCCGCAGTGGGGACTCGCTTATGGCCGGATACCGGCAAATTTTGCCGGTATGATTCGAGTGAAGCCAAAAAAAATTTCCTTTTTGGCCGTCGTTATTGCGACGGAGTTGGGATTCCAGGCCGTGTAACGAGTCATGTGCGGGGAACAATCCCCGGCACCAGTCCTCCCCAGACGGAGTGTCGCCATGACCAGCGTATCCGACACCACGGGATCCTCGGGCAGCAGTCAGCTGCAACAATACCAGGCCCTGCTGAAGAAGCTGGAAGCCGCCCGGGCCAGCGCCACCAGCACCGCCACGGCCAGCCAGGACAGCAGCAGCAGTAGTAGTACCGCCACCACCACCGGCACCAGCCAGAGCAACGGCACCTCGAGTTACCGGAAACTGGCCGACACCCTGCTGGCGTCGCTGTTGCAGAGTCAGTCCGCCGACACCTCCTCGACCTCGAGCCTGTCCGACGCCTCGAGTGATTCGTCGTCCGACGGCTCCAGTGTTCAGGGTCCGCCCCCCGGCCCGCCGCCGGGACCACCCCCGGGACCGCCGCCGGGCGCCGATGGCACTTCGTCCGACAGCACCAGCACCAGCAGCTCGACCAGCAGCACCAGCAGTTCCGGCACCGACATCAAGACCCTGCTCGACCAGATTTTCTCCAGCCTCGGCATCGGCAGTTCGGGCACCACCACCAGTTCCGCCTCCGGCACCGGGACCACCTCCAGTACCGACTCCGCTTCCAGCACCGACTCCACCTCGTCCTCGGGTTCCTCCACCAGCGCCGCCGATCTCAAGGCGGCCCTGGAAAAGCTCTTCGCCAACGCCCCGCCGCCACCGCCGCCCCCCGACGTCCAGGCAAGCGGCAGTTCGTCCGACAGCACCAGCAGCTCGACCACCAGCACCAGCAGTTCCGGCACCGACCAGACCGGCAGTGGTGGAACCGATGTCAAGGCGCTGATCGACCAGATTCTGTCCAGCCTCAATGGCAGCACTTCGGGCACCAGCACCGACTCCGGCTCCAGCACCAGCACCGACTCCGCGACCACCTCGTCGTCCGGTTCCGCCACCAGTGCCACGGATCTCAAGGCCGCCCTGGAGAAGCTGTTCGCCAACGCGCCGCCGCCGCCGCCGCCCGATGGCCAGGGCAGCCAGGCCAACGCCGGCGGTACCGGCAGCACTCTCACGTCCGGCACCAGTACGTCCAGCAGCAGTACGTCCAGCAGCAGCACCTCCAGCAGCGACAGCAGTAGCGCCGCGTCCGGCAATTCGGACCTGTTGAATGCCTTGCTGGGATCGTACCAGCAGGCATCCCGCTCTTACGGCGCAACCCAGACCTATGGCAGTCGCTATGGTGGCGGCACCCAGGCCATCTCGGCCTGACCATGCCGCCGCGATCCGCGATCCAGGCGGCGAGGGATAACAACCCTCACCGCCCGGGGATCGGTGGTTTGGCCTCATGAACCCGACGGCGGCGGCAAGTGATGGCAGCGCAACTCCGCCAGGCGGCGACGTCCCTCGGCCGACATGGCGGTGGCCGACGAAACCACGGCCCTGACAATCGCCTGATCGACCGCATCCCGATCCGACAGGCCCTTATGGAGCACCGCAGCCAACACGGCGGGATCGAACGGTTCGGCATGCAGAGCCGCCCGGGCTTGATCGAGCACGGCCTCGGGTTCGAAACTGCGGTGATCCGGGGTCAATCCCTCGCTCTTCAGGGCCAGACGCAGAATCCGGCCATCGGCTTCGGGCAACCCGTCGGCAAGCCGGGCCACCAGTTGTGTCGGATCCGGCGGCGGTCCCGGGTGAAACCACAGATGGGCGCCGACAACGGCGATCACGATTACATTGAGAGCTAATGATAGCAGGACAATCGGGCGAGGAATGCTCGAGACTTTTAACAGACTTGTCATGGCGACCCCATCTGACCAGGAAGTCGTGCGGTGATGCGCTCACCGGCACGCACCTTCGTTACACGGGGTCACCGCCGGATTCCGGCGGCGGCCTGGGCACCACCACCGACCTGCGTGTCCCGCGCGCGACTCCGCCGGCCGGCACCCTGGCCGTCACACCTGGTGGTCAGCCGCGACGAGACTGCCCGGCCGCCCGCCGACGCCAGGACGTGCGCGACGCGGTGAAACTTCCGGCCGTAACACGGGCGGCGACGCCCGGAGTGCCATGTGGGGGAAAGGGAAGTCCCCACCGGGCGCCCACCCCGCCCCACGAGATCGCCACGAGCGACGGACGGGGAGCTGATTGGGACGGATTGGTGACGGTGCGGCAACCGGGCGCCAGTCTCGGAAAGGGGCGGACTGTTCCATATGTGTCCGGCGACGTCGACGCGAGATCTGAGCGTTGCCGAGGGTGCCAAACCGTCCGCCTTTTGGCGCCAAATCAGGCGCCGCGCCACACCAGGCCGTGTGGTTCCCGTCCATTTGTCTTCCGGTGGTTCCGCGAATGAAAAAGGGGCTAGGCCGTACTGACCTAACCCCTTGATCGAATTGGCTCCCCGGGCCGGATTCGAACCAGCGACACGGTGGTTAACAGCCACCTGCTCTACCGACTGAGCTACCGGGGATCAGTGCGCCGCGGGCGGCGTCGGACGGGTGTATAGCAAACCCATCGGCACGACGCCACACCCTTTGAGAAAAAAAACGTCATGAACCGCCCTCAACCGGCTCGCCGCGAAACCCGGTCGCGACCAGATAGGTTTCGCTGCTGTCGGCGCGGCTGGCCGGGGGCTTGGCGTGGCGCACCTGAGCAAAGGCGCGTTTCAGCCGGTCCAGGAGTTGGCGTTCCGCACCGCCCTGAAACAGCTTGCAGACGAAGGCCCCGCCCGGGGCCAGCACACCGGCGGCGAAGTCGTAAGCGGTTTCGGCCAGCCCCATGATCCGCAGGTGGTCGGTGGCGGAATGACCGGTGGTCGGGGCCGCCATGTCGCTCAGGACCAGATCTGCCTGCCCGCCAAGGGCGGCGGTCAGGCGGGCACAGGCATCGTCGGCCAGAAAATCGGCATGCAGCACCACTGCCCCGGGAATCGGCGCCATTTCCAGCAGATCAAGGGCGACCACCCGGCCGCCGCCGGACCCGGGCGCGACCCGCTGGACCACGACCTGAGTCCAGCCTCCGGGAGCGGCACCGAGATCCACCACCCGGCTCCCCGGTCTCAGCAGATGGAAGCGTTCGTCGAGTTGCAGCAGCTTGAAGGCCGCCCGGGAACGGTAGCCGCAGCGGGCGGCTTCGGCCACGTAGGGATCGTTAAGCTGACGCTCCAGCCACAGGGTGGACGACAGCGAGCGACGGCGCGCGGTCTTGACCCGAACCGCAGCCGGGCGGCTGCCCGCAGCGGGGCCGGGAGGCTTCTTGCCGGTCATGGGTGGTGACGCTCCGGTCAGTTCAACAGCCGGTCGACAAAATCGGCCAGGATGCCTTCCCGCAGGCCGCGATCGGCGATGCGCAGCCGCTCGAACGGCCAGACGCGGCAAATCGCCTCCAGCACGGCACAGCCGGCGATCACCAGATCGGCGCGTTCGTAACCGATGCAAGGATGGGCCGCGCGCTGGTGAAAGTCCAGCCGGATCAGGTGACGGGTCACCGCCAGGGCATGGGCGATGCTGAGATGACTGCCGTCGATCAACGAGCGTTCGTAACGCTCCAGGCCAAGATTGACCCCGGCCAGGGTGGTGACGGTGCCGGAGGTGCCGAGCAATTGCACGGCCCCTTGCTCCACCGTGGCGCGAATGGCGTTACGCCGCTCGAACGGCACGATTTCTTCGGTCACGGCCCCGACCATGGCGTGATAGGTTTCGTCGTCCACCCGGTCGCCGCCATAGTGTTCGGCCAGACTGACCACGCCGTGACGGACCGAAATCTGGTCGATCAGGCGCGGCTGCCGTCCCGGACCGTGCAGTTCCAGCCACATGATCTCGGTGGAGCCGCCGCCGATGTCGAAGACCACGGCGTTGGGCTGGGACGGGTCGAGCAGCGGCGCGCACCCCGCAAGCGCCAGTCGCCCCTCCTCGACGCTGGAGATAGTTTCCAGTACGATGCCGGTTTCCCGCCCCACCAGATCGATGAAGGCATCGCAATTGACTGCACGGCGGCAGGCCTCGGTGGCGACCGCGCGCAGGGCGGTCACGCCCCGGCGCTGAATCTTGGCGCCGCACACCCGAAGAGCGGCCAGAGTCCGCTCCATGGCCGGCTCGGAAAGCCGGTCGCAGCGGCTGAGACCTTCGCCCAGCCGGACGATTCGGGAAAAGGCATCAATCACCCGGAAGCCTCCGGGTTGCGTCCGGGCAATCAACAGCCGGCAATTGTTGGTGCCCAGGTCAAGCGCCGCCAGCACCGGCCGTACTGCCACCGGTGCCCGACCGGATCCGGGCATTACCCTGCTCCACTGCTCGCCGAGCACCTGTGCGTCCACCCGGTCCTCTCGTTTCGCGCCGGTTTCGTCGCCCGCGGCCGGGCGGTGACGTCCACCGAGACCGAACCGGTCCTGCCGCCGCCGTGCCGGGTCGATCCCGCCGCGCTACGATGCCATCCTTAAGCAACCCTTGCCAAAACAAAAGTGTAACGCGCCCTGATTTCGCTGCCGGAACCGCACTTCGGGGCTACCAAAGCCCCACCGGCTGTGCTAGAAGCTTCCTCGCCCAACGGACCCGGCCGACTCGCCGGCCGGTGGTCTGCGGATGGGGGATCGTCTAGTGGTAGGACAGCGGACTCTGACTCCGCCAGCCTAGGTTCGAATCCTAGTCCCCCAGCCAGATTTCTCGAACAGTTGGCCGGCATCCTGCGGCATTCCAGCGGTTCAACTCCGGGTTTGTTTTCATTCTGGTGTCGACCGTGGGTACGGCTGTATTTGATTTTGCGGGGCTCTGCCCTGCACCCGCGAAGGAGGCCCGCCTCCCTGGCCTCCGAAACTCACGGGTTCAAAGGGCCGGCCGGCCCTTTGCGGGTGTGGGCGGAGCCCACAAACCTGTTTCATTCCAATGACCTGTCGTATCCTGGCGCCTATGGGGCGACGCTTCCGGCTGTCGCCAACTAGCGCCGCTGGCAGCCGGCAAGCCACCTTCAACTCCCCGAGTTCCTTTGCCCCACCCCCGCGGCCGAGTTTCAGTCGCAGTGAGAACCGCTGGATTCAGGTCCCTTTGACCCGGCAGGGCTTTGCGCCTATATTAAGCTGCGTGGATGTCCGATGGGGCCAACAGGGCGGTTGCGGCTTCGCAAAGGGCGAAGCGGCAATTCGGTCCGGGTTCCGCAGCCTCCTGTGGTGCCGGTGCGGGGGCGCGGGTGGTGGGTTTTTCACCGAGGTCGTGTTCTCACCGATCGGGGGTTGAGATGCAAGCAGTGAAGTCGTTTCTGCTGGGGTTTGCCGCCGGCGCGATCCTCGCCGCGGTTCCTGCCCTGGGAGGAGGTGGGACGGCGCTGGCGGAGGATGCCGTTCTGTTGGGCAACAGTGCCAGTGAGTGTGATATTTCCCTCGCGCTTGGGGTTAGTAAGCCGGGATGTACTCAACCGGTCAAACGACCCGGAACGCGCGGACTGTCGATCGGGAATGCCGACCAGATGCAGGTGCCGGCGCCGGGCGAAGCCACCACCCCGGCCCATGCCCCGGTGGCCCATCCGCACCGGTCGGCGGCGTTTCAGATCAAATTCGAATTCGGGTCGGCGCGGCTGACCGAAGAGGCGACCCAGATTCTCGATCGCATCGGCGCCGTCCTCTCGGCGCCCGACGCCGCCAGGACCAGGTTCCGCATCGCCGGCCACACCGACGGCGTGGGCTCGCCCGTTCGTAACCAGAAGTTGTCGGAAGAGCGCGCCGAATCGGTGAAGACCTATCTGACCGGGCGTTTCAGCATCGATGGTTCGCGGTTGGAGGCGGTGGGCAAGGGCTCCCACGAGTTGCTGGACCGGGACAATCCGGCGGCGGCGGTCAACCGCCGGGTTGAAGTTACCAATCTGGGTAGCTGAGTCCGGTCCGGGAGGCTCTTCCCCCCGGATCATTTTGCCGGAGACCGTCGCCCCTCTGGGGCGGCGTTTCTTTGCCGCCGTGACGACGGCGGGTGCTCAGGGGCTTTCGGGAGTGATGGTGAAGGGCTGCGGGCAGTGCTCGGAGGCGGCGCGGCGGTCGAGGGGGCGCAAGCCGGCGGCGACCTCGGGGTCGCAGACCAGCACCGGGGCAGCGGCGGGGCTTCGCCTGTCGGGTCGGGCCGGGTGGGCGTGGAGCGCCAGGAACAGCATCATTGCGATGGATCCTTTGACCAGCATGGCCGGCTTCCCCAGTTGCAAAGAGGTGGGTGGCTGTGACGTCCGTCACCCTGGTTTCGGGCTGGCCGATGGTATCACTGCTGATGGCGGGGTGACGGCGCCGTTCCGGCCATCTGCAAGCCGGGAGTCCTGCAAGCCAGGAGCAAGCCAGGAGCCAGGAATGTTGTCTCGAACCAGGCCCGTTGCCAGTGGTACCTGACCGCTGCCGGGCTTTGCGCGCCCGGCGGGGCGAAGGGCTGCGGTGTTCGAGGTGGAAGATGATGGAATCGGGAGTCTGGCCGCTGATTCTGGCGGCAATCTTCGTCGCGGCGATGGTGGTGGCGATGGCCTGGGATCTGGCGCGCTTCGAGATTCCCGACACGTTGTCCGTGCTGCTGGTGGTGACGGCGCTGACCGCCCTGGGCGCCGGCGGGCAGGGCTGGTCGGAGTTTGGCCTTCACGGACTGAGCGCACTCGCCGCGTTCGCCTTCGGGGTGGTGATGTTCGGGCTGGGACAGTGGGGCGGGGGCGACGTCAAATTCATGACCGCGATCAGCTTGTGGTTGGGCTGGCCCGGCCTGTTCGGCTACTGTCTGACGGTGGCGGTGGCTGGCGGCGTGTTGGCGGTGGCGGTGCTGGCGTTCCGGCGTCTGACTCTGCCGCCGGCCTGGGCGGCGCGGCCCTGGCTCCGGCGCCTGCACCACGAAGAAGAAGGTTTGCCCTACGGCGTCGCCCTTGGCGTCGCCGGGCTGGTTTTCCTGCGTCCCGCGGTTGCCTCGGTACTGGGTGGCTGAGGGGCCGGAAGATGAGGCGATGAGGCGAAGGAGGGAAGGGCGTCAATGGTCCGGGTCGTTCTCATCGGCTTTGCGCTCCTGATGGCGGCGGCGGCCGGCTGGATGGTCAAACACTACCTTTCGGCCCAGCGGGCGCAGCTTGCCGAGATGGCGGCGCAGCAGGTGCCAAAGCCGGTGCCGACCACCGAAGTTCTGGTGGTCAACGCGCCGGTCGGCATTTCGGATGTGCTGTCGTCCGGGGATTTGCGCTGGCAGTCCTGGCCGGACCAGGGGTTGAACGATCATTACGTCACCCGCCGGAACCGTCCCGACGCGGTGGCGGCGTTGGCTGGTGCGGCGGCGCGGCAACCGCTGTTCGCCGGCGAGCCGGTGACCGAGGACAAACTGGTTCTGCCCCATGATGGCAGCTTTCTGGCCGCGGTATTGGCCGAGGGCGGGCGCGCGATCACCCTGCGGGTCGACGAGGCCACCGGCGTTGCCGGTCTGATTGTGCCCGGTGACCGGGTCGATGTGATCGTGACCCACGAGGTGCCGGTCAAAGTTTCCGAAGTCGCGGCGGGGATCGTGCCCGAGAAGCAATTCGTCAGCGAAACCATTGCCCACGACCTGCGGGTGCTGGCCGTCGACCAGGACCTGAAGCAGGACAGTAAGGCCGCCAAACTCGGCAAGACCGTGACTCTGGCGGTGGATGTCGCCCAGGCGAGACCGTTGCGCTCGGCCGGGCGATGGGGACGTTGACGCTGTCCCTGTGCAGTGCTTTTGGGCGGGCGGCGGTCGATGGGCGGCTGCAACCCTATACGGCGGCCAGCGATATCAGCGGCGCCCTGCGCGCCGCTTACACCGTCACGGTTTTTCATGGACTTACCCCGGAAACGGTGACGGCGAGCCGCTAACCACCGGCCGCCCCGGCCGGGGGTGGCCGGTCACCGACGAACAGTTCAGGAGAAACCGGACAGTTCATATGAACAAAAAGATCAGTTCCGCGGCCGCCGACACCCTCAGGCAGTTGGACATCCACCTGAACCCGGTCTGGCAACTGGGGCGCAATGCCATTCTGGCCTGGACACCGGTCAAGGGCGGGATCAAGGCGCTGGTGGTGCCGGTGCGTGAGTTGTTGCGCCATCTGTCGGTGCAGCCCGACCTGTTGCACGGCTCGCGCTACACCGAAGAGCCGCGATTCAGCGAGTTGTGCTATAATGTCGGCATTGAGCCGATTGAACTGACGTTTTCCTTGCGAATCGGTCCGCAGGATAATGCGGTGCCATGGCAGACCGTGGAAGGCATCATCCGGCGCTATTCGATCTCGGAGACGCTTTACCGGGGAGTGCTGCTGTTCGATATCGTGGGCTTTTCCAAGCTGACCTCGATCCAGCAGATCGGGCAGTTGAATTCGCTGGAATACTGCATTAACGCGGCCCATCGGCGGATGCAGGACTGGGGAATGCCGGTGGAACTGGCGCGCTCGACCACCGGTGACGGCTTTTACGTTTGGAACCGCTCGGTGGGGGCGGTGGCCGAGATTTCGCTTTTGATTCTGCTGCTGATGGTGCTGGCCGAGAACGAGCTGGACCGCTCCCAGGACCGTCATGGTCTGGTGCCGTTGCTGCGCTCGGCCTTTTCGGTCGGCCGGCACTATGCCTATTACCAGATCGAGGGGCTGTCACCGCGGGGCTACGACTACATCGTCGGTGATGTTACGATCACGCTGGCGCGATTGATGCAGAAGGTCGCGCCCGGTCAGATTCTGGTCGGCGCCTTCGAACGACCGATTCGGGACGGCGGCGAGATGGTCTCGACCCCGGGCTTCGTCGCCCAGGCCGACAAGTACGTGCAAAAGCTGATTGGCCGGGAGTTCAGCGGCTTTTCGATTTCCGAGGTCAGCCTGGTGTTGACCGGTTCCCGGGAACAGGGCTACGACCGTTACCTGATCGACGACAAACATGGCCAGGAGCACGTTGCTTATAACGCGGCGGCGCGGCTTTATCGCGGCGGACGGGTGCCGATCCTGTTGGGCCTGTCGCCGTCGTGAGGCGGTTCAGAGGCGGCCGATTCGTCGCTTGGGCGGTGGCGCAGACGGCGGGGTCGGCGTCGGAGTCGGAGTCGGATTCGGCGGTATCGGCCCGCCGGCCTTGAGCGCCGCCATCAGCTTGCGTTGGAAGGCGCCGCCGTCCTGCCGGTTCTTTGCGGTCAAAAAGCTGTTGACCGCCGCGCGTGCGGCTTCCTTGTCGTAGGGCTCTTTCCCTTCGGCGGCGAGTTTGGCGCGGTTCAGGACCTTGGGATCGATGGTCTGACGGAGCGCAGCGATCTGTTGGAGCAGGGTCTTGCGCGGATCATGCATGCGATGCCTCCCCCCGGGGGGCTGGCCCCGGACCCGCCAAGGGCGGTGCCCTTGCCCTTGACCTGTTCCTTACTCCCCGCCGGTCTCAGTCGCGACGGATCAGCGTACCGGCGCCGCCCTCGGTGAAGATTTCCAGCAACAAGCCGTGGGGCTCCCGGCCGTCGAGAATCACCGCGGCCTCGACCCCCTGTTCCACCGCGGCGACGCAGGTTTCGATCTTGGGAATCATGCCGCCGGAGGCGGTGCCGTCGGCCATCAGCATCCGCGCCTGTTCCAGGGACAACTCCGGGATCAGGGTCTTGTTCTTGTCGAGGACGCCGGCGACATCGGTGAGCAGAAACAGCCGGGTCGCGGTCAGCGCGCCGGCGATGGCCCCGGCGGCGGTGTCGGCGTTGATGTTGAAGGTCTCGCCGTTGCGCCCGTGTCCGATCGGAGCGATCACCGGGATGATGTCCGACTGCTCGAACAACTCCAATATCTCGGGGTTGATGTGCTGGGGTTCGCCGACGAAGCCCAGGTCGAGAATTTGCTCGATGTTGCTTTCGTCGTTGCGCTGGGTACGGCGCAGTTTGCGCGCCAGCATCAGATGGGCATCCTTGCCCGAAAGGCCGATCGCCTTGCCGCCGGCGTCGTTGATCAGAGAAGCGATCTGCTTGTTGATCAGGCCGGAGAGCACCATCTCGACGATTTCGACGGTTTCGCGGTCGGTGATCCGCAGGCCGTCCACGAACTCGCTTTTGATCTGGAGCCGCTTCAGCATCTGCCCGATCTGCGGTCCGCCGCCATGCACCACCACGGGATTGATGCCGACCTGCTTCAGCAGCACGATGTCCCGGGCAAAGGACTGGCCCAGGGCCTCGTCACCCATGGCGTGGCCGCCATACTTGATGACGAAGGTGCGCCCGGAATAGCGGCGCATGTAGGGCAATGCTTCGGAAAGGGTGCGGGCCTTGGCCAACCACTCTTCGCGCGAGGTCGGGGGCGGCGATGTTTTCAGCGGCTCGGTCATGGGCGCCTTTTAGCGAAATCGGCTGCCTCTGAAAAGGGCGATTTTCGCGGGCGGGTCAGGACGCCAGCTCGGCCAGGCTGGCCCGCAGTTCCGGGATGCCCTGGCCGGTATCGGAACTGGTGGCGTGGGTTTCGGGGAAGGCCGCGGCGTGACGTTTGAGGGACTCGGCGGCAGCGGCACGCGCGGCGTCGAGGGCCGCCGGCTTCAACTTGTCGGCCTTGGTCAGCACCACCTGGAACGGTACCGCCGCGCCGTCAAGCAAGGTCATCATCGATTCGTCCGAGGGCTTGGGGCCGTGCCGGCAATCGATCAACAGGCACACCCGGCGCAGGCTGACCCGACCCTTGAGGTAGCGCCGGACCAGTTCGGTCCAGGCATCGACCTTGCTTCGCGACTCCCTGGCGTAGCCATAGCCGGGCAGGTCCACCAGGGTCAACCGCTCGCCGAGGTTGAAGAAATTGAGCTGCTGGGTCCGGCCCGGCGTGTCCGAGGTCCGGGCGAGCGTCTTCCGGCCGGTCAGGGCGTTGATCAGGCTGGACTTGCCGACGTTGGAGCGTCCCGAAAACGTTACCTCGGGCAGGCCGGCGTCGGGCAACTGGTCCAAGGTCGCGGCACCCCAGACGAACCGGCACTCGGCGGCGAACAACAGACGGCCGGTTTCGAGGTCCTCGGGGATCAGGGTCATCGGCCGGCGGTCCTCGCGGAGTCAATGAGTCCAGGGTTCCAAGGGCGACTGCCCTTGGTGGGTCCAGGGCAANNCCCCCCCCCCCGCTCGCCGGGATCAGTTCACTTTGACCCCCATCCGATACATGATCAACCATTGCTGGGCGATGGAGAGGCTGTTGTTCCATGCCCAATAGATCACCAGCCCAGCAGGGAATCCCGCCAGCATGAAGGTAAACACGATCGGCAGCACCGCGAACACCTTCTGCTGGACCGGGTCGGGCGGGGTCGGGTTCAACTTTTGCTGGAACCACATGGTTGCGCCCATGATCAACGGCCAGACGCCGATCATCAACATATGCGGCGGCGTCCATGGGATCAGGCCGAACAGGTTGAANNCACGCCCATGATCAGCGGCCAGATGCCGATATGCAGAAAGCCGGGCGGATCGAACGGAATCACCCCGAACAGGTTGAACACCGTGGTCGGATCGGGCGCCGACAGGTCGTGGATCCAGCCGATGAAGGGGGCGTGGCGCATTTCGATGGTGACGAACAGCACCTTGTAGAGGGCGAAGAACACCGGAATCTGAATCAGGATCGGCAGGCAGCCGGCAATCGGATTGGCGCCCTCCCGCTTATAGAGGGCCATGATCTCCTGGTTGACCCGCTCTTTATTATCACTGTAGCGTTCGCGGATGGCCAGGATCTGCGGCTGAAGCTGCTTCGTCTTGCTCATGGCGCGGTAGGACTGATTGGCCAGCGGGAAGAAGAGGGCCTTGACCAGCACCGTAAACACCAGGATGGCCACGCCGAAATTGCCGAGCAGGTCGCGCAGGAAGTCCAGGCAGTAAAAGAATGGCTTGGTCAGAAAGTAGAACCAGCCGAAATCGACCGCACGATCGAACCTGGTGATGCCGAGGTCCTTGGCGTAGCGATCCAGCAGTTTGACTTCCTTGGCGCCGGCGAACATCCGGCGGGCGTTCTCGATGGTCGCGCCGGGTGCCGCGGTCATTGCTTCGCCCAGAATATCGACCTGATAGCGGTCTTCGCCGTTACGCTTGGTGGCGAGGAAGCGGGCGGTGACTGACTGCTGCTGATCGGGAACCAGCGAGACCAGCCAATACTTGTCGGTGATGCCGATCCAGCCGCCGGTGGTGGTGCTCTGGACCGCAGGCTTGTCCTGGAGCTCCTTGTACTTGATCTCCTTGAGGGTGCCGTCGAGCACGCCGACCGGGCCTTCGTGCAGGATGAAGAAGCCCTGGGTGGCCGGCGTGCCCTGGCGGGAAATCAGACCATAGGGCAACAGCGTGACCGGCTGGTCGCCGGCGTTGCGAACCCGATCGGTGATGGTGAACATGTAGTTGGCGTCGATGGCCACGGTCTTCTCGAAGACCAGGCCATGGCCGTTGTCCCAGGTCAGGGTCAACGGCTGTTCCGGGGTCAACCGGTTGGCCGAGGCGGTCCAGACCGTGGCGGAATCGGGCACCGCAATCGCATGGTCGGTGGCGACCCAGCCGAATTCGGCATAATAGGGATGCTCGGTCCCCGACGGGGCGAGCAGGCCGATCTCCGGGCTTTTGGGATCGATGGTCTCGCGATAATCCAGCAGTTGGAGGTCGTCGAGGCGGGCGCCGGTGCGGGCGACGGTGCCGACCAGCCGCGGTGTCACGATCTTGAGTCGCAGGTCGGCCGCCACCTGCTCCGCGACCAGTCCGGCCCGGTCGCGCAGCGTGGACGGGGCTGGCGCCCCCACCGGGGCCGGGGCCGCGGGGACAGTGGCCTGGTCGGGTCCGGGCGTTGCCTGGCCCGCCGGCGGCGCCGCCGCCGGTTGATTTTGGGCCTGCTGCTGAAGTTGCTGCTCGGCCTGGTGCTGACGCGGCATCTCGTAGAAAAACTGGAAGCCGAGCAGGATCGCAATCGACAGGGCGATCGCGATGATCAGATTTTGCTGTTCGGTCATGGCGCCTCTGGAGTGCCTGGCAGGGTCAGGATGGGCGCGATGTGCGCCCGGTAGGGGGCGGAATTGTGGCGGTCGGCAGCGGGCGGAACCGGTGGAACCGGATCATAGCCGGAACCACCCCAGGGGTGACAGCGGCCAAGTCGCAGCAGGGTCAGCCAACTGCCCCGGAGCGCGCCGTGACGCGCCAGAGCGTCGAGGGCGTATTCGGAACAGGAGGGCAGGAACCGGCAGCGTGGACCCAACAACGGCGCCAGCGTCCAGCGGTAGCCCAGCACCAGGGCGCGCAGCAGGCGGGCAGCCACGGTCATGGCCGTGGCGCCCCAACCGACCAGGCACCGAGCCGGCGCAGGCCGGCGATCAGGTCGGCCTTGAGATCGGCAAAGGCCCGCGTCACCGTTTCGGCCCGGGCGATCAACACAAAATCGTGACCGGAGACCGCGTGGGCGGCCAGCACCTCGCACGCCACGGCGCGCAGCCGCCGCCGTGCCCGGTTTCGGGTCACGGCGTTGCCGACCTTCTTGCTGGCGGTCAGGCCGTAACGCACCGCCGGTCCGTCGGCCGGCGGCCGCTGCTTCTGGTCGTGGCGGCGTCCCTGGAGAATCAGGCCGGGCGCCACCCACTTGCGACGGGCTCCGGCAACCGCAAGAAACTCGGGCCGACGCTTCAGCCGGCCGATCCGGGCCGCAACCGGCGCACACCTGTCGGCCACGGAACCGTCGGCCACAGAACCGTCGACTACGGGACTGTCGGTCATGGCCGCCTCGTGGCTGGTGCGGCGGTGTTCCGGCAGGCCGGGTCCGCCCGTGTGCGGTGGTCAGGCCGACAGCCGCTTGCGGCCTTTGGCGCGGCGGTTGGACAGGACCCGGCGACCGCCGACGGTGGCCATCCGCGCGCGGAATCCGTGCCGCCGCTTGCGCACGATTTTGCTCGGCTGAAAGGTGCGTTTCACAACCCAACTCCGTTTTCAACGTCTCGATTCGATTAACAAGGGTCGGTTCTATAGTGACTTGGATCGGCCAAGTCAATCGCGGATATCGCCGGCCCGAAAGTCGGCTGCCGCCGGCGGCACTTTCCGGGGCGCGGGCGGCCCGCCGGTCAGCGGCGCAGGATCAGGGTATCGTTGGCAATTTCCAGACTGCTGAACTGTTCGAGCAGACGCATGCCCAGCAGGGATTGCTCCATCGGACCCTGGTTCACCGAGGCCGGCAGGCCGTCGAAGGTCAGGGGGCCGATGGCCAGGTGGTCCAGGCGGACCGGTGCCCCCCGGGTCACGCCATTGGCCGTCGAGAACATCTGGGTGAAGCGCAGGCGGTCCCTGCTGAATCCGAGTCGCGCCGCATCGGTTTCGCTCAGCACGATGGCAGCGGCGCCGGTGTCGACCAGGAACCGCACCGGCACGTCGTTGACCACGGCATCGATCCAGAACTGCCGGTCGGCGGAGCGGTGGAAGACGACGGCGCCGTCCTCGAGACTCTGACCGTGCGAGGGCAGCAAGGTGCCCATGATGCGCTGGGCCACGGCTTCCAGTTCGGGGCGGTAGCCGTAACCCGCCACCAGGGCCAGACCGAACAGCGCCCACAGGCCAACCTGCGCGCCGATCCTGGCCAGACTCTGGCGTGATGCCGCCAGGGCGGCCAGGACGGACAGGCCGATCAGGCCGTAGCTGATCAGCCGCGGCTCGCTTTGCGCGCTGATCAGGGTCGGAGGGATCACGGCAAACAATCCCCCGAGACCGATCGCCGCCACCGCCACCAGGATCAGCAACCGGCGGCCGAAATGCGACGCCGGTCTTTGCCAGGGTCCACCCGCTTCCTTCATGGTTCGCCTCCGGCAGGGCGACTCGTGGGTGTGGTGGACGCCAGACACCGGCTTCCGGCGACCAGGGACCTTTACCCCCGGCCGCCGGACCCGGTTATCAGGCGCGGTTCATGCGGTTGCTGACCAGATCGCTGACGACGGTGGGATCGGCCAGGGTGGTGGTGTCGCCCAGGGCGTCGTGTTCGTTGGCGGCGATCTTGCGCAGGATCCGACGCATGATCTTGCCCGACCGGGTCTTGGGCAGGCCCGGCGCCCACTGGATCAGGTCGGGAGAGGCGATCGGCCCGATCTGGTGACGGACCCACGCCACCAGTTCCCGGCGCAACTCTTCGGACGGCTGTTCGCCGGCATTCAAGGTGACGTAGGCGTAGATGCCCTGGCCNNGAGACGTTGATCACGTCGTCGACCCGGCCGGTGATCCAGTAATACCCGTCCTCGTCCCGCCGGCAGCCATCGCCGGTGAAATACTTGCCGGGGAAGGTCGAGAAATAGGTTTGGGCAAACCGGGCGTGGTCGCCGAATACGGTGCGCATGATGCCCGGCCAGGCGTCGATCAGGCACAGGTTGCCCTCGCAGGCACCCTCTTGCGGCTTGCCGTCATTGTCCACTACCACGGGTTGGACGCCGAAGAACGGCCGGGTCGCCGAACCCGGCTTCAGGCCGTTGGCCCCGGCCAGCGGCGTGATCAGGATGCCGCCGGTTTCGGTCTGCCACNNCGATCGGGCAACGGCCGTCGCCGACCACGTTGTAATACCACAACCACGCTTCGGGGTTGATCGGTTCGCCGACCGAACCGAGCAACCGCAGGCTCTGGCGGCTGGTCTTCTTCACTGGTCCCTCGCCCTCGCGCATCAGGGCTCGGATCGCGGTCGGTGCCGTGTAAAAAATGTTGACCTTATGCTTGTCCACCACCTGCCAGAATCGCGAGAAGTCCGGGTAGTTGGGAATGCCCTCGAACATCAGGGTGGTGGCGCCGTTGGCGAGCGGGCCATAGACGATGTAACTGTGCCCGGTGACCCAGCCGACATCGGCGGTGCACCAGAACACCTCGCCCTCGTGGTAGTCGAAAACATACTGGTGGGTGATCGAGGCATAGACCAGATAACCGCCGGTGGTGTGCAGCACACCCTTCGGCTTGCCGGTCGAGCCCGAGGTATAAAGAATGAACAAGGGGTCTTCGGCGTTCATCTCCTCGGCCGGCGATTCCGCCGGAACCTTGCCGGTCTCGTCATGGTACCACAGGTCGCGTCCCGCAACCCAGTTGATCGCGCCGCCGGTCCGCCTGTAGACCAGGACATGGCGCACGCCCGGGCAGGACTCCAGGGCCTTGTCGACATTGGCCTTCAACGGCACCTTGCGGCCGCCGCGCAAGCCCTCGTCAGACGTGATGACAAAAGTGCTTTCGCAGTCGAGAACCCGGTCCTTGATGCTGTCGGGAGAGAAGCCCCCGAACACCACCGAATGAATCGCCCCAACCCGGGCGCAGGCCAAAATTGAAAACGCCGCTTCGGGAATCATCGGCATGTAGATCGTGACGCGGTCGCCTTTTTTGACGCCGTTGGCGCGCAGCACATTGGCCAACCGGCAGACTTCTTCATAGGCTTCGCGATAGGTGACGCGCCGGCTCTCGCCGGGATCGTCCCCCTCCCAGAGAATCGCGGTCTGGTCGCCGCGGGTGGCCAGATGACGGTCGAGGCAGTTCGCGCTGGCATTCAGCGTGCCGTCCTCATACCACTTGATGCTGATGTCACCGGTAAAGTCGACCGCTCGGACCTTGGTATAGGGCTTGATCCAGTCGATCCGCTTGCCGTGCTCGCCCCAAAAACCTGCGGGATTTTTGACGGATTCCTCGTACATCCGCAGGTATTTGTCGTTATCGATCCAGGCCGCCTGCGCAAATTCGGCGCGAACCGGGAAAAAAGTATTGTCGGTCGACATCTGAGAGCGATCCCCCCACGAAAGGTTTATGTTTCAGTTATTGGGCACCCGGAATGCCGTTTGAGGGTTCCCGGGATGGCGGCGCCATTATCCACGGATGCCAGGGTGGTTACAAGACGTCTGCGATGACTGGTGGTGGCCCGAACGGATAAGGGGAATTACTATTGCTCACTCACCACGACTGTTCGCAACTGCAATATCGAATTTGTTGTAAATCGAGTCGACTCAGACCGAAACCAAGCCGTTCCGTGGCATCGCCTTTATGCTGCGATGCCACCAAGACGGCACATCTGGCGCCATTCGGCCTCGCTGACCGGACACACCGACAGTCGGGATTGTCGCACCAGGGCCATCTCGGCCAGGTACGGATCGGCCTTGATCTGTTTCAGCGTCACCGGCCGGGCCAGCGGCAGCAACGGCCGGAGATCCACCATGCCGAATCGGGCGGTCGGATCGCTGGGGTCGGGATAATATTCACGCACGACTTCGACCACGCCGACAACCTCCAACCCTTCGTTGGAGTGGTAGAAGAAGCCGCGATCGCCGAGTCGCATTGCCTTAAGATTGTTGGCTGCCTGGTGGTTGCGCACGCCATCCCAATGGGTGCGGCCGTCTTCGACCAGCCGGTCCCAGGAATACCTGGCGGGTTCGGACTTGAACAGCCAGTAGGCCACCTTCGCGCCTCTCAGGATCTGGGAAACACCCGCCGCCAGGGGCGAATCGTCACAGTCTCGAACAGGCCGGCGGCGGCGTAGGGGTCTCCGGCGGCAAACGCCTCGACCTCGGCGCGGTCGGCGCAGTCGAGGATGAGCAGACTGCCGATCATGACCTGGCCGTCGTCGGAGAGCAGCGGGCCCGCCGCCACCAGCCGTTCGCCCTGGGCTTCGAGGTAAGCCACATGGGCCGGACGGTGGGCCTGACGCACCGCAAGGCTGTCGGTCTTGTCGAGAGTGTAAACGCAAAACAGCATGGGTTGTTCTCCCGCAACAAAAAAATCGCCGGGGCCGGGTTGCCCCGGCTCGCTTCAGGTGACGCGAACCAGGGCGTGGCGTTTGCGGCCCGCCGACAGCTTGAGGGTGGCGCCGGCGGCGGCCTGGGCCAGGGTGCTTTCGTCGGAGACGATGACGTCGTCCAGGCGGGCGCCGCCGCCCTTGATCAGGCGCCGGGCCTCCCCCTTCGAGGTGGCGAGACCGGTGGCGACCAGCAACTCGACCACCGTGACTCCGCCGGCAAAGTGCGCTACCGGCAGGTCCACGGTGGGCAGACCCTCGGCCGCGGCGCCCTCCTCGAAAGTCCGGCGGGCGGTCTCGGCGGCCTCCCGGGCGGCCTCTTCGCCATGGCACAGGCGGGTCGCCTCGAACGCCAGCCGCTTTTTCGCCTGGTTAAGTTCGGCACCGGGCAGCCGTTCCAGTTGCGCGATCTCGTCCAGCGGCAACTCGGTGAACAGGCGGAGGAAGCGGCCGACATCGGCGTCCTCGGTGTTGCGCCAGTACTGCCAATAGTCGTAGGGGCTGACCCGGTCGGCATTCAGCCACACCGCGCCGGCGGCGGTCTTGCCCATCTTGGCCCCCGAGGCGGTGGTGATCAGCGGCGTGGTCAGGCCGAACAGCGCCGCCTGGTCGACCCGCCGCCCCAGTTCGATGCCGTTGACAATGTTGCCCCACTGGTCGGAGCCGCCCATCTGCACCCGGCAGCCCCGGCGGCGGAACAGTTCCAGGAAGTCGTAGCCCTGGAGGATCATGTAATTGAATTCGAGGAAGGTCAGCGGCTGCTCGCGTTCCAGCCGCAGTTTCACCGATTCGAAGCCGAGCATGCGGTTGATGGTGAAATGGCGGCCGATTTCGCGCAGGAACGGAATGTAGGCCAACCGGTCGAGCCAATCGGCGTTATTGACCATCACCGCGTCGGTCGGGCCGTCGCCGAAGTCGAGAAACCGGGAGAACACCAGGCGGATGCCGGCCATGTTGGCGGCGATCTGCTCGTCGGTCAGCAACTGACGGCTCTCGTCCTTGCCCGAAGGGTCGCCGACCTTGGTGGTGCCGCCCCCCATCAGCACGATCGGCTGGTGGCCGGTGCGTTGGAGCCAGCGCAGCATCATGATCGGCACCAGGCTGCCCACATGCAGGCTGCCGGCGGTGCAGTCGAAACCAATATAGGCGGCCACCGGGCCGGCAAGGGCCAGCGCGTCCAGCCCCGCGGCATCGGTGCACTGGTCGATGAAGCCTCTGGCCTCGAGGGTGGCGAGGAAGTCCGAGCGATACTGGGTCATGGGTTTCGTCAGCCGCGGAAAAAACAACAAGATGCCTGGGTACCACGTTCCTCCGGCCGGGACAATCCGGCTAGAGTGGCCGGGCCGGAGTGCCGGATCGAGTGGGAGAGCCATCGCGACCATGACCATGCTGACCACCATTGGCCTGATGAGCGGGACCTCGCTCGACGGCATCGACGCGGCGCTGGTTCGTACCGACGGCCGCGACCGGGTCGAAACCGGGGCGTTCCTGACCGTGACCTATGACGACGGCCTGCGCGGGCGGTTGCGCGCCAGCCTGGGTGAGGCGCCGGCCGGGGGCGAGGCGGGGGTCGCCGCGGTGGAACGGGACCTGACCGAGGCTCACGCGGCAGCGGTGGCGGCGTTGGTGGCGACCGCGGGGCTCGACCCCGCCGGCATCGATCTGATCGGTTTTCACGGCCATACCCTGTGGCATGCCCCCGAACGGGGCGTGACCCGGCAGATCGGCGACGGCGCCCGACTGGCGGCGCGGACCGGCATTGCCGTGGTCAATGATTTCCGCAGTGCCGACGTGGCCGCCGGAGGGCAGGGGGCGCCGCTGGTACCGCTCTACCACCGGGCGCTGGCCACCGCTCTCACGCGACCGCTCGCCATCCTCAATGTCGGGGGGGTTGCCAACGTCACATGGCTTGGCCCGGACGATCGGGTGATCGCCTTCGATACCGGTCCCGGCAACGCCCTGCTCGATGACTGGCTGCTGCGCCATACCGGGCAACGGTACGACCAGGACGGCGCGCTGGCGGCTCGCGGCCGGGTCGATGGCGCCGCCCTCGCAGCGCTGCTCGATCACCCTTATTTCGCCCGGCCGGCGCCCAAGTCGCTGGACCGCGATGCCTTCGACCCGGCTCCGGTCTCGGCGCTCACGGTGGCCGACGGCGCCGCCACCCTCTGCGCCTTTACGGTGGCGGCGGTGGCGGCGGCGCGGTCCCTGCTGCCGGAGGCGCCGCGGCGCTGGCTGGTGACGGGGGGCGGCCGGCTTAACCGGACCCTGATGGCCGGACTGGCCGAGGCCGTGGGGGTCCCGGTGGCGCCGGTGGAGCAACTCGGCTGGTCGGGGGACGCGCTGGAGGCCCAGGCCTTCGGGTATCTCGCGGTGCGCAGTCGCCTGGGCCTGCCGCTCAGCCTGCCCACCACCACCGGCGCTTCCCGTCCGATCTGCGGCGGACGCCTCCATCACCGCCCGGCGACGTTCCTTACCCGACCTTAACCTTACCGAACCTTAACCCCACCCGATGTTAACCTTATCGAATATTAACCTTACATAGCCCCTTCCTGCCCCAGATACTCGTCCAGGCATTGGCCCAACCCGGCCATTCGTTCGGCAAAAAAATGGTCGGCGCCCGGGATCACCCGATACTCGACGCGGATGTCGGGCTGGTTCGCCAGCCTGTGGGCCAGCCTGGCCGCTGCCGGTTCCGGAACAATGTCGTCACGGTCGCCCTGGATAATCAGGCCCGACGCGGGACAGGGGGTGAGGAAGCCGAAATCGAACAGATTGGCCGGTGGCGCCACCGCCACGAAGCGGTCGATGCCGGTGCGGCGGGTCAAAAGCCGCGTGGCGATCCAGGCGCCGAAGGAAAAGCCGGCGATCCAGCATTGGGCGGCCTCGGGGTGCCGTGCCCGCAACCAGTCAAGGGCCGAGGCGGCGTCGCTCAACTCGCCGTCGCCACCATCGAAATGGCCGGCGCTGCGGCCGACACCGCGGAAATTGAAACGCAGGGTGGTAAAGCCATGGCTGCGGAACGCCCGCTCCAGGGCGAACACCACCTTGTTGTTCATGGTGCCGCCATGCTGGGGATGGGGATGCAGGAACAGGCCAATCGGGCCGTGGCCATGGGGACCCGGGCTGAGCCGGCCCTCTAAAGGTCCCGCGGTGCCGTTGATCGTGACCTCAGGCATGGCGGTGGACCCGCCGCCAATCCCGATCAGGCGCCAGCCCGATCGCCTCAAACTGCGTCCGTCGCCACCGGAAAATTCTTGACTGTTTTAGTAGGAGACGGTATAGCACCGCACGAACCTCCTCGGGTGCCGCGCGTGCGGCGAATGGTAACCGGGCAACCTTCGGTCGGTGCCGATGATACTATAGCGGGCGAACGGGTGTTCAAGCATCCTGGTGAAAGCCGTGACGCCATGCCGGTCCGGGACGCGGCGGCCTGCCTTGGTGAGGCGTTACGATGGCGGCCGGAACCGCGAAGACGTGATGAAGGGTCCAGAGGCCGAAGGAGTGGGCGATTATGAGGTTGAGTACCAAGGGGCGTTACGCGGTAATGGCCATGGTCGACCTTGCCAACCACAGCCAGGGTAATCCGGTGGCCCTGGCCGACATCGCGGACCGGCAGGAAATTTCCCTGTCTTACCTGGAGCAACTGTTCGCGAGACTGCGCAAGGGCGGGCTGGTGAAAAGCGTGCGGGGACCCGGTGGCGGCTATGTGCTGGCGTTCCCGATGGAAGGCACCCGGATTTCCGACGTCATCCTGGCGGTGGACGAACCGATCCGTACCGCCCGCTGCGCGCTGGGCTCTCCCGCCGGTTGCCGCCTCAACCGCAGCCGCTGCCTGACCCATGATCTGTGGGAGGAGCTGGGCAACCAGATTCACATCTATCTGAGTTCGGTCACCATTGCCGACGTCTGCCAGCGGCGGGTACTGGGTTCGAGCCGGCGGCTGCTCGGGGTTGCCGGTGACGACGGCGGCCGTGAGGGTGGCGACGCCCGTGGCCGGGATCTGGCCGCCGAGTAGCGGCCGGGGCGGGCTTTCAGGAGGCAGCCTTGTCCATGTCGACGCGCCGTCCCGCTTCATGCTACCTGGACTACAGTGCATCGGCGCCGTTGCATCCGTTGGTGCGCGAGGCGATGGTCGAGGCGCTGGAATTGACGGGAAATCCGTCTTCGGTCCATGGCTTTGGCCGGGCCTGCCGGGCGACGGTGGAAGCGGCGCGGCAGGCGGTGGCGGCGCTGGTCGGGGCCGGACCGGCCCAGGTGATCTTTACCAGCGGCGGCACCGAGGCCAACCAACTGGCCCTGACCGGCCTTGCCCCCGCGGCGACTCTGGTTTCGGCGATCGAGCACGATTCGGTGCTGGCCGCGGCGCCGGCGGCGCCCCGGTTGCCGGTGGACGGTCGCGGCGTGATCGAACTGGCGGCGCTGGCCGCGTGGCTGGCGGATGCACCGGCGCCGGCCCTGGTGTCGGTGATGCTGGTCAACAACGAGACCGGGGTGATTCAGCCGGTGGCCGAGGCGGCGGCGCTGGTTCATCGCCATGGCGGCGTGTTGCACTGCGATGCCGTCCAGGCTGCCGGCCGCCTGCCGCTGGACTGGCGGGACCTGGGTGTTGACCTGCTGTCGCTGTCGGCACACAAGCTCGCGGGTCCGGCGGGGGTGGGGGCGCTGGTGGTGGATGAGCGGCTGGTGCTGACGCCGCTGTTGCGCGGCGGTGGTCAGGAGCGGCGGCGGCGGGGCGGCACCGAGAATTTGATCGGCATCGCCGGCTTCGGCCGGGCGGCGGCGCTGGCGCCGGGGGAACGGGCGGGGTTGCCCCGGCTGGCCGGCTGGCGCGACCGGCTGGAACGGGAGGCGCGGACGCTGGCGCCGTCGGCCCGGGTGATCGGCGCCGGTGCCGACCGGATCGCGAGCCTCAGTTGTCTCGCGCTGCCGGGAGTGGCGGCCGCCACTCAGGTGATGGCGCTGGATCTGGCCGGGGTGGCGGTGAGTGCCGGCGCCGCCTGTTCCAGCGGCAAGGTCCATCGCTCCCCTGTGCTGGCCGCCATGGGCGTGGACCCGGCGGTGGCGGTCGGGGCGATCCGGGTCAGCCTTGGCTGGGCCACCGTCGAGTCGGACATAGATCGTTTCGTGGCAGCCTGGGGCGCCATCGCCCGACGGGCCGGCCTGCTCCGGCCGGAGGCCAGTGCGGCATGACCGCGCCATTCCGGCCCTGCGGCATTCCGGCCGGATGGCCGCCATTGCCTCGTCCGCCGCTTCGCGGTATCACCCGCCGCACGCCCGCGTCACCGGACCCAGGGGGATTCATGCCAGGAAACCACCGATCATGATCAACCGAGGGGTAAGCGGGGGCTGGTCCGGCTTTGCCATTGACGGCGACCTGCACAGTTGCTGGTTGTGCCAGCGGTCGGTGACGGCCAAGGCTCTGCGGTGTTCCAGTTGCGGCGCGGTGCAACCGTTTCACGACCTCAATCACTTCGCGCTGTTCGGGTTGGAGCCGCGCTTCGACCTCGACCTGGAAACCCTTGATCGCAATTACGCCGCGGCCCGGCGAACTCTCGATCCGGAACGCCTCGCGGTCAAGACTCCGAAGGCCGGCATGCTGGCCCACCGCTACACCGAAGCGTTGGCCACGGCCTACGAGACGTTGCGCAATCCGGTGTCGCGGGCACGCTATCTGTTGACACTGCTTGACGCCGAGGCCAAGGCGGGCGGAGAGCCGGCACCGTCCGCGGTCGAGCCCGACAGCGGCCGGGACGGCATTCTTCGGCCCGACTTCGATGCGCTGGCCAAAGCGGTGGCCACCGCCACCGATTGCCCGACGGTCGACCGGCTGGGCGCCCAGGCGATCCGGGACATGGAAAACTGCATCCATGCCCTGTCCACCGCCTTTCGTGCCGGCCGCATTGGCGAAGCCCGGCTGGTGCTGGCGCATCTGGACCGCCTGGAGAGCCTGTCGGCGGCGGCACGCCAGCGGCGGCTCGACCTGTGTCCGCCGCCGTCGCCCGAAGGCCGCGGTTCGTGACCCCGGCCGCGGCGCCGATCGGCGTCCCGGTCAGTGCCCGCCGGCGAACCTCTACCGTCCGACGGCCGCGATCTTGGCTGGGATCAACGCGGCGAGCATGTGGCTCTGGTCATCCAGGCGTTTGTCGATGCCGTCCAGGCGGATGTCGATCCCAATCAACTTGCCGTCGATGCCGTCGAGCCGCTTTTCGGTGTTGGCAAAGCGTTCGCGGACTTCCACGCGGAACCTGGCGTTCCCGGACCGCTCCGACTCAATCAGGTCGGCCAGTCTTCCCAGCGTTGCCCTCAGTTCATCGTCGGCCAGGGCGTCGCGCTCCATCTCCACCAAGGCATACTTTGTTCGTTTATTTGGTCGGAGCGACTGGATTCGAACCAGCGACCCCCAGTCCCCCAGACTGATGCGCTACCAGGCTGCGCTACGCTCCGACTCCTGGCACGGCCGGCTGCTGCCGACCCCTGCTCCTGGCCGCACCAAGGCGCGACCGGCATGCTCTCAACCACCCGGGGAGGATGGCCGTTACCGCGCGCCTGTCGCCCTTCCAAAGGAACCGACCCGCGGTGAGGTGTTCTGATTATAGGCCGGCCGGCGCCCTGTCAATCGAAAATCCCGCAGACCATCCCGTCCACAGGCCGATCGGGTCCGTCCGATTGGGTCCGAAACCGGGTGCGGTCGGGACCGATCAACAAAGGACCACTGGTCATTATGCCCGCCTTGACCGGCCGGCGCAAGACAATATCAGGAAAGTGTCATCAAAGAGTCACCGCGACCGGCTAGCATGGTCAGCCGTCTGGATCAATCCCCGGTATCAGGCGCCCCGGGATCGTCGGTAAGTCTTTTATTTATCTCTGGTTCGGGATGGAGGCAGGGCCATGTCGCTTATCGCCGGGATTGATCCCGATATTATCGACGATCGATCCGATAGCGATGTTCTTGACGTGATCGAAGACGACGAGCTTGCCGCCGCGGACTCCGAACCCCATCGACCCGGGCCTGCCACCAACCGGGTCTGGCGCCTGCTGATCGTTGACGACGACGTCGAAGTTCACGCGACCACCACCTTCGCGTTGTCGGGGGTCGAGATTCTTGGCCGGCGTCTTGAACTGCTTCATGCCCATTCGGGGGTTGCGGCGCTGGAGATCCTGCGCCGGCACGGCGAAGAGATCGCCGTCGTGTTGCTCGACGTGGTCATGGAGACCGACGATGCCGGCCTTCGCGCCGCCCGGGCCATCCGGGAGGAACTGGGGCTGACCACGGTGCGGATCATCCTGCGTACCGGTCAGCCGGGCTATGCGCCGGAACTGGCGGTGATCCGCGATTACGACATCAACGACTACCGCACCAAGTCGGAGTTGACCCGTACCCGCCTGCTCAGCTCGCTCTACGCCGCGCTGCGGGCTTATGTGCATCTCCAGACCCTGGAGACCAGCCGCCGGGGCCTGGAAAAGATCATCGCCGCCTCGGCCGATCTGTTCGGCCGCCGTTCGCTGGTGGGGTTCTGCGAAGGCATCCTCATTCAGATCAGCGGCCTGCTGGGCATGGAAACCAACGGCATCGTGCTGGTCCGGCTGCGCAGCACCCGGGACCGGGTCCCGGAAAGCGGGCCGGTGATCCTGGCCGCGGCCGGGCCGTTCCGGCATCTGGCCGGTGCCCCGCTGGGCAGCATTTCCGACGAAACGCTGAAGGCGCTGCTGACCCGGTCGCTGGAGCAGCGGGAAAGCCTGTTCCAGGCCGGAACCACCGTGCTGCACATCGCCGGCCCGTCGGGAGACGATGTCGCGATCTTCCTGGCCACCAGCCAGGGCATCAGCCCCCTCGACCGCAAGCTGCTCGAGGTCTTTTGTTCGAATGTCGCGGTCGGCTTCGACAACATCGGGCTGCTGGAACATGTCCGTGATCTGGCGTTCTTCGACCCGCTCACCCGCCTGCCCAACCGGACCCAGTTCCAGGTCGAGATCAGCCGACTGCTGGGACAGATGCGCGGCGCCGGTTCGACCCGGAAACTGGCCGTGATCCTGCTGGACCTTGACCATTTCCAAATGATCAATGATGGCCTGGGGCACATCGCCGGCGATGAAATGTTGCAAAAGGTCGCCCGGGAGCTGTGCAACGTCTTTGACCATCGGGACGCGGTCAGCCGCCTGAGCGGCGATCTCTATGGTGTGCTGGCGCAGGTGGCGGGTTTCGAAGAAGAGGCGAGCCTGCTGGATCTGATCGCGCTGTGTTTTGCCGAGCCCTTCGTGATCCGCGGCAATCCCGTGACGGTGACGGCCTCGGGCGGCTATACCGTGGTCGATCCCTTTGAAACCGACGTTCCCGACGCCGTCCGCAGCGTTCCCGACGCCATCCGCTGCGCCGGCATGGCACTCAAGCGGGCCAAGCGCCAGGGGCGGGGGCAGATCGTCCGGTATACCGCGGTCATGGCCGAAGACCTGAAGACCCGCCTGACCCTGGTCAATCAACTGACCGAGGCCAAGGCGGACAACCAGTTGACGCTCTATTACCAGCCGCAGTTGCGGCTTTCCGACCGTGCGGTGCTGGGCGCCGAGGCGCTGCTGCGCTGGCGCCGGCCCGACGGTACTTTCATCCGCCCGGACGCCTTCATTCCGGCGGCCGAAGATTCCGGCCATATCGTGTCTCTTGGCGAATGGGTGCTGCGCCAGGCCTGCCTGCGGCAGGTCGCGTGGCGCCAGGGCGAGCTTGGCCGGCTGCGGGTCGCCGTCAACGTCTCGGTCCGGCAGTTGCGCGAACGCGGCTTCGCCCGGGTGGTCGAGCGTATCCTGGTGGCGTGCAACGCCGACCCTGCCGACATCGAACTGGAAATCACCGAAAGCGCCGCCATGGAAGGCGACCGCATGGTGTCGACGGTTCAGGACCTGTGCGACCTTGGTTTCCGCATCGCCATCGACGATTTCGGGACCGGCCATTCCTCGCTGTCGCGGCTGCGGCAGCTTCCGGTGGCCATGCTCAAGATCGACCGTTCGTTCGTGGACGGCATCGAGTCCCGGGCCGACTGCCGTTCCATCGCCTCCATGATTGTCAAGATGGGCCACGAGCTGGGTTTTTCGGTGCTGGCGGAAGGCGTCGAGACCGTCGCCCAGGAAACCGTGCTGCGGGAGTTGGGGTGTGACAGCGTCCAGGGCTTCCTCTACTCCCGGCCGCTGCCGCCCGAAGAACTGGCGCCGTGGCTGATGGGGCGGCCGTTCGCCACCGAATAGCCCGGGGGACCGTCCTGCCCCGGACCAGGGCATGCCGGCAATATCGCGGTCTTCGCAATGGCATGCCGCTGATACCATAGTGGATTGACTGGCTACGAACTGCGTATGGTTTTGGAACGGGAGGCAAGTGGTGCCCGATTACCGAACCGACGCAAGGCCGAGATTGAAGTCATTTTAAACTCCCTTCAATCCTACAATCGCAAAGCCGCCTGACCATATTGGGCCTGGCGAGCACAAAGAAGCGCCATCTTTGTGACTTCTTTGTGCCCTTCGTGTCTTTGTGAGGAATTTTTTCTTTCTTTCGCCCATGAAAACGAAATTACGCTATAGACTGTGTGCCTACCTAACACGAATTGAGCCTTAAATTAACTCACCAGGCCCAAGGCACGAGGCATGTTCCCATAACCGTCAGGTCATGGGTGAACATATCGGCATCCGTGGCGGTGCCGTTCGCCACATAAGAGCCTCTTCTTCGGGAGTAACGCCATAGGCGCGGTTGACCAGTGTCGAGACGATACGTTCGAGATTGGCAGCCTCCAGTGACAGTGTTTGGGCCGGAGCAATGGTATCGGCAAAGCCTTGTTTGAGAGCAGAGATCGCGGCGGGGGCGAGACGGCCTTTGCGGCTTTTCCTGACCTCGGTCAAAAAATCGTCCAGGGACAGGGCTACGGGAGCCTGAAGACGCTGGTTGGGCTTGGTCATATCAAATTCCAAGCGCAACCAATCGAGAATGGTCGCCGTGGTCTTCGCAACGTCCTTCGTGATGGTGATCAGGCGGGCAACTGCCTCAGTGACCTGTGAACGGATAATGTCAGACGGCTGTGCCACGGGATAGTTTTCAACGAATGTTGTGAAGTATCGAAGAGCATCATCTTTGCCGTGTTGCGCTGCTCGCCAAGAATACCACCAGCCAATCGGGGCGTTAAGAATGGCGAGAGCCCAAATATCGTCGGTCGGAAGAAAATAAACCGTATTGTTTGAAAATGCGCGTGATTGATCAAGACAAAAACGGGAGTTCCAGGTAATATCCTGATACAATATCTTCGGATTATCAAATTTTTCATAGTAGGCGCAGGCCCTTAGCTCCCACCAGAAGCGTCCCTGGTCCGAGCGTGGCCGCAGGTTCTGCTCATACGGCTTCAGGTGGGCATGGAGCGCCGGATAGGTGGTTCGGAAGATGGTCTCAGCCGCTGCCTCGGTGCCGGCGCTCGCCCAGGGCCATGGGTGATTTGCGCTGGATTTGAGGACGATCATCCACAGGCTGTCCCATGCCGGTGACCAACGTTCGATGTCTTGACCTCGCACGTAAGGTTTAATGATGTCGGCAAGGCGCCCGTCCTGACCGACCAGACGGTTACGGGTGGATTGGTCGATGAGAAACGCTTCATTGAACCCGGTTTTCAGGCCGTAAAGGGGTTCTGCGCCAATGTAATCTTTCAGCTTTACCCCGGTCCTCCTGATCTTCTCCATCAGCGCCAGCACGTCGGGCGGCTCAAGGTGCCATCCCGTCGCGGTCAGGGCCTCGCGGGGCATAGGGAAGCTGGCGTCGTCCACCTGTTGGATCAGCTTGTCGAGATCGAGGCGGGTGCGGTCGATGACGCAGACGCGCGTGGTGGGCGGGGCCGGTTCCGGGTCGGGAAGCGGCTTTCGCAAGGTCAGGACGCACGGGAAAACATCGGCATCGGGGAAAATCTGCCTGGCGTGACCAAAATCGACGAGGACCTCGACCCAGGCACGCTCCGCGAACAATGTTCGCAGGCCTTCCGCGTAGCCGGCTTTCATCCACTTGTTGGTGACGATATACGACAGCCGGCCACCGGGCTTGAGGATTTTGAGGCCAAGCTCGTAAAAATAGACATAAAGGTCGGCCGCACCATCGAAGGCGGCATAGGTCTCGCGTAGATAAGGCTTGGCCCGGCTCAGCAGCTCCTGACGGACATAGGGCGGGTTGCCGATCACCGCATCGAACCCGCCGCGCGGCGCGAGACTTTCCCAGTCATCCCAGACGCCGGGAAAGGCGACCTGCCAGTGGAGGAAACGTTCTTTGGCGGCCAGTTCGAAGGCTTGATCGACGAGTTCCCTCGCCACCTCCAAGAGTGCCGATGGCCCGTAATCGGCGGCGCCGCCGCGGGTCGGCTTGGGATAGACCCTTGGCGCTGCGGGTGGCTCGCCCCGGCGTTCCGGCAAGGCTGTGGGAATGATGGCGGTGCGGTTGGCGATAGCCAGGGGGTCCCCATACTTGCCGGTCAACACGTCGCGAAAAGCGCCCTCAACAAACTTTTCCGGAGCCAGGACGGCGTTTCTTTTCGTCAGTGCCTCGTCGGTGGCCGTTCGTGCCGCACCAATGTCCGCTCCGATCCAGCGACGGGCCTGAATAAAATCGAGAAAGCGGTTGAGGGGGTCCGTGGCCTCTTTGACCGTCTCGAAGGTGTCCTGGGACAGTTTGACTTCGGCAACGTCGGCGTCAACCAGGCGTTCGATTCTTGCCATGCCCTGGGCGGTCTGCCGGGCGCGAACGACCGACGGACCCAGGAACAGGTTGGCCCGGATCGTCTCCAAGTGGTCCTCGACCCGACGAATCCACTCGCCGCAGATCGAGTCGCCACAGCGGAGATGATGCTCAAGGAAGGATAGCGGCGCACCGACCGTAAAGGTGTGGAGCCAAAGCGCCAGTTTGGCCAACTCGACGGCCATCGGATTTTTGTCAACGCCATAGATCACACGCTTGAGGATCATACGCCGGACAATCAGGCGGTCTTCAAGCTGGTGCTCCTCAATGGTCCATTTGCCCGCGCGGCCGTGCGCGAGAATACCCTCTCGGATGCCTATGATGGTATCAATCAAGGGAGAGCTGTATTTGCCCCACGTCACCGTGGCCTCGGCGTCGGCGATGGCGGCCAGCACCCGGTCGGCGAGATAGTCAACCAGCGAGACCAGGAAATGGCCGCTGCCCATGGCCGGGTCGCAGACCTTGATCTCCAGCATGCGGGTCGCCGGGTCCAGGCGCTCAAGGTCGGCCAGCCGGTCTGGCTTGGGGCGGGTGTCAGAGGCCAGCTCTTCGGCCTTGCTGTGGAAGGCCTCCAAGCGGTCCCTCAGCATCGGACCTACGGCCTGACTGATGATGAGCTGGACGGGGGCTTCGGGTGTGTAGAAGCTGCCGCTGCCATGGCGGGCGTCACCGTCGCCACCGACCACCACCTCACCGTCCTGAAGCCGGACTTCGTTTTCGAGCAGCCGCTCGTAGATCGAACCGAGGTGCTGGACCGACAGGTCACGGTAGTTGATCCATTTCTTCCGGCGGCCGTCGTCGTCGCGCGAGAGAGCATCAACGATCGGTGCGAACAGGCTGTCCGGCAGTTCGATGCGGTCGAGAATACGGGCGCCATAGCGCCCGGCCGCGAACAGGCCGCCATTGTAGGGCGGCAAGCCGATGGAAGGCGCACCCTTGTCGATCCGTCGGAACAAACGGAGCAGATGCGGATAATATTCCCCACCCTCGGCCATGAATACGTGTTGCTCGTCCACCCTCTTCCTGATGTCCTCGCGCACGCGCTTACGCATGCCGTAATCTTCATACGCACGATGCCGAGCCGGCAACAGGTTACGATCTTCAGCATACAGCACGAACAACAGACGGTAGAGCAAGATCAGGGCAGCATCACGCACTTCGTTGAGATAATCTTGCGTTATCAGCCCGGGGCAGTCGGGATCATGAGCGACAATGCCCTTGATCAGCACAGGGAACACCTTGTCGAACACGAGATCGGACAGGTTCCTGGTGACGCGCTGTTCCCACTGCCGCCCCTCGTCACGCGCGACCTGATGGAAGGTGCGGCCATCGGTCCCGGGCCTGAACGCCGCCGGGCCGAACATCACCATGAACAGCTTGAGTTCGTGGACGGGATCGCCACCGAACAGGTCCGGCTCGAGACCCGGAACCCCAACCAAAGCAGGCAGGTCAAGTTCCAGGAACTCTTCTGCTACAGAAGTTGCTCCGTGGTAATAAAGGCGCCAATAGCGGCCATTGGTTAAGATGCCCCAGCGCACGGCAGCATCGGTGACGATATTCACCCGATCCAGATAGCGGATCATCTGGGTTGATGGGACGCCAAAGTCATCCTTGTGCGAACTTTTCCGATCCAGTTCCCGTAGCCAGCGTTTGGATTCGACAATCGCGACCCCATCGGCGTAGCGTTTCCATTCCTCATTACGGGCGTTGGCACGCTCCTTTGCGCTTTCGTCAGCAAACAGGATGCCGTCGGGCTTGTGATCCATGCCCTTGGGGGACAGATTGATCTGGCGCAACGAGTGGTGCCAGCCTAACCGCGACAGCACCTTCCAAATGAGATCATCCTCGGTCACGGCCTCGTTGGGGCGCTTCGTCGTGGGAAATGACCGGTAGACCGCAAGAACCGAGTCGCGGAAGGCCGAAACGGTATCGTCGTCCAAGCCCTGCCAGGGCTCGCTGGTGACGATGGCCTCACCGAGGTAGTCGCGTGTAAAAAGTGCTCCGTGAACCACTCGGTCGCCTCGCTGTCTTAACGACTACCCGCCTCTCGCGTCCATTGTGGTTGTCTCATAGCGAAAGCTCAGGAACAAGGGGTCGGACCAGCGGACGGCATCGCTGAATATCCCCATCGATTTGGGGTCTTTCGGCATCCTGCCGATCCAGCCAAATCGACAGGAACGCAAAGTATGCCGGTGGTTATCCATCACAATCGCCCAACCAACACCGGGGTTTAGCCGTGTGTAACCGGGGCACGGCGGGCAATGGCACCCGACGACGACCCCATCGCGCCGAACATCCACGGACCGGATGCCATGCAATTTAGAGGGCGCGACCCAGTGGTGGGCCGCGTCATCAAAATTGCCGGGTTAACGGTTTCCAAAGGCCGCCGGCCTTTGGTGGGGTCGTAGGGGCAGAGCCCCTGCAAAACGCCTTCGGCGACCAGGGCGTTGCCCTGGACCCAACCTTTGGCCGGCGGCCTTTGGAAACCGGGGCTTTTACCGTGCAATTTAGCTGACGCGGCCCACTAGGCCCCGGCGCTCCCCGCATGTTCGGGGGCATGACGAGGCAGCTTCAGGGTGAACGTGGTTCCGGTTCCGGGCTGGCTGTCCACCGAGATGCGACCACCGAGAATGCGCGTGACCGTGACATAAACAATATGGAGACCGAGCCCGCTGCCGCCGGTCCCGAGTTTGGTGGTAAAAAAGGGATCGAAAATGCGGGGCAGAACGTCGGCGCGGATGCCGATGCCGTCGTCGGTGACGGTCAGCGTGACCGTTTCCTCGTCGTCCGCGACCGCGACAACCCGGATAAGGCCATCTTCGCGGCCGTCAAAACCATGCAATACGGCGTTCGTGACCAGATTGGTCACGACCTGACCGAGGGCGCCGGGATAGCTGTCCATCCCGATGCCCGAAGCGATGTCCAATTCGATATGGTGGCCGCTCTTCTTGTAAGCCGGGCGCAGCATCGTAACGATTTCGGTGACGGTGGTGGCAAGATCGAAGGTGCGCCGCCGTTCGCTGGTCTGGTCCACGGCAATTTGCTTGAAGCTGCCGATCAGGTCCGCCGCGCGGGTCAGGTTGGCGATCAGCAACTGGTTGCCGGCGTTGAATTTTTCCGAGAACTCGCGCAACACCGAGCGACGCAGTTCGGTCCCGGCGAGCATTCGGGCAAACTCGGTGATCTTTTCCCCGAGGGTGGTGGCCACGGTCAGGCTGTTGCCCAGCGGCGTATTGATCTCGTGGGCGATGGCCGCCACCATGCCGCCCAGCGCCGCCATCTTTTCCGAGCGCAGCAATTCATCCTGGGCGCGGCGCAGGGTATCGAGGGCTTCGGTCAACTCCCGCGTCCGCTCGGTGACGGCCCGCTCGGTTTCCTCCACATGCCGGGCCTGACGGACGATGAACTGCAACCGTTCGATGGCGTGGGCCTTGAGCGTCGTCAGGGCATTGGCCATCCGCCCGATTTCGTCGTTGAACTGTACGTGCGGCACCGGGACCTCGACCCTGCCGCAGGCAAGATCGGTCATGACCTCGGTCATGACCAGAATCGGCCGGGTCACGCCATGGATAATCCAGGCCAGCGCCGCACAGACCATCACCAGCAGCAGGGTGCCGGCGACCGCGATGGCCCAACCCCGACCGACGCTCCTGGCGTCGGCGCGGGTGGTGGTCAGCGTGACTTCCAGCGTGCCGATGCGGTGGTTGCCGCTATCGCCAATGGCCTTGATCAGCGGGGTTCGCGCGGTGATCAGGCCGGCGGTGGCAACGCCGGGAATCGCGTGCTCGGCGAACGGCACGCCGGTCTCGTCCAGAATCACGCTGCTGACGTAGTCCGGGTCATGGCTGAGCGTGCCGAGCACCGCATGGGCGGCGGCTTCGTCCAGGTTCCATAACGCTTCGCTGGCGCCTCCGGCCAGAACCTGTACGGTCAGTTGCGCCCGTTCTTCAAGCGCGTGCCGCGCATCCTGCGCGGTCACGCTGACCGCCCCGATCACGGCCAGGACGATGGTCAAGGACAGCAGCGCGCAAATCGCCGCCACCGTGCGAACCATCAGACTTCCGGTGATCAACGTGAACACGGCATGCCCATTGTGCCCGGCACGTTCAAAAAGTTCGCCAGCGGGTAAGAATGGCGTCAATACTCCCGTCCCGTTGCAACTCGGTCAGTGCCTGGGTAAAACGCGCGGCGTGGTCGGCCCGGGCCCTGGGAAAGGCGACGTAGCGCGGCACCACACTCAGAACCCGAGGCAGCACCTTGACCTTTGCGGCGAACCCGGCTTTGCCGACCAGAAACAGCAGCGTCCGCAGGTCACCGATCACCGCGTCGCTGCGGCCACCGACCAGCTTGCTTAAGTTGATCAGGTTATCGTGGGCCGGCTCCTTGATGATGAAATCCGCAGCATCGAACTCGGGGGTATAGGCAAAGCCGCTGACCGTGCCGACCGAACGGCCACGGAAATCCTCGAGGGAGGCAAAGGTCATCGGCGAGTCGGCGCGCACCATGAACACGGTCTCGCCGGTGCGAAAGGGACCGACCATCAGGTACTTCGAGAACCGCTCGGCGGTGCCGACGAAGGGAAAGGCGAGGTCGGTCTCCTCCTGATCGAGGGCGAGGACCAGCCGGTTCCGCGGTACCGCCACATGTCTGGCCGTGACGCCGAGATGCCCGAGCACCGCCTCGATGATCTCCACATCCAGACCGACCCGCTTGCCGTCTTCGGTAAAGCAATAGGGCGGAAAATTCTCTTCGGAGCTGACCGTCCATTCCTCGGCAGTTGCGGCGGTGGCGGTCCAGGCCACGAAAAGGGCGGTCAACACCGCCAGCAACCGGGACGTCATGGTTTTGATGGTCCTTGGATGAAACGTGGTTGCGTCGTGCGAGTGTGGGTGGCGTGTGATCAGGCAACCGTAAGTTTGCCCAGGAAGCGGTCGACTTCGCTGCGCAATTCGCCGAACCGCCGGTCGAGACTGTTCACCGCGCCCAGCAGAATGCCGGCAGCTTCGCCATTGCGTTGGGCCGCCCCGGCCACTCCCTTGACGGTCTGCTCCAGTTGGGTCGAGCCCTGGGCGGCGCTGGACAGGGCGCGGCTGATTTCGTTGGTGGCGGCGTTCTGCTGTTCGACCGCGGCGGCAATGGACGTGCTGATTTCGCTGATGGTGCCGATCACGCCGGTCACATGACTGATTTCGGCTGCGGCGGCCTGGGTCGAGGCCTGGATCGCCTGAACCTGACTGGAAATTTCCTCCGTGGCCCGGGCGGTCTGGTTGGCGAGATTCTTGACCTCGTTGGCCACCACCGCAAAGCCCTTTCCGGCCTCTCCGGCCCGCGCGGCCTCGATGGTCGCGTTGAGGGCGAGCAAATTGGTCTGGGAGGCAATGCTGGTGATCAGGGTCACCACGTCCCCGATCCGCGCCGCGGCCCCGACCAGCCCCGAAACCAGGGCGACGGTCTGGCCGGTTCGGGTCTTGGCGGCCTCGGCAACCTGACTGGAGGTCTGCGCCTGCCGGCTGATTTCCCGGATCGAGGCGGCGAGTTCCTCGACGGCGGTGGCCACGGTTTGAACGTTGGCGCTGACCCGATCGGCGATCTCGGTGGCCGCGGAGCTGAGCCGGGTATTGTCCTCGGCGGTGCTGGCGACGATCTGGGACGACGAACTCATCTCCTCGGCGGTGGTCGAAACCGAGGCCAGGACGGTCTTGACTTCGGCATCGAAGGTGGTCGCGACCTGCCGCAGCGACCGTTTGCGCTCGATTTCGGCCTGCCGCTTCATCTCCTCCTGTTCGGCTTCCAGCCGGACCTTGGCGATGGCATTGGCCTTGAATATCTCCACCGTCGCCGCCATCCGCCCGACCTCGTCAGAACGGTCGAGGGCCGGGACCCGGACATCATGGCTGCCGTTGGCGAGCGCACCCATGGTGCGGTCAAGGTCGAGAATCGGTCCGGTCACGCCATGGATGATCAGGGCCAGGGCACCGCAGACCAGAACCAGCAGCGCCGCACCGATGGCCACGATGGTCCAGCCGCGCCGGGTCACCTCGGCGTCGGCCCGGGACGAGGTCATGTCCAGTTCGAGGGTGCCGATCTGTTTTGCCGCCTGACCGCTTCCGGCCCGCACGATGGGCAGCCGCTCCACGATCAAGCCGTCATCGGCGACCGTGCTCTGGCCGTCCCGGGCGAAAACCTTGCCGTCCTGATTGAGCAGAACGCTGCCGGCATAGTCGGGATCCCGGCTCAACGGCGCCAGCAGCGCCTTGGCGGCGTTGTCGTCCATGTTCCAAAGCGCCTCGCCGGCACCGCCCGACAGGATCGCCACCGTCAGGCGGGCGCGATCCTCCAAGGCGTTGCGCGCGTCCTGGCTGGTGACGTAAACCGCCCCGAGTACCGCCAGCACGATGGTCGCCGACAGCAGCACGCAGATGGGCGCCACCGTTCGGACCATAAGACTGCGGGTCAAAATGCCGATCATGGCGCTCTCCTTCGTCGGTCCCTGTCTTGTTTCGGGGGCTGCCCGCTCGGGTCCGGGACGGGCCGCCGGCCAACCAAATGAAAAACGCTGTCACCGGCAATCACCGGCACCGGTGCGGCCCGATGCCGGCGGCTTCAACATGCGTGATGTGAGGGGCGGGGCTTCAACTCCGGCTCATGGTGCCCCGCGGGTGGTCAGCCGCAACGCATCGGCCATGATCGCCTGAACGTCGATCTTGCCCAGGCCGTCGTCGAAACGTCGCTTGGCGGCGGCGCCGATCGCGTCCTTGCGGAAGCAGATGTAGAGCTTCTTCACCTCCAACGGCCGGGCGTTGAACTGAAGCGAGGCCCGGACATCGGCCACCGATGGTTCCGAAACCAACAGGTAGTCCAGCACATTGCGGTCGATCACGGCCAGACGGATGCGGTGGTTGGCCACTTTGCGGATGTTGGTAAGATCGTCCACCACGGATTCGACCTTGATCCGGCCATCGGCCACACGCTTGTCGAACTCTTCGGTGTTGACGTAACCGTTGACGGTTCCGATCACCACCGGAGCCAGATCGTCGAGACTGTTCCACGTCACCGGCCCGTCCCTGCGCTCGACGAACCCCAGCGGACTGGCCCCCGCGGGTTCCGAGAACAGGCATTTTTCGGTCAGTTCCACGCTGTAATACTCGGGAAAATAGCCGGCGTAGCCGGCGGTTTCGAGACCGGTTTTAACCGCGCGCTGCCAGGGATAGAACTCCACCTCCAGCGCGGTATCGGCCGCGCCCAGTGCCGCGCGCGCCACCGCCGCGCTGGCCCCGAGGCCGGGCAATTGCGCCCCCGAGAATGGTGGCCATTCCAGGGACGTGAGTTTGACGGTCTGTTCTTCGGCCAAAACCGGCCGCGCCGCCGCCAGCAACACGAGCGTCAGGGCGAACCCGACGAGTCGCAACTGCCTTGGTGTCACGGCTTTTCTTTTCTGCGGCATGTGTGGTTCCTGCGGTATGTGTCGTGGCCCATTATCGTGCGGGTGTGCGACAGTATGATGACAAAGATGTTGTGGTTCTTCTCGGCCTCGTCCGCCGCGGCGGTCTCTTGCGCAGCGGTCAGGACCGGCTATTTCCCAAGAAGAACCGTCAGAAAAATTAATTTTTTGTGACTTAAGGCAACTTGTTGCCGATCAGGGTTCTTCATAAAACGGTCATTGGACTATCTTAGGTCACTTTGTCACGGATATCCCAATGATCCTGGGATCAATCGCGATCATATGTAGCCAGGTTTCATACTGCGCTCTACGGTACGTCGTTATCTGGAGGTTATATTATGCATTTACTATCGAAATGTTGGGCGGTCTCGTTGGTTATGGGTGGAATCGTGGTCCTGTTACCTGTCGAAGTTGCCGCCGAAACGGCCACCATCATTCTGGGCGGTGACCCCTATTGCCCGGTCAACTGTGAAGCGGAAAGCTCCCATCAAGGCTTCGCCGTCGATATGGCGAGAGCGGTGTTCAAGCCGAAGGGCTATACTGTCGACTATCAGATCATTCCCTGGACTCGCGCCGTTGCCCAAGGTGCGGCGGGCGAAATTAACGGAATCGTTGGCGCCTCTCCCGGTAAACCCGATTACAGCTATCCAAAGCAGAGCGTCGGGACCGAGAAATTCGTGTTCATGGCCCGCGCCAGCGATCCCTTTACCTATGCGGGCATCGCCTCGCTTCAGGGAAAGCGGGTCGGAATCGTCAAGGATTACGAGGTGAGTGGTCCGCTCGGGCAGTTCGTAAAGGATAACCAGAACAACCCCGCGGTCATCGATACCGTTTCCGGGGCCCAGGCCGGCGAGTTGAACCTCAAGAAGCTGGTCGGGAACCGTCTGGACCTGGTGATCGATAACGAATCGACGCTGCTTTATCTGGCCAAGACGTTGGGACTGGGGCACGATCTCAAGGTCGTCGATGCCGGTGGCGAGCCGTCACCCATCTATATCGCCTTTTCCAGCGCGCGTTCGGAGACTCCGACGCTGATCAGGATTTGGGACGAGGGAGTCTCGGAACTGCGTGCCTCGGGGGAACTGGCGAAAATCCTGGACGCCTACGGGATCCGGGACTGGCAGTAACGGCTTTCCGTCCGATCCCCGGGGGCACGGTCGGGACCGGCCCGGTTTCGACTGCGCCCGGCCGCAATCGATGGGCCTTCGGTGACCGGTGGCATTGTCCGCTGGTTACCGAAGACCTGGGTTACCGGGAGGCTCAGTTCGCGTTAGGCCGGGACCCAAAGCTTATGCGGGCAACAACCGTGCCCTACGCCCATGCAACGGGATGATATTGTGGCCATCCATATAAAAATTAGTTCCTCACAAACACCCGCCCTCTTTGTGACTGCTTTGAGTTCTTCGTGTCTTTGTGAGGAATTTTTTCTTTCTCTCGCCCATGAAAGCGAAGTTACACAGCCATAGACCGTGTGCCTGCCTGACGCGAACTAAGCCTACCGGGACCCTGCCGCGGTCGTCCGCCACCGGTTCGCCACCAGGATGAACAGGAACGCCGACCAGGCGATTGCCGCCCACCACGAATCGGCGGAGAGATTATAGGCAGACAGGGTCATGGTCAGCACCGTGGCGTAACAGGCGAGGGCAAACGGCCGGAGCGGTTCCGGCAGTGTCACCGTCCGGTGGAGCGCATAAAGGGCGAAGGCCAGAAACAGAACCGCTCCGACCACCCCGGTCTCGACCCAGACCTGCAACCACATGTTATGGGCGTGACCAACTCCCTGGTCATCGACCACATGGTAGCGCGCCAGTTCCTCAGGATGAATGGGCAGGGCCGGCACACTTTGCCAGCCCCAGCCCAACAACGGCCGGTCCCAGACCCGATCGGCCATGTAATCCCAGAATTCCAGCCGGTGAAGGCCCGACCGCTTGATCAGGGACAGGGGTTCGGCCAGCAGCAGCGCCGAGGCCACCTTGAGCATGACCGGCGTGGCCACCCCCAGCACCACCACCCCCCCGGCCATCATCGCGCCGGTGGCGGTCACCGACACCAGTGACAGGGCAAGGACGGCGAACCCCGCCGCCAGGGCAATCTTCGCGGTCAGAGATGCAGAGACCACCGTGACCACCGAGACGGCAACCGCAAGGCCGATCGCCACCGCCTTGGAGCGATGGAGCCAGCAGCAGGCCAGCAACGGCCACAGCATCATTTCGAGATAGCTGATTCCCCGGTTGTATTTCACCACCCGGTGAGCGGTATAGTGGCCAGGTGCCGCCAGCGGCCCGTAGCGGTCATAAAGGGCGATGTCGATGGTTGCAACCACCGCACCGCACAGGATCGCCACCACCAGAACATCCAGGACCAGATCGAGATCGCGACCATAACCGGGATCGAAACCGGGTTCGGGTCCGGTGACCGAGACCATCGGCAGCAACGCCGCCGACAGCAGCGTCAGTTCCAGCGCCGTCTTCGCCGACGCCGCCGGCACGATCGACCAGAGAATCGCCATCCATCCCAGGGCCAGACAGGCGCCAAGGCTGGCGATCAGCGGAAGATCGAACCGCAGTCCGGCAAGGCGGCTCCGGCCGCCGCGGGCCAGGACCGACGAGGCCAGCACGACCAGGCTCACCACCACCACCACCGCGGTATAGGAGCCGCCCCAGTACAGGCCTACCGTCGGCAGCAGCGCCGCCGCGAGGATCATCGCAAATCCGTAGGCGCCGCCACCGCGAGAGAACACTCGTCCAACCGACCGGATCATGGGGACGCGACCGCCGCCGGCTTTTCCATAGTCGCCTGAAATTCGATGCAGGCGGCCGGCATCAGCCGGCCCAGCTTACAGTTGAATTCCCACCACAACCGATGATTCTCCAGGCCGCGCAACATCCCGCCCGAAATGATACGGAAGCCCCTGGTGCGGAGCAGCCTCAGGCTTGTCACCGACCTCATCCGCCGGAGGAACGACCAGTAGGAAAAGGTCTGCAAATGGCTCCAGCGTTTTTCGGGATTTATCGTTCGTGATATTTTCAGCACACAGTTGCGGAAAAACGGGAATGGCGGCAGGAAAATCGGAACGCCGACGATCAGCCGGCCGCCCGGCTTCAGAACCCGCTCGAGCGTCGCGATGGCCACATCCAACTGCTCCAGATGCTCCAGAACCTGCTCACAGACTACCACATCATAGGCGTCCGAGGGCACCTCGGGGTGCCCGGCGGTGAGGTCGCCCATGAAGAACTCGCGATACAATTCCGGCTTATAAAGACCGCGATCGACGAATTCGGTTCCCGACAGCTCGATCGCGTCAAAATCCGGTTTGACCTCCAGATAGCGGGCCAAGGTGCCGTTGCTGCAACCGACATCGAGAACCGACAGCTTTCTTCCCGATCGGGCGGCCTTGCCGGCCCAATCGCTGATATCCTGGGCCATCGCTTCGTAGCGGGCCTGGCGCAGGCTGTAGAATTCGGGGCGGCGGGGATCGACGCCGAAGGCGTGACGGGGTTTGGGATACTCATTCATCTCGACGTCTTCTTCGGGTGGTTCAGCGTCTTCGGGCGGTTTGGCCGGGCGGATCGGACCGATGGCCGGGCGCGCACCAACCCGGGCGCCCGGCCACCGCGGTAGAGATATCCCGGAGCGGGCCGCGAATCACCAAGAGTTTGACCGGGCGCCGGGCCCGGTCCCGAGTCGGCGCCTTCCGGCAGCCCCCACCTGATCGGAATGTCGGGCCTCGCTACTTCTTTTTGTCACGTCCGCTTGCTACCAAGGGGGTCCCCATGCGTTGCCGCGACGGTGACGATATGCGCGGAACCCCGGCCTGAGAGGCCGCTCCGGAAATGCCCATTCCCCGGCAACGGCGACAGAAGCCCCGCCGTTTCCGAGGGGCACTCCAGGGCAGGCGCAGGTGTTTGACAGACTCTGAGGAGAGCTGCCGTGACGCATCCCATGTCACCGGTTGACGAAGTTCTGGAGATGTTCTGGCGGTTGGGCAGCACCCTGTTCCTTGGCGAACCGGTAAGCCAGACCGAGCACGCCCTGCAAACCGCCTGGCTGGCGGAGCAGGCCGGCGCGGTGCCGGCTCTGGTGGCCGCGGCACTGCTCCATGACATCGGCTATCTGCTGGCCGGCGGGGCCGGACCGCCGGACGCCATCTCCAGCGGCGATCCCAGGCACGCCGAGACCGGCGCCGCGTTGCTGGCCAACGGCTTCCCGCCGTCGGTGGTCGAACCGGTCCGGCTGCATGTGGCGGCCAAACGCTACCTCTGTACCGTCGAACCCGGTTACCCGGCGCTGCTGACGCCGGCGTCCCGGCTCAGCCTCGGGCCCCAGGGCGGGCTCATGACCCCGGCCGAGGCCGCGGCGTTCCTGGCCACCCCGTTCGCCGCCGAGGCCCTGGTGCTGCGACGCTGGGACGAAATGGCGCGGGTGCCGTCCCTGGCCACGCCGTCCCTGGCCCATTTCCGTCCCGGTCTCGAAGCGGTGGCGATTCCCCCCCGTCACCCTGCCGTCGGCGACCCCGCCGACCGCGGCTAATCGGCAGCGGGGATCACGCCCGGCTTGCACTGCCGGCTGCGACCCCATACTTTGGTTTCACAACATTGCCCTGGCAGAAAAGGCTCGGTCGTGCCCGAATTTCCCATTCTTGACGGCAAACGCATCCTGCTGGTGATCGCCGGCGGCATCGCCGCCTACAAGAGTCTGGAGCTGATCCGCCGGCTGCGCGAACAGGGATGCCATGTTCGCTGCATCCTGACCGCCGGCGGCGCCCGGTTCGTGACGCCGCTTACGGTTTCGGCGCTGTCCGAAGACAAGGTCTATCAGGACCTGTGGTCGTTGACCGACGAATCCGAGATGGGGCACATCCGCCTGTCGCGCTCGGCGGATCTGGTGGTGGTGGCCCCGGCCACCGCCAACCTGCTGGCCAAAATGGCGACGGGACTGGCCGACGACCTTGCCTCCACCGCGCTTCTTGCCACCGACAAGCCGGTGCTGGTGGCCCCGGCCATGAACGGCGTGATGTGGGACCATCCGGCGACCCAGACCAACGTCGCGGTCCTGACCGGACGCGGCGTGCGCCGGATCGGCCCCAACGCCGGGGCGCTGGCCTGCGGCGAAACCGGCAGCGGCCGGATGGCCGAACCCGGGGAAATTCTGGCGGCCATCGTCGGCCATTTCGAGGGACTGGCCGGCAGCGGCCGGGGCTTGCCGCTGGCCGGCCGGCGGGCGCTGGTCACCAGCGGCCCGACCATCGAGCCCATCGATCCGGTCCGCTACATCACCAACCGGTCCTCGGGACGCCAGGGTCACGCCATCGCCCGCGGTCTGGCCGGGCTTGGCGCCAGCACCATCCTGGTCACGGGTCCCACCGCCGAACCCGACCCGCCGGGTGTCCAGGTGATCCGAATCGAGACCGCCGACCAGATGCTCGCGGCCTGCCAGGCGTCCCTGCCGGTGGATGTGGCGGTTTGCGCCGCGGCCGTGGCCGACTGGCGGATGCGCAAGGTCGCCGACCACAAGCTGAAGAAGGATCAGGGCGAAATGCCGGTCCTGGAACTGACGGAAAATCCCGACATCCTGGCCACCCTGGCCAAGGCCGGGCCGCACCGGCCGCGGCTGGTGGTGGGCTTTGCCGCCGAGACCCGACGCATCATCGAACACGCCCAGGCCAAGTTGGTCCGCAAGGGCTGCGACTGGATCGTCGCCAACGATGTCGGGCAGGGCACCGGCACCTTTGGCGGCGAGCGCAACACCGTCCATGTGTTGCGCGCCGGGAGCCAAGGCGGGCCGGCTTCGGTGGAGGACTGGCCGTTGCTGAGCAAGGTTTCGGTGGGCGAACGGCTGGCGGTGGCCATCGCCGATCACCTCTCCGGCAGCGCGCCGGTCCGGTCATGACCGCGGCCGCCCCTCCCCATCCCGCCGGGTCAACGGCGCTGACGGTCCCCGTCACCCGGCTCGCCCATGGCCGCGACCTGCCCTTGCCGGTTTATGCCACCCCGGGGGCGGCCGGGCTTGACCTGCTGGCGGCGGTGGCCGTCGAGGCACCGTTGACGCTGGTGCCCGGCGCCCGGGAGCTGGTGCCGACCGGTGTCGCGCTCGCGCTCCCCGCCGGTTTTGAGGCCCAGGTGCGTCCGCGCTCGGGTCTGGCGTTGCGCCATGGCGTAACCGTGCTCAATACACCCGGAACCATCGACTCCGACTATCGTGGCGAGATTGGTGTGATTTTGATCAATCTTTCCGATCAAACTTTTGTCATCGAACGCGGCCAGCGGGTGGCGCAGTTGGTGGTCTCTCCGGTAGCGCAGGTTGCGTGGACCGAGACCGGCCAACTTCCGGCCAGTGCGCGGGGAACCGGCGGTTTCGGGTCCACCGGTGGCCACAGCCAGGACTCCCTCTGATGTTTCGAATTTCCAAGAAATTGATGTTCGCCATCGAAGCGGTTCTCGACATCGCCTATAATGCCGGCACCGAGCCGGTACAAAGCGGCGAGATCACCCGGCGCCAGGGTATTCCCAAACGATACCTGGAACAGGTGCTCCAGCAAATGGTCCGCGACGGCATCCTGGCCGGGGTGCGCGGCCCGCGTGGCGGCTACCGGCTGGCCCGGGAGCGTCGGCGGATCACCGTGGGCGAGATCGTGCGGGTGGTGCGGTCGATGGAAAGCGCCGCCGACGCCATGGAAGACCCGGCGGGCTCGGTGCTCGGCCATCAGGTGGTCCGACCGCTCTGGCTCGAATTGCAGGAAGACTGCATGACCCGGCTCGACAACACCTCGATCGAGGATCTGTGCCTGCGGGCGCGCAAGGCCGGCGTGCCCACCGAGACCGGCGACCGCATCGATTTTAGCATTTGACCTCCGGCAGCCGGCGCTTTAACTACATACGGGCCTGTATCATTGCCAGCCCGTAGGCTGCCATTTTAACAATGCGGTGGAGGGAAATCATGACGGTGTCGGCTCCCGAGTTTCGTGGTAAAATATACAATTCCATCACCGAGACCATTGGCGCCACCCCGCTGGTCCGGCTGCCGCGGCTGACCAAGGAGTTGGGCGGCGCGGCCGATGTGGTGGGCAAGCTGGAGTTCTTCAATCCTCTCGCCTCGGTCAAGGACCGGATTGGCCTGGCCATGATCGAGGCGGCCGAGCGCGACGGCCGGATCGGCCCCGGCACCGTGCTGATCGAACCCACCTCGGGCAACACCGGCATCGCGCTGGCNNTACCGGCTGATTCTGACCATGCCCGAAAGCATGTCCGTGGAACGGCGCAAGATGCTGAAGCTGCTGGGCGCCGAGTTGGAACTGACTCCGGCCGCCGAGGGCATGAAGGGCGCCATTCGCCGCGCCGAAGAGCTGCTCTCCAAGCTGCCCAACGCCTTCATGCCGCAACAGTTCAAGAATCCCGCCAA
>PLTC01000061.1:0-1087 GCA_003165295.1 Rhodospirillales bacterium | reverse complement strand
CAAGATTCAGGGCATCGGCGCCGGCTTCGTTCCCGACATTCTCAACACCAAGCTGATCGACGAAGTGGTGCGCATCTCCAACGAGCGGGCCTTCGCCACCGCCCGCAAGGCGGCGCGGCTCGAGGGGTTGCCGGTGGGCATTTCTTCGGGTGCGGCCCTGGCCGCAGCCTTCGAAGTGGGCTCGCGTCCCGAGAATGCCGGCAAGCTGATCGTCGCCATTCTGCCGTCCTTCGCCGAACGCTACCTGTCCACCGCCCTGTTCGAGGGGCTGGAGTAAGGCCGGGCGGGTAACCTGGGGGGCGTCTTTGTGCCCCCTTGGCTCCGCCGGCCAGGGCTTTGTCCTGGACCCACCAAGGGCAGTGCCCTTGGAACCCTGGAGTTAAGGGATCGGGGGGCAAGGCCCCCTTGAACGTCGTTCTACGCCGTAACCTCCAGTAGCGCCAGCAGGCCCGCCAGCAGCTGTTCCGGCGTCGGCGGGCAACCGCGCAGATGCAGGTCGACCGGGACCGTGGCGTCGACACCACCGGTCACCGCGTAGCTGCCCCGAAATATCCCGCCATCGGCGGCACAATCGCCGACCGCCACCACCCATTTGGGATCCGGGGTCGAGTCGTAGGTGCGCCGTAACGCCTCCTGCATGTTGCTCGTCACCGGTCCGGTGACGAGCAGGACATCGGCATGACGCGGCGAGGCGACAAAGCGGATGCCGAAACGCTCCAGATCGTAAACGGCGTTATTGAGGGCGTGGATTTCCAGTTCACAACCGTTGCACGAGCCGGCATCGACCTCGCGGATGGCGAGGCTGCGGCCAAGGCGGGCGCGGCTTCGGGTCGCGAGCCGGCGGCCCAGTTCCTCCAGGGCGCCGGGGTCGGCGGCGGGTCGGTCGATGGTCGGCGGCGGGCGCAACAGCGCACCCAGGAGCAGTTTCAGCATGGTGGCCTCACAGACCCGTGTGACGTAATGGGTTCCAAGGGCCACCGGCCTTTGGTGGCTCCAGGGCAAAGCCCTGGTGGGGGGACCGGGGCAAAGCCCCCTAACGGACTCACAGGTCATGACCTGCATAGGAACAGTTGAACGACTTGTTGCA
>PLTC01000232.1 GCA_003165295.1 Rhodospirillales bacterium | reverse complement strand
TAGCCGCGGTGGGTGGCCAGGTCGAAGGCCACCGACAGGCCCATCTGTCCCGCCGCCAGATTCTTGCGGTAAAAGGCGTTGGACTCCTCGGCGGTGGAGAAACCGGCATACTGGCGGATGGTCCAGGGCCGGTGAGCGTACATGGTGGCGCGCGGCCCCCGGCTGTAGGGCGGGAAGCCGGGCAGGGTATCGAGTTCCAGCCCTTCCAGATCGGCGGCGGTATAGAGCGGCTTGACCGTCAATCCTTCGGGCGTCCGCCACAACAACTGGTCAACCGAACCGCCCTTGCCGATGTCCTTGCCGGCCAGCACCGTCCAGTCGGCCAGGTTTTTTTTGGGAAAATCCGTCATCGCCGCCACCCTCCGGTCAATCTCCGCCATATCCGCTGTCGCCGGTGCCGGTCCCCGACGCGACGACGGCGAAGCACTATAACCAGCCGACCGCAGCCCTGTCATACCTTCTTGCTGAATTCCTGAATCATCGGGAATCCCACCCCATGACCGGACATATCACCCCGGAACGCCGTATGAGTCGGCATCGATGGCAGCCGAACAGCCCCGGCGCCATGGCCCGAAAAACAAAAGATGGGGCGGACAGATAAGGACGTCCCGCCCGGCTCAGCCGGCAGACGCCTCCTCGCAACCCGAAAATACCGCCGCCGGAAGCCGGCCGGTCACAGACTGGTGGGAACGTCGCGCTTGCGGCTGAGGGTGGTATCCAGCCGGATGTAGAGCCGGTTGGTCTCCTCGAAACTGATCCGGGTGCGCGTCGGGGGCCTTATTTCCCGGAAGAAGATAGCGATAGCACTGTTCAGCGAAGAAATGCAGTAGCCAAGTACGTAATAAACCTGACGCGCCGAACGCAGGAAGTTGGTCAGTTCACTCGGGTTGCCGTCGATGAAAGACGCAAAGCAGTTCTCGTATTTGGTCAGAATCGTGCGCATATCGGCGACGTTCTGGTTGATCAGGCTGACAATCTTGACATTGAACATCTGGAGCTGAGGCATATATGTCTTGTTGATAGTGGCATCGATGGGAATTGACTCCTTCGATTTCATCCACCCCAGCACTTCCCGGATTTTCGGCCCAATCACCCGGACCTGCAGCTGATAAAAGGTAATGCCTTTCCAGGCGGTGAACACCGCAACCGCTTCGGAATCGGCGATGCCGAAGGCCCGCACGAAGTTTCTGGCCTCGGGCATGGTCGGATTCCACAGCGCCGCCAGCAGGCGCTCGCGGCTCGAGGTGGTCCGTTCGGAATCGAAAGCCTTCTGGACGATCGGGGAAATTTTCTCCGAGATCATCCGCTTGATGTCTTCTTCCTCGCGCGGGTCGAGCCGCAGCACCGACGGATCGTAAGAGATGCCGTTGGCGTCGAAGCATTCCTTGAGCAGAAACGGATCCAGAGACGGAATGGTATCCATCAGGCTCAGCAGCTTGATGTCCTGACTGAGATTGAGATTGGCACCATCGGTCAGGCCGTCGGACGGCAGTCCAACATAGTCCATCAAAAGTTGCTGATAGTTCTTTTGCCGCATATAGATCGCGCAACCACCATCCTGCGGCGCTTCGGTGGAATAAGGTATATAGACGCCGGTCTCGATCGGATGGTATTCGATGGCCGCCGGCCCCCCGAAAGCCCCCATCAACTCTTTGCCGACTTCATCCACGAAGTTCGGAAATTTGAAAATAACCACACCGTTCATGGCAGTCGATCGGAACAAGAGCTTTTCTTTCGGAAAACTCTTCGCCATTTCGATGACATTGATGGAGACGCTGGAGCCTCCATGCAGGATGGCGTCCAATACGGGTGAAAAACCTTTCACTTTTTCTGTCGCCATGAGACGGTCCTGATTGCTCCTTTGGAGGACGGGGATGTCACGCCGGAGAGGGCGACTTCGTCCCGGAAAATGGCGTCGCCGAATAACCGAGGTTAACGTCACTCGATGGCTGGGATCATTGCACGAGGCATCGCCCACGTCCAGTCCTCGAAGGTGGAACTATCCGCCATGCTCATCGGTAATGGCTGGACGAAAGGTCGCGGCGCGGTCGGGATGGCCGGCGATCGGGCCCGCCGCCTGCGGCGGCCTCAACTGGCCCGGTGGCGGGCCGAGAGGGCATCAAGGGATTCGGCGCCGATTCGGCCCAGCGACCGGGCCAGGAACAGCGCCTCGCGGCTGTCGCCGTCACCCACCGCCTGTTCGATGCTGCGGCAGACCCCGGCCAGCCGCAAGGCCCCGAAGGTGTAGGAGCAACTGGACAGAGCGTGGCTTTCGAAGGCGAGGACGCGCAGATTGGGGGTGGTGGCGGCACCGGTGGCGGCGGCGATGCGGTCAAGCCGGTGGCGCAGGTCTTCCATGAAGCCGCTGAGGATCGACGCCAGGGTGTCGGGTTCAATGCCGCCACACAGGTCGGACAGCGTGGCGGCGTCAAACAGCGGCAGAGTCTCGTAGACCGGACTCCCGCTTTGGGTTGGCGCCGGCGACCGCCAGTATGGCCCCGCCCCGCCCTCCAGCCTGGGAAGCCACGGATGCCGGGGTCCGTCCCCGGCGAAAGCCACCTGACCAGAGTCCATCGATCGCGCCATGGGTCGCCCATCCTCTTTTTTCTTGCGCCGAATCACTGCCGACAGCTTCCGTCACTGTCCTTGAGGTCGAAGGAATGAGTGTGGCGGACGTTTGCAAGGACCGTGAACCGGATGTGTGCAAGGATCGCGCCAGACAGCGGCGCAACCGCCGGCGCTTCGCAACCGCGCCGCGGTCGGGTCCGGGGGGCGACGAAATGACGACTCCCCGGCCTTCTGGCGGGTACTGCGACGGGTTGTCGCGGTGCCAGCCCAGGCGCAGGCGCTTCGCATCGCAGGAGGGACCGCTGCCGATGGCGGAATGCCTCGCATTTTGCAAACGAAGACAATGGCATCGGTTAAAATTCGCTCGGTAAGGAAAGTTATGGCGCGGCCGCCGGCGGCGGCGACCGGTTGCGCACCGAAAAAGGGGAAGGCCGTGACGCTGGCGGGACATGGACGAGCGAACGAATATTAAGGGGCACGTCCAGTGGTCGATGATTGTCCCGGCAGAAACGATGAACGGGTGGGAGCCATTCTCCCGATCCCGCCACCGGCGCCTCGCACCGGGGCAATCGGTCAGGGGCGCACGGTTACGGGCGGAGGCTTGCGACGCCGCAGGCCGTGCCATGTCGATCCCGGGGGAGATCGGTGATGTGTGAGGACCGCGCCGATGTCGAGACGGGTGCCGCCCGGATGGCCGCCGACGCGACCGGCGCCGGCGCCTGGCCTGCGCTCGAAGCCGGGACCGGGCAGAGCGAGGCGCAGCGGTTGCTTGATCGCTATGCGGTTGCGGAGCGGATCGGCTGCGACGGGGTGTGGGAATGGCAGCCCGCAACCGGCTTCGTCGCATTGTCACCGCGCTTTCTGGCGCTGGTCGGCATTCCGGCGGCACCGGGCGGCCATCGTGTCGAGGACTGGTTCCTGCGGGTCCATCCCGACGACCTGATCTGGCTGCTGGCCTGCTTCGAAGGCCAGCGGGAGAAGGCGCCGGCACCGTTCATCATGGAACATCGGGTCCGCGACGGCGACGGCTGGCGCTGGCTCGCCTGCCGCGGGATCGCGGTCCCCGGCCGTGACGGCGCGCCCGACCGGCTGATCGGTGCGATCAGCGAAATCGCCGAAATCAAGAACGCCGAGCAGCGTCTGCGCCAGAGCGAGGAACGATATACCCTGGCCGCGGCGGCGGCGAGCGACGGCCTTTATGACTGGGACCTGAGCACCAACGCCATCTACTACTCGCCACGGTGGAAGGCGATCCTGGGCTTTACGCCGCAGGAGATCGGCGATTCGCCCGATGAATGGCTCGGTCGGGTGGTCCCCGAGGACCTGATCTGGCTTCAGGCGACTCTGGACGAGCAAAGGCAACGGTCACGGATTCCGGTTCAGTCCTTCAAGATCGAGTACCGCATCCGCGATGCCGGCCAGACCCTGCGCTGGATGCTCTGTTGCGGCATGACGGTGCGGGACGACAACGGCGACGCGGTGCGGATGATCGGCTCCCAGGCCGACATCACCGACCGCAAGCGGGCCGAGCAGCAACTGCGCCAGAGTGAGGAGCGTTACGCCCTGGCTGCGCGCGGCGCCAATGACGGGCTGTGGGACTGGCGGCTGGACATCGGCGAGACCTATCTTTCGCCGCGCTGCCTCTCGATGCTCGGCTTTCCCGAGGCGGCCCTCGAGAACCGCCTCAAGGACTGGTTCCGGCTGGTGGCGTCCGAGGACCGGCCGGCGCTGGTGGCGGCGTTGCGCCGGCACCTGGCCGGCAGCACCGACCATCTGGCCCATGAGTTCCGCATGTCCCGGGCCGACGGCACCACCGCGTGGTGCCAAATTCGCGGCAGCGCGGTCCGCGACGGCGAGGGACGGCCGGTGCGCATCGCCGGTTCCGTGACCGACGTGACGGCGCGCAAGAAAGCCGAGTTGCGACTCCAGTTCAATGCCTTTCATGACGGGCTGACCGGCCTGCCCAACCGTTCGCTGCTTCTTGACCGCATCGGCCAGATGATGGCCCGCCAGACCGGCGGCAGCGGTCATTTCGCGGTGCTGCTGCTTGACATCGACCGCTTCAAGTCGATCAACGACAGCCTGGGCAACGCCATGGGGGATCTGGTCCTGAGCACCACCGCCACACGGCTGCTGCGGCTGCGCCGGACCGGAGACACCCTGGCCCGGCTCAGCGCCGACGAGTTCGCGTTGCTGACCGAAGAAGTGTCCGAACCGGCGACGGCACTGGTCACCGCCCACCGGATGAGGGGGGCGGTGGCGCGACCGTTCCACCTTGAGAACCGCGACATCGTACTGACCGCCTCGGTCGGGATCGCACTCAGTATTTCCGGCTACGAGCGGGCCGAGGACATGCTGCGTGACGCCAGCCTCGCCATGGTTCGGGCCAAAGGCGCCGGGCGGGCGCGGGCCGAGGTGTTCGATACCCGGCTGCGGCTCCAGGCGCTGACCCAGGTCCGCACCGAATCCGAGCTGCGCCGGGCGCTGGACGAAGGTCAGTTGTGCCTGCACTATCAGCCCATCGTCTTTCTGGATGGCGGCGCCATCGCCGGCTTCGAGGCGCTGATTCGCTGGCAGCATCCCGAGCGCGGACTGGTGGGACCCGGCGAGTTCGTGCCGCTGGCCGAGGAGTCCGGCCTGATCGTGCCCATCGGCCGCTGGGTGCTGGAAGAGGCGGCCCACCAACTGGTGGTCTGGCAGGCCGGCCATCCCGAACGCCGGTCGCTGTTTGCCTCGGTCAATGTCTCGACCCGGCAGTTGCGTGACGACGATCTGCTGGCGCTGGTCGAGCGGGTTCTCCGCAAGACCGGCATCTCCCCGTCCTGTCTCAAGCTGGAGATCACCGAGAGCNNGATGATTTCGGCACCGGCTATTCGTCTCTCAGCTATCTGCACCGGGTCCCCGCCAATACCCTCAAGATCGACAAGAGTTTTGTCCAGGCGATCGGTGACGGCCCGGAAAAAGCCGCGATCGTGCAACTGATTGCCGCCCTGGGCGACATGTTGGGCATGGATGTGGTGGCCGAGGGCATCGAGACCGAACCGGAGGCGCGGTTCCTGCGGGGCCTGCGCTGTCGCTACGGCCAGGGCTACCTCTACGCCCGGCCGCTGCCGGCGGAGCAGATCGAGGCTCTGCTCCGCGGTCCGCCCCTGTCCGGCCCGCCGCCGGCGGCCGGGGAACCTCCGGCACAAGGCGCCTGAACCCGACGCGCAGGCCCGGCCGCGATCAGTCGATCAGGGCATCCAGCATGGCCTTGACCGCCTGAACGATGGCGGCGCCGTGCAGGCCGACATCGGCGCCGTGGGCGGCGACGATGGTCGACAACTCCCGCTCGGTGGTCGGAGCGTAGTGTGCGATCTCGGCAATCAGCTCGTCCGAAACGATGGCCTCCCGGTTGATTCCCGAGCGGCCCGCCTCGCGCTCCCGCCACTCCAGCAGGGTGCCTTTGATGGCACTCTCGATCTGCTCGGATTCCTCCTTACGCCGGGCGTCCTGATACAGCACGAGGATGCGCCAGGCGCCGTCGGCATAGGCGGTGTCGATGCGATCGATCACCACCGAGCGCAGGAAGGCGGCAACCTCATGCCGCACCTGATCGGGATTGGCGTCGGGGATGATAAAGGTACGGACTTCGCTGCTCATGGGGCGGCTTTCGATGGCGGGCGGGGAAAGGGCACCCGGGTTTCAGGGAACCGCCGGCGCCGGCGTGTCGGGCGTTGCCTCTGCCGTCACCAGCGGGCAACCGCAGATCGGGCATTTCATCGCGGCCAACGCCTGGCTCCGCTGGGCCTGGGTCAGCGTCACCCCCAGCCGGGCCTCGGCCTCTTCCAGCAGTCGCCGGTGGATGTCGCTGCCTCCGCAGCTGTGATCGATCAGGCGGGCATAGTCGTCGGCCGGCACCACCTGGAACGCCGCCGCCGGCCGCGCCACCGCGGCCGAAGAAGCGCAAAAGGCCCCCAGGCCCAACAGAAATTGCCGCCGGGGGGAAGGGAAAGCCGTGCTCATGGGATCCGATCCTGTCCGCTGTTGGTTCGGGAAGTTCGGGGGCTCTGGCCGGCGGCCGGTCGGTCCGGTCGCCGGCCAGAACCCCGACCGAGTGTACGCCATTTGCCGGTTGTCATGCACCCCCCGCTTTCGAACCACCCGCCGGCCGGCGGTTCCGGTCAATAGGTATCAGCCAAAGGTTTCCCGGATTTCCGCCGGAGAGCATGCTATCTTTCATTCCGGCAGCCCTGTACCGGGGCTGCGGCCTGGGATCGGCAGGGACCGGAGAGATGACGACCTCTGAACTTGCGAGGCGCGGCTGGCCGTTGCTGATTCTGGCGGCGCTGGTTGCCGTGGCCTTCGGCTCCGGCCTTGGGCACGCGCTCACCCTCGAAACCTTGAAACGCCATCGCGAGACCTTGCAGGCCATGGTGGCGGCTCATGGCGCCCTGACCGGTCTTGCCTTCGTCGGCTTTTACGTCGCGGTGGTGGCGCTGTCGCTGCCCGGCGCCGCGGTGATGACCCTGACCGGCGGCTTCCTGTTCGGGCCGTGGCTGGGCGCGCTGTTGAGCCTGGTCGGCGCCACCATCGGCGCCACGATCCTGTTTTTGATCGCACGCTCGGTCGCAGGCGACCTCCTGCGCCGGCGCGCCGGTCCGTTTCTCCAGCGGATGGCCGACGGCTTTCACCGGGATGCCTTCCATTATCTGCTGTTCCTGCGGCTGGTGCCGGCCTTTCCGTTCTGGGTGGTCAATCTGGTGCCGGCGCTGGTGGCAATGCCGCTGCGCCCGTTCGTGGTCGCCACCGCCCTTGGAATCATCCCGGCTTCCCTGGTCTTCGCCACGTTGGGCGCCGGGCTGGGGCAGGTTTTCCAGGCCGGCGGCACCGTCAGCCTGCACAGCGTGTTCAGCCCGGCAACGCTGGCCGGACTGGCCGGGCTGGGGCTGCTGGCGCTGATTCCGGTGGCGGTGCGCCGGCTTCGCACCGGGTCAAACCGCGAAGATTCGGTGACGCCGAATCCGTGACGCCCGGTTCACGGCCCAAGGGGGGGCTGCCTGCCGCCCCGTCTCAATCTTTCTGGAGGCCCGAACGAAAGCCATGCCCGATCCAGGCAGCCGGTATTGTCCCGGGAGTTTCGACAGTTACGGACGCGGCGTCCGGTGGACGGCACTGCTGGTCCTGTCGGTCCTGCTGGTGCTGACGCTGGAGGTCGCGGGACTTCCGGCGGCACAACTGCTGGGACCCATGGTCGCGGCGATCATGATTGCGGCGGCGGGAGGAGCGTTGCAGGTGGCGCACTGGCCATACCTCGTGGCCCAGGGGGTGGTCGGGTGCATGATCGCCCGGAGTCTCACGCCCTCGATCCTCAGCACCGTCGGCCAGGACTGGCCGTTGTTTCTGGCCCTGATCGGTGCGGTGATCGGGGCCAGCGGCTCGCTCGGCTGGCTGCTGGCGCGCTGGCGCGTGCTGCCCGGGACCACCGCGATCTGGGGGTCGGCTCCGGGAGCCGCGACGGCGATGACCCTGCTGGCCGAAGCCCATGGTGCCGATGTCCGTCTGGTCGCCTTCATGCAGTATTTGCGGGTGGTGCTGGTGGTGATCCTGGCCTCGGTCATCGCCCGGCTTTGGGTGACGCCGTCGGGCGAGGTGGCCGGCGGCGTGGCTGCCGGGCCGGGTGCCGGCGTGGCGTGGTTCCCGCCGATCCACTGGGGGCCGTTTGCCGCCACCCTGGCGCTGGCCGGGTTCGGCCCGGTGGCGGCATGGGCGCTGCGCATCCCCGCCGGGCCGTTGCTGGTGCCGCTGCTGCTGGGGGCGGTGCTCCACAATGCCGGGGTGATGACCATCGAATTGCCCCCCTGGCTGCTGGCGGCCAGCTATGCGCTGGTGGGCTGGAGCATCGGCCTGCGTTTCACCCGCCCGATCCTGGTTCATGCCCTCCGCGCGCTCCCTCGTCTGGTGGCCTCGATTCTGGTCCTGATCGCCCTGTGCGGCGGGCTCGCCGTGATTCTGGTTCTGACCGCGGGCGTGGATCCGCTGACCGCCTATCTTGCCACCAGTCCGGGCGGCGCCGATTCGGTGGCGATCATCGCCGGCTCCAGCGACGTTAACCTGCCGTTCGTGATGGCCATGCAGACCGCCCGCTTTCTGGTGGTCCTGCTGGTCGGGCCGGGGGTCGCCCGTTTCTTCGCCCGACGAACCGGTGTCGCGTCCGAGGACGGTGGATGAGCCCGGCTGCGGGCTCTGCGCCCGGCGCTTTCAGGGGGTTCCGCGTTCTCATACCAACCTCGCCCGCTTCCGCGGGGCCGGAACCGCACCTCATCGGAGCACGAGGCAGGACGCCGTGCGGATCCGGTTCCATCGACCGCGCGGTTGGCGCTCCAATCCCAATGCCGTCAGCCGCCCCGGCACCAGGATCGGGGCGGTTGCGGGGCCAGTGGATCGCGTCATCTAAATTGCATGGTATCCGGGAGCGCGGCCGTCCCGGCCGCATGCGGGCGAGACGCCCGCGCTCCTGTCAGATAACCTGATGCGGCCCACTAGGGCGACGTGTCCCGGAGGGCCAGGGCGGCCTCCTCGATGGCCTGATAGGCGCGATCGAGTTGCTGGTCGGAGATGCACAGCGGCGGCAGCAGGTAGATCACCGGACCCAGCGGCCGGATCAGCAGGCCGCGGTCCAGGAAGAACGCTTTCAGCCGGGGCGCGACCGCGGCGCCGTAGCCGAGTTCCTCGGTGTCCAGATCCACCGCGGCGATGGTACCGAGGGCGCGGGGGCGGCGCAGATGGGGGTGGTCGGCCAGACGCTGGATCCAGGCGCGGTGGCGGCGCTCGATGGCCTTGATCCGGCTCGCGGTTTCGGGGGCTTCGATCAGGTCGAGGGACGCCAGCGCCGCGGCGCAACCCAGCGGGTTGGCGGTGAAGGAATGGCCATGGGCAAAGGCCCGGTCAAAGCCGCCGCCGAGGAACGCCTGATAAAGCTCGTCCCGGCACACGGTGGCGGCCAGCGGCAGGAAGCCGCCGGTCAGGCCCTTGGACAGACAGATCAGGTCCGGGACCACGCCCGCCCGCTGGCAGGCGAACAGGCTGCCGGTGCGGCCGAAGCCGGTCATCACCTCGTCGAAGATCAGCAGCACCCCGGCCCGGCGCAGGCGCGGGATCAGGTCCTGGAGAAAGCTGGGCCGGCACATCCGCATGCCGCCGGCGCCCTGGACCAGCGG